>JACRCP010000143.1 GCA_016218965.1 Deltaproteobacteria bacterium | reverse complement strand
GAGTGACGAACTTGAGCCTCCGCATTGCAATCCACGGCGCCTCCGCGGACGCGCTCTCGCCAAGGATCTCACACAGGCTCTTCCAACCTTCTTCGTTTTGCACGAGGAGCACCAGCGGCCGCGCCTTCCCCATGGGCCGCGGCGCGCCAGCGCCGTGATACACGTCGTCGTAGACGTCTATCTCGCACCCGACGATCGGTTTGATCCCGCGCTCGACCGCCTCGGCACAGAAGGACTCGGCGGCGAGCACGTTCCCCCTGTCCGTGACCGCGCAAGCGTCGAAGTGCCGCAGGCGCAGGTCATTCACGAGCGGCTGAATGCAAATGATGCTCTCGTGGAAGCTCATGCACGTCTTGACGTGCAGATGGACGAACTTCGCCTGGCCCGACATCCGACACCTCCCCGGCAAAAACCGGGGTCAGTGTCGCACGCGGTGGCGACGGACGGCGTCGGATTCGAGATGATGCTCGGCAAGGGCGTTCCGTTTGGATGTTCCACCACCAACCGCTACGGACTCAACAGGATGACCGTCAGAAGTTTTCGCCCTTGACGGACAGCGCACCATTGCGCCATTCAATCTGGGATTTCGCGACTCTCTGTTTCTCGGGATTCTCTGTTGCCTGGTCCCAAAATTGGCCGGGGTACTCATGCCCGTCCTCTGATGGATCTACCAACATGGGGCCACCGTTCTTTTCCACGCAGAGTCGAAAGCCTATCGGAACGGGTGGCCGAATCCGGCGGGCTAGTTCGACAACGCCTTTGTCCAAGAACGTCGAGACGAGGACAATCTTGGTTTTCGGAAGAAGCCTGTCGGGACATCCCTGTTTCTTCAGGCCAACAGTGATAGCCCGTGGGTACAGCAGCAACTGTGCGAGCGTGTCATTTTTGGCGCAGATCTTGAATTCCACGATCGTCAACCCGCCGTCGCGGTTGCGCGCCAGATAGTCGATTTTGAAATTCCCGAGTTTGACTTGGCGTTTGCCCTCCCACACTAAGGGACACTGGGGATCAAGCGACCGAAACAAGGCATCATTGTTTTCGGTGCACGCATCTTGTAACGTCTGCTCGCTCCATTTTGTGACGTGTTCCCGCATTGTGTCCTCCGGAAAAGTTTTCTCTGGTTGAAGGGGGCGTTTTCTGTAGCGCCTCTCGCCGCTTTCAAAGCGGCGTGTCGAACAGCACCCCACGCGCAGGATACGCCTCCGCGGAGCAACTGGTCAAATCCCGTCGACCGTCGACCGTCTGTGTCCGCGAAGCCATCAAGGCGTTGCTTCTCATCCCCCGCCCACCTCCCGCCACTCTCCATCGTTCACCAGGACCACGTTTTTGGCGAGGTCCTTCAACTTTTCCGGTCGCTCGGAATGTATCGGAACGACAGTCCCGGCGTCAAGAGCGCGTATCAGGCGCCTGAGTGTCGGGACATCGGCGTGGCCGGAGGTGTGGATTTGGTGGAGCGGTATCTTGCGCTCGCCGATCCAGCGCTTGAATGCGGCGGTCATCTTGTGGTCGCGGTCGAGGTAGCCGCGCCACATCGAGTAGGTCACGGACGCGCCGGCTAGGCAGTCGGCCTTTTCCAGGTCGCGCAGCATCGAGGGGCGGAAGAGCATCGCGGATCGGCGGGCAAGTTTCGCGAGCCTTTCGGGGTACACGCGGAGCCATGTTGGGTTGTCTATCAGGTGAAACAGGTTGTTTCTGGCCACGTGGACACGCAGGTTGTCGGGCCAGAAGACGCTCGCGCCCGGCCAGTCCGGCTGGAGGCACTTTCTGTTGCCCGTCGCGGCCAGCACGTGCGCCGTGTAGCCGTCTATGATCAGACCCCGGCGGGCCTTTCGTGCGGCCTTCCAGACGGTGTTTAGGCGATCGATGTTCTGCCCGGAGCACCAGACGAGGGCCAGGCCTTCGGTTCGCTCAAACGTTTTGGCGAAGCGCGGGACCAGGTCTTCCTCGGTGGGGAACGCGCCGCCGCCGCGGCCGAGAGCCGTGCCCTCGACCAGGAGCAGATCGATCGGTTTCGGCGGGCAGTTGAGCAGACGGTCGACGAGCGCCGCCTTTCGGCCGTGTGCGCGGAAATCCCCCGAGTAAAACACGCCCTTCCCGCCGGCCTCGATGCAAAACGCGTAGGCGTCGTAGGCCGAGTGGTCCACGAGGTACGGCGTCACCGTGAACGGGCCGATCCGCACCGGCATCCGGTCCGAGACGAAATGCACCTTCCGCCCCCCAAGCGGCGGTCCCGAGCGGACGAAGGGCGCCGCGGCACGTAGAATCCGCCACGCCGCCTCTCCGATGAGCGCGGGGACCTCAAGGCGCGCCTTGTGGACAAGCCCGTAGTGGTCCAGGTGCGGGTGGCTAAGGACGATCGCCAGGAGCGACGCGTCCGGCTCGTTGAGGCCCGGCACGCCGGGGACCGGGACCAAAACCGGGTCGGTGTCGAGCGGAAGGCCGAGATCGAGAACAATCCTTTTGCCCTCGTCCTCGACCTCTATGCACGTCCCGCCTATCTCGCGCGTCCCCCTGTGAATCCGGACCTTCACCTATCCCTTGCCTCCCGCCCCGGACAAACCGGGTCCTGAGCCGATGATGCAAGATCCCGGCCACAGGGTGCGTCGTATGCGGGTGCCCGGCGATTTTTCTGCGGAGGGAAAACGGGGAGCGACGTAGGGCCGCTCCCCGCACGCAAACCGATTGATCCCGGGGGCTACTCTTTCTTTGTGAACGTGATGTCCTGGCTTGCCTCGGGGACCTCGCTTTCGGGGATCCCGCCGAAGTTGACGGTGCCGGCCATCTCGGTGTTGTCGTCGTTTAACGTGAGCTTGAAGTTCAGGGTCACCGGCACGGTATTGCCGGCGACGTTCGCGTCGTAGGTCTTGTTAAGGACGACCTCCTTGGTGGCGATGTTGCCCGAAAGATCAAGGTCGGCCGTCGGGAGGTAGTCGGCGAGCGGCGAGTCGCCGGCCTGGTCCTGCGCGATCGTGGTCTTGAGCGCTCCGGTCAGGTTCACGTCGTCCTGCGTGAGCGTTAGATCCCACGTGGTGTAGTCGTTGAGCTTGGCCGTCCAGCCTCCGCCCGCGTCCGGAAGCAGGTCGTCGCATCCAAGCGAGAGGGCCAAGAGCGCGAACATCGCCGTGTACAGTTTCCGCATCTTTCTCCTCCTGGTTAAAGAACTTCGCTGCGCCAGCATCGTACCGGTGACCGCGCCCGGCGTCAAGAAAGCAAATTTGCCTTGGGCGCGGAAGGCTGTTAATTTTGGAGCGCGCATGAAGATGTTCGGAAAATACGAACTGGGCCGAAGACTCGGGAAGGGCGGGTTTTCCGAGGTCTACCTTGCGCGTTTCACCGGCATCAACGACTTCGAGAAGGTGCTGGTCGTCAAGATCATGCTCCCCAACATCGCCGAGAGCCCGGAGTTCGTGGATCTGTTCATCTCCGAGGCCAAGATCACCGCCATGCTCTCGCACGCCAAACTCGTCCAGGTCTTTGACTTCGGGAAGGTGCGCGACCGGTACTTTATGGCCATGGAGTACATTAAGGGCCTCACGCTCTCGGAGGTTCTCGCCCGTCACGAGCAGCAGGGCGATCTGATGCCGCCCGAGCTCGCCCTCTACGTCGCACAGGAGATGGCGCAGGGCCTAAGCTACGCGCACACCGCGGTCGACGGCCAGGGGCGCCAGCTCAAGGCGTTCCACCGCGACATTAACCCGCGAAACGTGTTTTTGCAGTGGGACGGGAGCGTCAAGATCGCCGATTTCGGCATGGTGGGGATCCGCAAGGTCGCCGAAGCGTTCAAGGGCAAGGCCGTCGGCACCATGGGATTCATGTCGCCGGAACAGGCCATGGGCGACGAGACCGACGCCGCGACCGACATCTACGCCACGGGCCTGGTGCTCTACAACCTTGTGACCGGGCGGATGCCGTTTGATTTTTCCGACGAGGACAAGTGCATGATCTCGCAGGCGCGGGCCGAGTTCCCGTCTTCGCGCAAGGTCGCGCCCAAGCTGCCAAAACAGGTCCACGAGATCATCGAGCGCGCCACGAAACGCCGCGCGCAGGACCGGTACGCGAGCGCCGACGAGATGGCCGAGGCGATCTCGTCGGTGCTCTACGCCATGGGGCGGATTACCGAAAAGACGGCGGCGCAGTACATGAAGCAGTTCAAGGACGCGCTCCGCGCCCCGCCGCCCCCGCCGGAAGAGGAGGCCGTATCGGCCGAGATGGCCGCGGCGTTCGCCCCGCCGCCGTCGGAAGGCGGGGAAGCCGCGGAGGTCTCGCCGCCCGAGGCGGCCTCACCGCCGCCCGCGTCCGCGCCGCGGATCGGGGCGCCGCCCGGCCCGAAGTTCCAGTTCCTGGTGCGCGGCCAGAAACAGCCCCTGGGCCCGCTTGATATCGACGAGGTCCGCACCTGCCTCCAGACCGGCGAGCTCACCGGCTTCGAGAAGGCCTCAACCGACGGCGTCCGCTGGATGAAGTGGCAGTACTTCTCGGAGCTCAACGCCTTCCTTCTGGACCCGGCGCAGCGGAAGGCCGCGCGGCCGATGGCGGGTGTGCTCATCGTATCGGCCGACGCAGACCACCGCGCAAGATACGCCGCGGCCCTCGAGCGCAGGGGTTTCAGGACGTTTGCCGCCGAAACCGTCGAGAAGGCGTATGACACCTGCCTTCTGTACCGTCCCGAGGCCCTGCTGTCGGACGTCGTGACCGCGGGGGCGGGCGGGTTCGAACTCTTGAAGGTCCTCCGCGCCGACCCGCAGACGGCGCAAATCCCGGTCGTCCTTGTCTCGGCCATCGAGGGCCGCGGGGTGTGGTCCAAGGGTTTCCGTCACGGGGCCGCCGACATCGTCCCCGCGTCGATCGACCCCGACGCGGTGGCGGCGCGGATCCAGTCCATCATAGACGGGCTGCCGTTTCGGTCGTCCGGCGAGTCGGGCAAGCTCACGCAGGGTGTGGCGGCCGAACTCATCAAGAGCATCGGGCGGATCCGCCTCTCGGGGGTGCTGCACGTCACCTCGGCCGCGATGGACGGGCAGGTCGTCTTCGATCAGGGCGAGGTCATCGAGGCGCGGGTCGGATCGCTTCTCCACGACGAGGCCATCGGGGCTATCGCGAAGTTCGAAACCGGGGAATACTCGTTCGAGGAGTTCTCGGGGTCGTCGGGACTCGTGGGCGCGGCCTCGCGGGGCGACGCCCGGGTCGCCGAGACCGCCTCGTTCCGCGAGGACCGGCCGCTAATCTGGGCCGAGGACGATCCCGGCCAGCCGTTCATCTGGCGCCCGGGCGACGGGCTCCCCGATTTCCTGGTCCAGCCGGTGGCCTTCGACGACCGGCTCCCCGAGACGGCGGCAAACCTCAAGCCGTGCGCGGTAGCGATCAAATCGCTGGACGTCCGCGGGTCGGAGATGAAGAAGACCTTCAAGAACGACCGCCGCCTGTCCGAGATTCCGCTCATTCTGGTCTCGCCCATCCTTACCGCAGGGGCGCCGGAGGGCGCCGAACGGGGGCTGGGCCTCTCGCTTGCCGCCCAGAAGGTTTTTGCCAACACGATGCGCAAGACCCTCTCGCCCACCTGGACGCTCCGCAGAATGACGTCCAAGGGCATCGAGTCGTATCACGGGACGCTCCGCGAGATCGGACCCGCCACCCTGCTTGAAACGCTGTCCGATCGGGGGTTCACCGGCGTTCTGGCTGTAGAGGGGCCCTTCGGCACGGCCGCGGTGACGCTCGAACGCGGCGCGCCGGTTTCGGCGACCTCCAGAGGAACGTTGCGGGCACAGGGCCGCGAGGCGTTCATCTCGCTCATGTTCTGGCGGGCCGGCGGGTTCTCGATCTCGGCACGCGCCCCGGCCGGGACCCCGAACCTTGCCGGAGGGATGACCGGAATGCTCGACGAGGCGTTCGCCGAGGTCAACAGCAAGGTCGCCGGGGCGCAGATCCGCCTGCACGCCGCAATGCCGCTTAGGCTCTCGCGCCAGCTCGACGACGCCGACTTGGAGACGCTCTCGAGCAACGTCAAGCTTGTGGTGGCGCTGGCGGACGAGCAGATGCAGCCTCCCGAGCTCATCTCGATGTCGGGTCTTGCCGAGAGCGAGACCGTCGAAATTCTGACGTCGCTCATCGCCATGGGCGTCGTGACATGAGGCCGGCCAGGCTCCTGTTTGTCGTATTTTCGGTCTATGTCCTGTGGCGTGGCTCGCTCCTCCTGTTTGCCTTCGCCGGCACCAACCTGGGCTACGCCCCGTTTTTCGCGCCGAAGTCCGGCGCCGAGAGGCCGTCCGGGTATTTCGTCGAGGCGTGGTGCCAGTGGGACTGCGCGTGGTACGACCGCATCATCGACCACGGCTACACAGCCGCATCATACGGCCGCCACGACCAGCGCGAGGCGGCCTTCTTTCCCCTCTACCCGGCCCTTTCGAGGGGGTTGGGCGAGATTATCGGCAGCCGCAGGGCGGCGGGCCTCATCGTCTCGCACACCGGCGCGATACTCGGCCTGTTCTTCACGCTGCTTCTGGGCCTGCTCTTCTTTGACGAAGAGAAGGCGAAACGCGCGCTCGTCCTTCTGCTCGTCTTCCCCGGCTCGGTCTTCCTGTCGGCGTTCTACTCCGAGGGGCTGTTCCTGTGCGGCGCGGCGGGGTCCTTTTTCTGGTTCTTCAAGCGGCGCTGGCTCCTCTGCGGGCTCTTCGGCGCGCTCGCGGTGCTTTCCCGCTCGGCGGGCATCCTGCTCTTTCCGGTGTTCGCGGCGGCGCTCGCATACGACATCGCCCGCCGGCGCGACCGGTTCGATTGGGCGATGCTCTGGCTCCTCCTCATCCCCGCGGCCCTCGGGGCGTACATGGCCGCGCTCCATGCGGCCGTGGGCGACCCGTTCGCCTTCGTCGCGGCGCAGCGGGGCTGGGGCCGCACGTTCACCTTCCCGCTTGCGACCATCGCGCGGGAGATCGGTGGTATCGATCCGGGGTTCCCAAAGGGCGCGCGAAACGTCCACCGGATTGCCGACACCGCGGCGGCGGTTTCGTTTTTGGGGATCTCGGCCGCAATGGCGCTCCGGCGGTACCACCCGGCCCTGTGGCTCTTCGTCGCGGGCGGGGTGCTCATGCCTCTCTCGACGGGGCAGGCGAACTCGATGGTCCGTTTCGTTGCCGTGCTCTTCCCGGCGTTCTACTTTCTGGCCGACATCTCGGAGGACAGGCGCACCGAACGCGCTCTCGTGTACGGGTTCTCGTTCTTCCTGGCCGTGTATACGCTCATGTTCCTCAACGGCAGGTGGGCAGGGTAGGCGCAAAAAAAATTGGACCCGTCAATTCCTGAGGATGCGGGGGATCCCGGGGTCCGGGGCCGCCAAAGGGTGCGCGCCGCGCACCATGGTCACGAACTCCGAGAGGGCGCGGTGGTCGGTGTCCTCCATGGCAATGAACTCAAGGCCCATCCCGGCGTGCCACGGCGGCTCCACACGGGTCCAGACGACGCGGCCGACCAGATTCAGGGGATGCGGCTGGTTGGGGATGGCGAACTGGAGGATATGCTCGGTCCCGGGCTCGTCGAGCACGTCGCTTCGCACGAACGCCCCGCCGACGCTGATGTTCCTGATCTGCGCCAGCGAATAGAGCGTGGGGCTTTCGTAGAGGGCGCTGATGTCGACCTCGACCCTGTCGCTGACCCTCTTCCCGTGCTTTTCCTGTCTAGGCATCCCGCACCCCCGGCCAAGACGTTGCAACGCCCCGAGCCGTTCAACCCTTGATTCGTACTATATAGAACAATCGCACAAGGTTTTTCAAGACATTTGGTACGCGCCTGAACAGGTTGATGGAGGGCTTGCGTTTTTCCTGGATGGTCACTGGGATCTCGACGATCTTTTTCCCCGAGCGCTCGGCCCTCACGACGAACTCGCTCGCGAAGAGATCCCGGTCCACCTTGCAGGACGCCACTACCGGCAGGAGGTTTGAGCGCCTGAACGCCTTGAGGCCGTGCGTGTCGGTCCCCTTGAAACCGACGGCGATTCGCAGGAGCAGGTTTATGACGACAGTGGCGAAGTGCCTGACAAACGGCCGGTCGTCCTTTGCGCCCCGGGCGAGCTTTGAGCCGATGACCATCTCGGAGGCGCCCGAGTCGAGAATCCCGACGGCGGCGCGGTGAAACTCCGCGTCGCACAGGTCGATCTCGTCGCAGATGACAAATGTCCCCTCGGCCATCTCAATGCCCTTTTTGAGCGCAAGGCCGTAGTTTGGCTCGCCGCACGAGAGGTACCGAATCTCGGGGTGCGCCTCGTGAAGCTCGGAAAGAAGCTTGAGCGTCCCGTCCCTGCTCCCGTTCTCGGCGAAGATGACCTCGAACGGAACGCCGAGCCTGCGGGTACGTTCGAGCAGGCCCTCGGCCGCTTCGCGAAGGATCTCCTCCTCGTTGTAGACCGGGATAACGATTGACAGCTCGGGCCGGGCGGAGATCGCCGAAAGATGCGGGGGCCGCGACGCGGCGGCGGCGGCGGGAGCGGGATCGTTTTGGGGCTGAGGTTCCGTCGGCGAACTCCTTGAAAATCCGCGCGTATATAGCACAACGGCCACCCGAAGGGAATTGCCAGGAAAACTACGGACCCGCCCTTCTCGCGCGGCCGGCGGCATCGATCCCGTCGAGCAGCGCGTCTTCCATTGCGGCGTACTCCCACTTCCCGTAGCGGCCGACGAGGCTCACGCGGGCGCGGGCAAGGAACGGGAGGATGACGCACATCGCGGGATCGAACGCGCGGTCGTAGAGCACGTACGCGGGGTGTATGCGGCGCATCTCGACAAAGAGCACGTCGTCGCGCGAAGGAATAAGGCCCGTCCTCACCATGTCGTCGAGCGCTCTCTCACGAAGCGCGTCCGCATCGACTGGATCCAGGTGCGAGTATTCGACGTAGAAAGAGGCCGTCCCGGCGGGGGCGGTCTGCGGCGCGCATGTCGAATAGGACCCGATGCGATAGAACGGGAACGCGGGCTCGGGGTAGTACACCCACGAGTGGCGGCGCGGGCCGTGCGCGCGCGCGGCGATGTTGAAATACGTCACCGTGGTCGCCCGGAGCCTCTTCCCCGCGCGCGCCACCGCGACCGGCGGGTCGGCAAAAAGCGCCACAAGATCGGGGAGCGGGAGCGACGATATGAGCGTCGAATAGGGCGTTTCGGTGCCGTCGTCAAACGATACCGATCGTGTTTTCCAGTCGATCGCCAGCGGCCGGCGCCCGCACTCGGGAGGGGTCGCAAGGCGCGAAGCGATGGCCTTCGGGAGTGATTCGATTCCTCCGCTTTCGGGATACAGGAACGTCGCGTTGTATCCCAGCGCTTCCTGCGAAAGCCCGAGGCTCCCGCGGACGATCTCCCCGACCTTGGGGACAGGGATGTACCTCTCGGCGTAGCCGCTCGACATTTTCTCGGGGGGCAGTGTCCAGATCTTTGTGTTGTACGGGAGAAGGAAATGGTTGGCGATCCCGGGGCCGAAGGTGTCAAGGATCCAGCGCCTGAACGTCTTCCCCTTGTTCTGCGGCGGGTTGAAGAAGGCGTTGATGTAGCCGGCGAGGCACTCTGCGACGACCTCCGGGGGAAGCCCGAAGAGGTTGGCCTGGAACGGGTAGGCGGTGTAGACCCCCTTGGAGTAGATGGCCGCGTGCCGCTCGTGTGTGCGCATGCCGGGGAGGAGATCGGCCACGAGCCTCTTGGTTCTCGGGTCGCGCAGGTGCAGCCAGTGGCCGGTGCGATCAAACAGAAACCCGTCGCGCGCGTCGGTGCGAACAAGCCCGCCGGGGCGCGGCTCCTTTTCGACCAGCCTGTAGCCGCGTTTGAGATGGTACGCCGCGGAGAGGCCCGCGAGCCCGGCCCCCAGGATGACGACGGTCTTCGTGGCGGCCTTCTTCTTCACCGCACGCTCCCGAAAAGAACGGTCCGCGCCAACGTACCACAAGTTTCTTTGCCATACCATTCCCCCTGCCGTATCATGCGGGGGTCAAAGGGAGGCGCAGTTGTCGACGCCGGGTTCGATCGTTTTCATCCGCAAAGCCGGATATGAGACGGCCGGGGCGGTGGTCCGCGAGCTGCTCGGGAGAACGGGCCTTGCATTCCGGGGCAAAAAGGTCCTTGTAAAACCCAACATCCTTTCGGGTTGCGCGCCCGAGCGCGCCGTCACGACGCACCCGGCAGTCGTGGCCGCGACGGTCGACTTTCTGCTGGACGCCGGGGCCGACGTGTCGGTGGGCGACAACCCCGGGATCGGCGGTTACGGCGCGTCGCTTCAGGCCGCAAAAAAGGCGGGGATCTTCGACGCATCGCGGGGGCGTTTCGTCAACATCGTGATGGAGAGCAAAAAGGTCGCGGTGAAGTCGCGGTTCTTCTCGTCGCTCACGGTGTCGCGCGCGCTGTTCGAGGCGGACCTCGTCGTCAATCTACCGAAGCTCAAGACGCATAGCCTCGCCGTCTACACCGGCGCCGTCAAAAACATGTTTGGGATGCTCGTCGGCGCCGAGAAGGCGCGGGTCCACGCCGCCGGCGGCACCGCCGCGGGGTTCGGCGAGGCGCTCGCCGACGTCTTCGCGGTGCGGCCGCCGGACGCAAGCCTGATGGATGCCGTGGTCGGGATGGAGGGGAACGGCCCGAGCGGCGGGCGGCCGAGGCACCTCGGGGTGCTGGGCATCTCGACCGACTCCGTGGCCCTCGATGCGGTGTTCCTGCGCGTCATCGGGGTGGAGCCGGGGCGCGTCCACCACGTCCGCATCGCGGCGGAACGCGGGCACGGCGCAATGGACGAGGCCGCCATTCGCGTCGACGGCGCGCTTCCCGCCATCAAGCCGTTTGCGCTCCCGGCGTCAAGGCGGCTTGATTTTGTCGGTGACGTCATGGCGGCCACCGTCCATCGGCTGGCATTCCCCGGGATCACCGAGTATGCGCGCTTGAGGCTCGACGCAAAGAAGTGTACGCGGTGCGGCATCTGCGCCAAGAGCTGCCCCACCGGGGCGATGAAAACCGGTGGTGACGAGTACCCCTTCATCGAGCGGCAGACGTGCATCGCGTGCTACTGCTGCCACGAGTTGTGCCCCGAGACGGCGTGGAAGATGAAGGGGTTGATGGGGTACATCCAGAGGCGGCACAGGGCATAGGGCAAAGGGGCCAAGGGCAGAGGGCCAGGGGCGCACGGGAGCCACGAAAGTGCACAAAAGGCACGAAAGGGTTTCGGCAAGGCACATCGCACTCATGCTGGCGTCGCTGGCGGCGTTGTCCGGCGCCGCGTATGCGCAAACGGACGAAGGCCTGCCGTTCGAGTCGGCGGGGCGCGACCATTTCTTCCTGGGCTTCACGGGCTATGTCCTCCCCCAGGGGACGTGCGAGTTCACGGCGTACGACCTCTTCATCTGGGAGTTCGGTTACGGGATCGGGGACGGCATCGAGGTCGGCGCGCAGCTCTCGCCCTCGCTCATGTCGACGACGTTTTTCTACTCGTTTTCACTGCGCTACCAGATCGCGTCGCACGGGAGCCTTGGGCTCGCCACCTACACGTCGTACACCGGGCTCGCGACACCGGACTCGTCAGTGGCATACGCAAACGCCATCATCCAGGGCCTCGCGCTCACCGGCGGGAGCCGCCGCCTGCTCCTCAACCTCCCCGTGGCGGGCCTTGCCACCAACGTCAAGGGGACGGGGGACTGCAACCAGAGGCTGGATGCCTCGTGCGAGGTCAAGAGCACGTGGCGGTTCGCGGCTGCCGCAATGCCGGGGCTTTCGTTTCTCATCGCCGAGCCGGGGGCCGGCGAGCAGGTCCGCGGGATCGTCGAGGTGATAGCGGGGGTCATGCCGGGGGAGGCGGGCGCGTGGCTCGTCATGGGCAACATCGGCATCCGGTGGGAGGACCGCGGCTACCTTGCCGACGTGGGAGTCTCGGTCCCCATCGCAACGGGTTACGGCGGCAAACCGTTTGGCGACGCCCTCCGCTGGGGAGGGTGGGTCGTGCCGCTCATAGACTTCAGCGTCGGGTGGTAGGCGCGCTGGCGTTTCGTGTTGACAGGGGGCGCCCAATGTAATTCAATCGGGCCGCCCTTGCAGGACGGAGGAGCGAAATGAACTACCTCGAGTACCACGGGCTTGAGCAGGAGCCGTTCTCCAACGCGCCCGTCACCAACTACTACTTCAACTCGGAGCAGCACCAGAAGGCCCTTTCAAAGCTCATGTTTGCCGCAAGCAACATGAAGGGCCTCATGGTGCTGACCGGCGAGATCGGGACCGGCAAGACGACGCTCGCCCGGCGGATGCTCGACAATCTCCCCGAGGAGGAATACGAGGCGGCGCTCCTGGTCATCATCCACGCGGGCATCACCGCGCCGTGGCTCTTGCGGCGCATCGCCCTCCAGCTCGGCGTCGAATCGCCGGCAGAGGAGAAGACCACGCTCCTCTCGCAGCTCTACCAGCGCCTCGTCCAGGTCTACGAAGAGGGCAAGAAGGCGGTCGTTCTGATTGACGAGGCGCAAATGCTCCAGACGCGGGAGATCATGGAGGAGTTCAGGGGCCTTCTCAACCTGGAGGTCCCCGAGCGCAAGCTCGTCTCGTTCGTCTTCTTCGGCCTCCCCGAACTCGACGAGAACTTGAAGCTCGACCCGCCGCTTCGCCAGCGCGTAGCACTCAAGAGCACGCTAGAGCCTCTCGATGCGGCGTCGACTGAGGCGTACATGAAACACCGCCTGCGCCTCTCGGGCGCCAAGAAGATGCTCTTCACCGAGGGGGCGATGAAGGTCATCCACCGGTACTCGCGCGGCGTGCCGCGCCTCATCAACACGCTCTCCGACAATGCGCTCTTCGAAACTTTCCTGTCGCGCGCGGCCGTCGCCGACGAAAAGGTCGTCGAGGCGGTCGCCCAAGACCTCGGGCTCAAAGCCGACATCGAGGCCCAGGAGCGCGCCGCCGCCGAGTCGGCTGCCGCGCAGGGCGCGGGCGCCAAACCGACAGATGACGCGGCGTTCGATAAAATGCTGGAGGATTTGAAGAAGGGCTGACGGGTTGCACCGCCTTGTTGTCGTCTTTCTGATTGCCTTTCTCGCCCACGGTGCGACCGTGTGGCTGTTTTGCACCCTCCACGACGACTATCTCGAGACGCACATCGGGAGCCTGGGCTCGTCCTGGAAATACGGCAAGATCTTCCAGCGCTGGGACGGCCAGTACTACGGCGACATTGCGCGGCGCGGCTACCAGGGCGCGCGCCACAAGGCGGCCTTCTTCCCGCTCTACCCGGCAATGATCGCCACTCTGCGCCGGGCGGGCGTCGACACCGCGTTGGGCGGGGTCATCGTGAGCGCGCTCGCGTTTGCGGCCGCGGCCGCCATCGCGTACGCACTCTCGGAGCGCGTGCGGAAGGGGGCAGGACCCTGGACCGTCTTGTTGCTCGTCTGCTCCCCCGTCCTCATCTTTTACGATGCCGTGTACACCGAATCGTTGTTTCTTCTTCTCGCGCTTCTGACCCTGTGGCTTTCGGGCGAGTTCCGTTCCGCGGCGCCGGGACCATTGGACGGCAACCCGGCGGGCATCCCACGTCCCTCGTCCTCCCTGCCTGACATGGCTTTGGCGAAGTCGGGTCGTCCCTCGTCCCTCGTACGCCCCCCCGCCGCCGCTCTCGCCTGTGCGTTCCTGTTGTGTCTCGTGCGCCCGCAGGGGTTCATCCTTGCCGCCGCCATCGCTCTCTCGGCCTTTCTTGCCGCCGAGGGAAAACGGCGGCTCCTCGCGCTCTGGTGGTGCCTGCCGGTGCTTGCGGCGATCGTCGTGCTCACGAGCGTCAACATGCACTATGGCAACAGGCCGCTTGACTGGCTCAACGCCCAGACAGGGTGGCAGCGCCGCCCTTCGCTTCCGTGGACGGCGCTTTTGGACGACGTGAAGGCGCTCCTCGACGGCGTTGCGCAAAACCCCTGGCACACGCGCCAGTGCGGCGTGCGCGACGACCTGCTCAGGATCTTCGACCTTTGTGCGATCTGCGTCGGCCTGGGTTTTGCCGTCTGGTGGGCGAGACTTCGGTGCTTTGCACTGGCGCTCTTTGCCGCGGCCGGGGTTCTCGTCCCCTTGTTTTCCGGCAACCTGCTCTCGATCGGCCGGTTCACGTTCGCCTCACCGGCGGTCGTGCTGGGTCTGGGCGCATGGGTCGCCGCCCGCCCCATGCCCCTCCGCGTTGCGATCCCGCCTCTATCCCTTGCCGTCGGCGTCTACCTCGGCCTGCGTTTCACGCACTGGTGCTTCGCCGGCTGACCGCCCGCCTAAGGGTTCGCGCAAAAATAAGTTCGCATTTATGGGCGTCGAGGCGCCCGGCCGGCGAGGCGTGCGGAGCGCCGCGTACCAGAGGTACGTAAGCGACGCGCAACGAAGCCGGACGGGATGCATCGGCGGTCAGAAATGTGAAG
>JACRCP010000146.1 GCA_016218965.1 Deltaproteobacteria bacterium | reverse complement strand
GGTGTGCTCGAAACACGGTGAAAGCCGTCGATCTGCTCCAACTGCGGGCTTCATGTGGTGAGAAGACGCTCTATCAGAGAATCCCGGCCTGCCCCAACCCCTGTCCGCCTCGAAAAAAACGCTACAGCGCGAATAGCTCGGCCGCAGTTTGCGCTTGCATTGGTGTGCGCGCGCCCGTATAGTGCGCCGAAACGAAGGTCATTCGGAGGACGCAAATGGCGGAACAGAGCGGAAGTGGCGGCCAGAAACATGTCCCGTTCGTGCAAAACGAGACATCCATGAGCGAGTTCACGATCCGCGCGCTCATTCTGGGGCTCCTGATGTGCGTCGTTCTTGGCGCGGCCAACGCGTACTTGGGCCTCCGCGCCGGCATGACGATCGCCGCGACGTACCCGGCGGCGGTCATCGGCATGGCGGTTCTCAAGCTCATGAAAGGCTCGATCCTCGAGGAGAACTTCGCCCGTACTGTCGGGTCAATAGGCGAGTCGGTGGCGGCGGGGGCGATCTTCACGATCCCGGCTTTCGTCATCCTCCAGCTCTGGAAGTTCGACCCCGAACACATGGTGCGCGAGTACCTGCTGGCGTCGGCGCTCATGACGCTCGGCGGCATCCTCGGGATCATGTTCGTCACGGTTCTGCGGCGCGTGATGGTCGAGGACACGTCTCTTCCGTTCCCCGAATCCGTCGCCGCGGGCGAGATCCACAAGGCCGGCCAGCGGGGCACCGAGGCAGCGGCGCAGCTCTTCAAGGCGATGGGCGTCGGCGCAGTGATCAAACTCCTGGGCGACGCCGGGATATTCCGCGCCAAGACGGTGTTCTCGCTGCCCGTGGGCGAGCACGGGAAGAGCATCGTCAAGCTGGGGCTCACCAAGGACGCAAATACGGTGCCCGCGGGTGGCGTCACTTCGATCTCCGCCCCCGAGGTCACTCCGGCGTACTTCGGCGTCGGCTACATCATCGGGCCGGAGCTCGGCGCGCTGAATTTCGCGGGCGGTCTGCTCGCGTGGGGCCTGTTCGTTCCCCTTCTTGTGTTCTTCGTGGGTCCCGAGATGATCGGGAAGTACACCGCTGCCGACGGGACGCAGAACTGGGCCGCGCTGACCGGCCACCTCTACCGCTACATCGTCCGTCCCATCGCGGTCGGCGGGATGCTCGTCGGCGCGTGCTTCACGCTCTACCGGATGCGGAAGAACCTCATCGCCGGGATCCTGCGCGGCGTTGCCGACGTGAAGAAGACGGCAACCTCGGCCGCGCCGACCGAACGGACCGAACAGGACCTCTCGTTCAAGGTGGTGATCTTGGGGATAGCGCTCGTGCTGGCCCTCATGATCGGGCTGTATTTCTACTTTACGCACTCTTTTGTCGCCGCGATCCTCGCCGCGATCGTCATGCTGGTCACGGGGTTCTTCTTCTCGGCGGTGTCCGGGAACCTGGTCGGCATGATCGGCTCTTCCAACAACCCGATCTCGGGGCTGACGCTCGCAACGACAATCGTCGCCGCGCTGACGATGATCATCGTCGGCGCGAAGGGCGTCGAAGGGGTCGCCGCCGTGCTGGGCGTCGCCGCCATAGGCTGCGTCTCGGCGGCTGTGGCCGGCGAGATGCTCCAGGATCTCAAGGTGGGGCACATCCTCGGCGGGACCCCGTGGAAGATGCAGGCGGGCGACATCATAGGCGTCGCGGTCGCCGGACTCACGATGTTCTTCCCGCTCTATCTCCTTCACACATCGGATGTTCTCAGCAACCCGCAGACCGGCGGGTTCGGCGGGCCCAACCTCCCGGCGCCGCAGGCCGGACTGATGGCCGCGCTCTCGCAGGGGATCGTGGGCGGCGAGATGGCGTGGCCGCTGGTCGTCGTCGGGATTGCGATGGGGATATCGCTCATCCTCATCAAGGTCCGCAGCCCGATGCTTTTCTCGGTCGGCATGTACCTCCCGCTCGAGACCACGTTCGCGATCTTCATCGGAGGGCTCATCCGCGGGATCGTGGACAAACTGAGCGCCGGCCGCGGACACAACGCCGCGCAGAAGACCCGCGTCGAGAACGCAGGCATCCTGGTCGCCTCGGGGCTCATCGCGGGCGAGGCGCTCATGGGTCTTCTGGTCGCCGGTGTCGTGGCGGTGCGCACGGACAAGACCTTCCCGACGATCGAGGCGATGGGCTCGATCGCCCCGTGGCTCGCCATCCCGGTCGTGCTGATCATCGGCTGGTACCTCGTCTCGGTGCCGCTCAAGAAGGCCGGCGCCGCGGACGAGCCCCCGCCGCCGTCAGCGGTGATGTGAGGGCCGTCCAAAGGCCGGTCTGCGCGAGATGTCACTCTTGAAGAGCGGACTTGCGGCGCGGGTGCCCGACGCGCTCGGGCGGTACAACCTCGTCCGGCTCTACCCGGCGACGCTGGCGGTTTTGGCGCTCCAGACGGCGTTCCTGGCGCTGCCGGAGGAGCTGCGGGCCGTTCGCATTACGTCGGACCTCACCGGCGCCGTCGTCGTCGCGTTGACGTTTGCGGCCCAGGTTGCGCTCTTCCAGTTGGTCAACCTGGCGTTGTGGGGCCGGCGTTTCCTTCTCGTTGCCGCGAACCTTGCGCTTCTCGCCCTGTACACGTTCCTCATCCTCTTTCATTTCGACACCCGGGCGAGCCTCGACTATGCCCTGCTCCACGACAACTTCCGCGAGATCTTCTTCAGGGAGTCCCTGATCCTCATCTTCACCGGCTTCGGGAAATGGGCGTTCCTGATGCTATGGGTGTTCGTCGGCGTGGTGCTGGTGCTCGAGTACTGGGTGCGCATCATCTCGAGGTGGGGCCGGCCGCCAAACTGGAAGGCGCGCCTCGCGGTCAGCGGTCTGGTCTATGCCGCGGTTCTTGCAGCCCCGGTCAACACGCTCGACGACGCAATCTACTTCTTCCAAACGGCGTTCAGATACTACCTCCCCCGTTCGGAACAACTCGACACGGCCTTCCTCCGGCAAAAAGGAATCGATGCGGACGCGGCCTTTCCGTTGGTCAAGCAGGCGCCGCGCGGAGCGCCGGAACGGTCGTTGGAGGAACTCCCGAACGTCTTCATCATCGCGGTCGAGTCGTTCAACGCGAACTTCGTTCGAGCCAGCACGCCCGAGGGAAAGGAGTTCACCCCCTTTCTCAACTCCCTGTCCCGAAGAGGGGTGCTGCTCGACCGCTTCTACGGGAATTCGGTGCAGACGGCCCGCGGCCATCTTGCGCTCTTGTGCTCGATCCTGCCCAGCATGAAGCGGAAGGTATTCACGTCGCACCGGTCGCTCCGCCTCCACTGCCTCCCCGAGATCCTTCGCGAGAAAGGCTACCAGACGATGTTCTTCACAGGGGGCGACGACCTCGGGTTCGACCGCACCGGCGAGGCGATGAAGCGCGTCGGGTTCGAGGACGTCAAGGCGATGGACCGGGAGTTCGCCCAAGGGATCGACAAGAAGTACAAGTGGGGCTGGGGCGTTCAGGACAACATCCTGTACAGGCGGGTGTTCGAGTTCCTCGACGAACGCGAGGAGCGCCTCGCCCAGGACGCGCGGGAAGCCCCCAGGAGGTACTTCGTCTTCATTGCGGCGATCTCGAACCACATGAAGTTCGACGAGATGCCGCCGGCGCAGAAGCACCTGTACCCCGAGCCGAACGGGCCGGGATATTTCCAAAACTACTCGAACTCGATCTTCCTGTCGGACCACTACATGCGAGAGTTCTTCTTCAAGCTCCAGCGGCGCGAACACCTGAGGAACTCGATAGTCGTGATTGTCGGGGACCACGGCTTTCCCATCGAGGAGCACGGCAACCACCACAACGAAGTTGCGGCCTTCGAAGAGAACTTCCGGACCCCCGCGCTCCTTCTCTGGGAGGGGCACGTCCCGCCGCGCGTGATCCGGGGCCGCGCCTTCTCGCAGGTGGACGTGGCGCCGACGCTTCTGGGCCTTCTGGGCCTGAACGTCGAAAACCACTTCACCGGGCGGTCGGTCTTCGGCTCCGACACGGGAGCGCCGCGGACCGCGCACTTGATCCAGCCATATGACGGCCAACACCTCGCCGTCGTTCGGTGGCCGTGGAAATACGTCAAGCACGTTCGCACGAATCGCGAGTTCTTGTTTGATCTGGCCGGCGACCCGACGGAATCCGCGGACCTCGCCGGCAGCCCCGAGCGGCGGGGCGAGATCGAGAGCCTCCGCAAGGAACTGTCAGTGATCTTCTTCAACCAGAAGCTGATCGAGCAGAACCGGGTCTGGCCGCCGCCCGGCCCGAAACCGGCCGCGCCGGATTCGCGGTGAGGCTTGTCCGTGCCGGCGCGCGGTCAGCCGGCGCGAAGGAGCTTCTTGGCGGCGGCGACAATGAGCAATTGCTTTGCCGCGAGGTCCTCGACAAACGCCGCCACGTCGGCCCCGGCTGTGGTCCGCTTCACTTCGAACTCGGCGGTGATGCGGTCGACGACCGAAGAGAGGCTGACGGGTTTCTCGGCCAAAAGCCAGATTGCGGTCCCGACCTCGTTGAGCAGGTGGAGAGTCCCGTCGGCCGGTGTGACGACGGCGGCTTCGCCGTCCACGATCCGCCATGCGACATCGGGATTGTGAACCGCAAACCGGGCCAACAACCCCCGGTTTTCCGCGGTCTTCCGTGCGGGCTTTTCCCGGGTTCGTACTCGTGTTTTCTTCTTCATCTGTGCCTTCTCCGTTTCGGCAAAGTCTTCTCCGCCCGTTTTTTGCCGCTTGCAATAGGGCGGAGGTATGGTACCATATGAAGACGATTTTTCAACCACGAGGAACATGCGCCGACGACTGTGGAGGGTGTGACATGAGGAATTCACTTCTTGCGTCCCTGATCGCGCTTCTGGCCTGTCTCTCGATGCTGCCCGGGTGCGGCTGTGACGGCGATGACGACGGCCAGACCAAGGACGGCGCCGCGGGCGACGCCGCGACCCCCGACGGAGGAGTCCCCCAGACCCCGACGGTCAAGTTCGTGCCTGTGCTTGACGGGAAGCAGTTGACTTCGACCGACGACACGAGCTCCGTGCTCGACGGCATCCAGTACGACGTCACGGTCGAGACCCAATACGTCGAAACCGGCCGGGCGGTGGTCTTCACGAATTCCACCAATGTCGACGCGACCGGCAACCCCATTCCGAAAACGGCGCCGGTGGGCGCCGTGGACCCGGCGACGAAGAAGGCGACCGTCGTGTTCGAGGCGATGACGTTTGCGAACGGCCAGAACATCCTCTCGGTTTCGACGTCCACCAAGGCGGGGAGGGCCGCAACGGCAAAAGCCACCGTGACGGCCGACGACGCGGTCTTCTGCACGTTCACCGCGCCGAAGGAGGGGGACGCTTTCACGAGCGAACACGATGCCGACGGTGCGACGCCCGGGTTTCAGTACAACGTCACGATGGAATGCCACGGGGTGGAGTCGGACAACGATGTTGCGCTGTTCGTGAACGACGTGAAGGCCGGAAGCTCGCAGAAGGTGGTCGCGGGCAACGTCATCTTCAACTCCGTGACCTTTGCCGAGGGTGCAAACGAGCTCACTGCGGCGGCGCACAACAACGCCGGGAAGAACGCGACCATCATCGCGGTCCACGCGACCGTCAACACGGGCGGGTGTCTCGTCCGGATCCTGAAACCCGAGGACGGCGCGGTCTACCTCGAAAACGGGGTCGTCCCGAAGGTGGTGCTGGACCTCGATCCCCAGACCGCCGGGATGCAGGCCGAGATCGAGGTGGAGACCGCCTACGAAACATGGAACAGCCGCTGTTCCGAGAACTCCGAGGTCACGTGGACGATCACGCCCGCGGCGGGGAGTCCGGTCGAGAAGAAATCCCAGGTGACCAAGGACGCGCAGACGGGGCGCGGGGGCTCCAAGTTGCAGCTGACGCTGGACGAAACCGCGCCCATGGACGGCGTCCAGATCACCGTGGCCGCCAGGGTCGACGAAACCGTCGGCACGGACCTCCGTTCGGGCACGGCGCTGGAGGTTCACGCGAAGGTGGATTCGGTGCTCCCGGGCGCAGCGATAACGATTCCGGCGGACCAGGAGTACTTCAACGCCTCGAGGGATTTCAGCCCGTTCCCGGGTTTCCAGATCGTCATTGAAGGCACAACGACGGGGGTTGTTGCCAAAGAGAAGGTCGTTCTTCTCATCGACGCGACGAACCCTTCTCCGCAGACCGTGGTCTTGGGCGCAAACGCCACCGATACCTGGGGCACACCGAACGCCGGGGACTTCAGGTTCGACGGCGTGACCATCGACCCAGGCACGCACAAGCTTCGGATCAGGGTTGAGGACGCCAGCGGGAACTACTACGAAACCGCGGACACCACGGTCTTCATCGATCTCGACATCCCGACGATCCAGTTCATGTGGCCGGCAAACGACCAGGCGCTGCTCGCTTCGGACGACGAGGACGGGAACGCCGCCAACGGCCTGCAGACGAGCAAGATTGCGCTTGACACGCAACACGTCGAGGATGGGCAGGCCGGCGAGCTGCGCATCTCGGGGAGTTCGCCGTTTGCGTTCACGGTCATGAACAACGCAGCGGTTTTCGCCGACCAGTACGTCACGCTTCCCGAAGGCAGTGCGATCCTTCTTGACGCGGTGGTCAGGAGCAAGGCGGACGTCGAGGCCACGCAGGTGCCCGACCCGATGCAGGTTTCCGTCGATATCCATGCTCCCACCATCGCGTTCGCCGCGCCGCTCGACAACGACGTCGTGGATTCCAACGCGATCACCGTGAATTTGCAGATGACGGGTGTCGAAAACGGGCAGACGGTGAAGCTGTCGAGGTGCGACAAGGACGCGCAGAACTGCCTCGACGTCGACGCCGCGGCGGCGAACAATCGCGTCACGTTCGCCGACCTGCCTCTCATCACCGACGCGGCGAGCCAGCCCAATCTGCTGACCGCCAACGTAAGCGACAAGGCCGGCAACCCCGCTCCGGCCGCCACGGTTCACGTCACGGTCGATCAGAGCGTGCCGGTCCTCACGTTCGTTGCCCCCACCGACCAGGCGACGCTGGACGCAAATGCCGACAAGGACGCGAACCTTGCCAACGGACTGCAGTACGACGTGATCGTCGATGCGACGGGCGTCAAGGTGGGTGGCGTCGCCAAGCTCACGATCACCCAAAACGGCAAGACCGGCGCGGCGATCAACTCGGCCCCCGCTGTCACCAGCGGAAACGGCGTGCGGCTCACGTGGACCGGCGTTTCGCTCCCGGAGGGGCAGTTTGTTCTGACCGCCACGTACACGAGCGATCTCGGCAAGACCGGCTCGGCCCAGGTGACAGTGACCGTAGACACGGGCCGCTACACCATCAACGTCACCGACCCCGCCGACGGCGCATACCTTTCGGCCGCCGCGGACAAGGACGGCGCCAAGGACGGCGTGCAGGTCGATGTCACCGCCGAGACGAACGCCCCGGACGGCTCGGCCTGCCTGCTCACAATCAAGCACGGCTCGGACACGTCGGTTGCGGCGGCGACCGTGTCCGGCGGGCAGGTGACGTTCGGGTCCGCCGGCGTGACGCTTGTCGAGGGCGCCAACGATCTCCAGGTGCATTGCGGCGACGCGGTCAAGTCCGGCGATTCGCTGACTGCGGTGGTCACCGTCGATACGGTGGCGCCGACCCTGGCCTTCACTTCGCCGACGAACGGCCAGGTGTTCAACCTGGCTTCGGTGAGCACGTCATTCGATACCGGCTTCTTCGTCGACGTGACAATCGCCGGCGGAAGCGGATCGGCGGCGCTCGAGGACGGGGCCGCGGCCACGCTCACCGTGACCTTCGAAGGCGGCGCGACCGCCGCCGTCAACGGAACGTTCATTAACAACGGCGTGTCGTTCAAGAAGGTGAAGATTGCAAACGAGGACAACCCCGCCAACGACCACCCGTCTCTCACGGTCACCGCGTCGGACCTTGCCGGCAACCCCGCGGCCCCCGCCACGGTGAGCCTGCTCGTCGACCGCGTGGCCCCGGTCATGACCGTGACGAACCCGACGAAGACGACGTTGGGGATCGCCGAGGACTTCGACCTGTTCAAGGCCGACCTGCAAAACGAGTTCCGAGTGATAGTCGCAGGCGGAAGCGTCGGCCAGCTGGTCAATCTGGTCATTACCGGGGATACGACGTACTCGACGACCAAGACAGTGTCGAACGCCGTGTCCGAGAGCCTGGCCTTCCCGGTCGAACTCAAAGAGGGCGTGAGCCTTGTCAGGATCTACACCTCCGACGATGCCGGGAACGCCTCGGACACCGGGCAGGTTTCATATAATGTCGACATCAGTGCGCCTGAACTGAGGGTATTCGACAAAAACAGCGTCGAACTTCTCAACGGGCAGAGATACACGTGGAACAAGAGCTTGGACACAGACGCCGCGGCCGGGTTCCAGGGTGATTTCTACGTCAATACGAAGGGGCTCAAGAACGCGTCGACGGTGAAACTGTGTTCCAATGATCCGAGCGGCGGAGGCGCGGCATGCGACTTCGGCGGGGGTTTGTTCAAAGCGATCGCTCAAGGATCGGTCGTCGGCTCACCGGCCTCGGGAATAGTGACGCTCAAGACGGTAAACATGAGCGAAGGGACCTACAGCCTCTTCGCGGAGTCGAAAGACGACGTCGGGAACAAGAGCCAGAGCGGGACGTTCGAGATCACGGTGGACTCGGTGCTTCCGACCATCGCGGGGATCGTGATCAACTCGAACAACGCGGGCAACGACAAGGCCCCTGACATCCTTCTTGGGATCTCGGAGGACGCCGATTCCAACATCGCAAACGGGCTGCACGCCTCCGTCACGGTCACCGCGACGGGGGTCGAGGACGGCCAGACCCTGTCGCTCGTTGATCACGGAACGACGACAATCGGCACCGTGACGGTGTCGGGCAACAGCGCTGTCTTCTCGCTTGCCACGTCGAACCTGATACTGCTTTCCGACGGGACGCACTCGCTGACGGCATCCGTCGCGGACAAGGCGGGGAATTCGACGTCCGGCTCGCCGATCGTGCCGATCGTCTCGGACGGGACCGCCCCGACATTGTCGTTTGACGTTCCCGACGAGTACAAGAGCGGCGCCTGGCTCACGCAGGGCGAGTGCACAGCCCATCCGGGGTATTCCTGCGTGTTCGACGGCACGAACCTGAAGGTGACGGTGACGGTTCCGATTGGCGACAACATTTCGCTCGTGGGCCAGAAGGTCATGCTGAGCGGCGGCGCCGCCCCGTCGGAATACACGATCACGGGCGGCACCGGCGGGACAGTGACGTTCACCGCCTACGTCCTCGCCCAGGGCGCAAACAACCTCGCCGCATCGCTTTCCGACGTCGTCGGAAACACAACGAATGCGGCGCGGGAGGTCGACGTTGACACCATCGCGGCGGCCGTCGCCTTCGTGGTCCCGAACAACCCCGATCCCGGAAGCCCCAGGGTGTTCGAGGGGACCGACGACAAGGACGGCGATCCGCAGAACGGGTTGCAGACCGACGCCTTTGTCGTGTCCGTCACCGGCGTGACGGACAACACCACCGTCGAAATCCAGTGGCGGCCCAAGAGCGGCGGGACGTTCACGACCGTCACAAACGGCACGGCGGCGTTTTCGGCCGACAATGCGAGCTTTGCGTTCAGCGGTGCTCCATACCCCACGCTCTCGAAGGGCGAAAAGGAACTCCGGCTCAAGGCGACCGACGCCAAAGGCAACATCACGTATTCGACTTCGGTGTACGTCACGGTCAACCTCAATGTGCCCGCGGTGGGAATCGAGAAGCTCGGCGGCGACGGCACGCCCAACACGGCGGATGACCTGGCGACCGGCGCGAAGTTCCTCAAGACCGACGCGACCGATACGAGCGGCGGGGTGTACAAAACCACCATTGTCGTCGTGAGCGACGTGCTTTCGGGAACAAACGCGCGCCTGTGGATCAACGACGTCGAGCAGACCTCGGTGCCCCTGAGCGGCGGCAAGGCGTCGTTTGTGAGCATGGTCCTCAACCAGTACACGGCGACCAACAAACTCAAGGCGCAGGTCGAGGACCCGACGTCACACATTTCGACGACCGAGGAGATCACCGGTGTACTCGCCGACGGCGATGCGCCGACGGTCGCGTTCACGTATCCGACGCCGGGCGGCAACCCGGCTGTTCCAGACAAGACGTACACCGCCGCGAACGACAATGATGGAAACGGCGGGAACGGGTTACAGTTCAAGGCGGGCGAGGAGATCAGCATCCAGACGACGGGCGTCGAAAACGGGCAGATCGCGACGTTGACCTGCAACGTCGGCGGCGCGCCACTCGCGCTCACCAACAACGCAGTGGCGGTGGCCTCGAATGCCGCGAAGTTCACGGCGCTGTCGCTCCCCACGAAACACTCCATGTTCGACTGCACGGTGGCGGTGAGCGACTTCGTCGGAAACCCGGCCGCCGACCCGACGCACATCTACCTGGTCGTCGACGTCACCCCTCCGGGCGACACGAAGTACCAGGGTGCATACTCTCCCATCGCGTGCATCGGCGAGACGACGGACTCCGGTGAGGAGGAAGAAACCGAACCGGCGGCGTGTGCAGCGCTCTGCAAGACGACCAAGTGCAGCCCGGCCGACTACGACGCCGCAAACTGCACCTGCTCGCGCCGGCGCGGCCACGTAACCCTCGCCTGGACCGCCCCGGCCGACGACGCCGAGGACGCGACCAGCGGCAAGGTGAAGGACTACGAGGTCCGGTGGCAGATGGACACTTCCGTCAACCACGATTGCTCGGGGTTCGACTGGAATACTGCCTCCAGCACCGGTGTTGAGAAAGACACAATCGTCGATCCCGCCCAGACCCAGACCGCCCGCGTCCGCGGCCTGACGATCCACAACTACTATTGCCTCGCTGTCAAATCGGTTGACTTCGTCGACAACGGCTCGTCGACGAACTTCGCGTACGCTCGCGAGCGCAGGACGCCGTTCATCGTCCAGAGCATCGCGACCGGGGGCGGCGGGCAGTTCGGTTCGGCGATGGCCGTTCTGAACCTGGATGGCAATTCCTATGCCGACATCGTTGTCGGCGCCCCGGCGATGAGCTCGAACAACGGCGAATTGCGAATCTACTACGGGAACAGCGTTCGGCCTGATGTCACCATATCCGGGCCCACGAGCGGGTACTTCGGACAGGCCGTGAGTTACGGCGACGTCAACGGCGACGGGTTCGATGACGTTCTTGTTGGAGCTCCGGGAACGGAGGGCGTGGCGGCAGGAAAAGTATATGTGTACTACGGTTCGGCGTCCGGCATCACAACGGTTGCGGCCGCCGATCCGCTCCCGAGTCTCCAGCCGGACGTGGTGATCAGCAATACGACAGCGGACACGAACTTCGGCCGGAACATTGCCAACCGCAGGTGCAACTACAACAACGATGTCCACGCGACTACAGGAAAACCGCTCGAAGATATCGTGGTCTCGACTTGGTGGGAAAACGTGTACGTGGTGAAAGGGTCGGCGACACTGCCCGGCACGATGGACCTTGGCGCTGCGGCGTTTTCGATCCCGGGACCGATCAGCAGTCTGGGGGCGTTTCGCAGTTTGGCTTGCGGCGATGTGGACAAGGACAACTTCGGCGACATCGTTTTCGGCTACGACCGGGTCGACGCGACGGGCTTCGGCGAAGCAGCTGTGGTATTCGGCGCTTCCGGTTTGAGTGGTTCGAAAAACCCCGACCTCGTAATCGCAGGAGATTCCCAGTTCTTCGGAATGGCGGTGTTTGCCGGGGACCTTTCGCAGGATGACGCCTCGGATCTGTTCATCGGCGACGTGGCTGCGCGGGTGTACCAGTATCTCGGCGTGCCCGGGTCGAAGGCGAGCGTCACGCCCGCCGGCAACGTTTGGGACGCCGATGTCAATTCGAAATTCGGCCAGACGCTGTCGGCTACGGCCGATTATGCGGCAACGTCCTCGCGTTTCTTGGTCGTCGGGAAAAAGGGAGGGGTGGTCTTCTTCAAATCCTCGACCGGCGGCGTGGCGAATCCTTACTCGGCCAAAGTCGACGGTTCCGGCAAGTATGGCTTGGTGACAGTCGGCGGTTTTGACGTGTCCGGCGACGGCTTCGAGGATATCGCGGTGACAAACGTCGACGGGAACGGGAACGTTTCCATTCTCAGATGAACAACGAAGCGACGGAGGCCAACATGAAAAAGAAAACAAAAAGACGTTACCGGAAGCCAAAAAGCGTGAGGTCGATGGACTTGAGCACCGCCCAGCTTACTTGTGCCGGCGGGCGAAGCGCAAAGGCGGATAATCCGCCTTGCACGTCACTCGTTTCCTGACGGTTGCGGCAGGCGCTCTCGAACCGCGCGTGTACGCGCCCCTCAGTGCGGCGAACGTCTGAAAAACCCAAACGCAGTGGGAGTGTTGGCGCTCGAGTCGGGGAATCGGCGACGGACCTGCTCGACGCCATCGCCGCCGCAGCAGACCGTGTCAACGGCCGGGGAGATCTGAAACCTTTCCCACCTCTGGTTGATCGCGTCTGGTACGATTCCGACGGGAACCTGTTGACGCGCAGAACTGATGCTGCGCGATACGTGATGATGGAGTTCGAAAGGCCGCTCATGGAAAAGAGCGCCGAAATGCTCTGCCGCGGCGGCGGGCACATCCTCAACGTTGGATTCGGGTGCGGGATCATTGATACCGCCATACAACGGCATCGGGTCGCATCGCACACGATCGTCGAAGGGCATCCCGCGGTGTACCGACGGATGATCCAGGCAGGCTGGGCGCGCAAGCGGAATGTCCGGATAATCCATGAGCGGTGGGAAAACGTCGATTGGTGGAACTACGCTGGTAGATTCGACGGAGTCTACTTCGACCCGTTCCCGCTTGATGCTGTTCCATACGAGCAGGTACTCTGGCGGGAGTGCCTGATCAAGGTATTGAAGCCGGACACGGGTGTCTTCGTCCTGTACGGCCCGACGCTCAACCGGAGCAAGGTCCGGCGCGAGGCCGCGCGTTTTCGCAAGCGTGCCGTATTGGACTCGGTCGATAGTTGCGTGGTTGATGTTGCGTTTCCGACGCCGGAGTGGCAGGAACTCGGCGTGGGACGTCACCGGGTGGAAGTATTTTCTTTGCGCATTCCCTCAAGGCGTTGGAATCAACGGTGAGAAGACGCGACCGGCGTGGCCACACCGGAAATGGCATCAGTCGTGTAGTCGGCGCCGTCAAGGCAGTCGCGCGGGTAGCTCGTCGTCAGCGCCAGCGTCCGCATGCCGGCGGCGTTGGCGCCCTGGATGCCGAGGGGGGAGTCTTCGATCACAAGGCACTCTCCGGACAGGACAGGCGTGAGGCGCGAGGCGTGAGGCGCGAGCGAGGTCGGGACGGCTTCGCCGCGGGCAACCAGGTCATTCGTCAGCTCGATGGCTTTCAAGAAAGGGTCAGGGCAAGGTTTGCCGCGGGGGGCGTCCTCGGCGCCCACGATCACCGGGAAGAACTCCCGCAGTCCCTGCCATTCGAGTATCTCTTGAATCTCATGACGTAGCGCCCCCGAGGCGATCGCCAGGCGGTAGTGCGGGGCCGCCCTCTTGATGAACTCCGCCGTGCCGGGAACGGGCCGGAGATCGGTCTTCATGTCGCGGTCGAACGCCGCGGCCTTGCGGGCGACGAGACGATCCAGGAATGCGTCGTCGAAACCCTTGCCTCGATCGCGCAGAACGTGACTGAAGCAGTCGCGGTCGTTGTACGCGAGGTACTTCTCCTTGTACTCGTCCCACGTGAGGCTTTCGCCCTCGTCCGCCAGCACCTCTGCAAACTTCGCGAAGTGGAGCGGCTCGGAATCGACAATGACGCCGTCGAAGTCGAAGATGATCAGCCGGATCCCCGAAAGGATGTCGGTGCTGTCGGTTGCGCCCATCCGCCGCTTTTTACCAGAGTTTTTATAGTTGACAAAGAAATCGAATTTCACTAAGGAAACGCCAACCGGCGGAGGGATTCCGATGACGATAGATTTCGAATGCGCTGGCTGCGGCGCCGATTTCGAGGTGGACGTGGCGATCCTGATGGAGGACGCCACCAAGCTCCAGTGCCCGAACTGTGATGCCAAGGCCGATCCCCATTCGGTCGAGGACCTGATGGGCGCCCTCGACGACGTCATGGCGAGCATGGCGCACCTCCGGCGCAAGTTCCACTTCGCGCTCAACATGGAGACGGACGACCTTCCGCCCCCGTACGGGCCCGCCGACGGCGAGCAGGAAGAAGAGGAAGTGTGGGAAGAGGAAGAGGACGTCGAGAAGTAGGAGCGCCCGCCGTTTGACAGCCCGACATTCGCGGGGGTGCGTTGATGGGCATGAGCGATCAGCCTGAAAACAAACCGTTGTCTCCCGAGGTCGTAACCGGGGACGCCAGACCGGAAGCCGTCTCGAACGACAGAGAAGAGTCCAAGGCGGTGGTTTCGACCGACGAGCCGCCCGCCGTCCTCTTCGTGATCCCTCACGACGAACTCGTCCTGTTTCCGGGGATGATGGTTCCGGTCATGCTTGAGGCCGGCCGCGCGCAGGCAACCATCGAGCACGCGCACAACCAGACGCCGTTCATAGGCGTGCTCAAAAAGAGGGAAGGCGGCGCCGGGGCGGGCGCCGAAGGGCTGTACGAGGTCGGGACCGCGGCGCGGATGCTCAAGCAGATCAAGCTCCCCGACGGAAACGCCGCCGTGGTGGTCCAGGCGCTGCGGCGGTTCAGGGTCGAGCGCTGGGTCAAGACCGCTCCGGTGCTCATTGCGCGCGTCGCCTACCTTGTCGACTCGTACGAGGCGTCGGTGGAGGTCGAGGCCTTGTGGAAGGCATTGGAACGTTCGCTCCAGGAATTCATCAAGATCAACCCCCATCTCCCGGACGAGATGGGTATGGTGGCGCTCAACATCGAGGGGCCCGCCCGCCTCGCGGACTTCGTCGGGGCGAACTTCGGCATGAAACCGGCCGACCGCCAGGAACTGCTCGAAACGCTCGACGTCAAGAAAAGGCTCTCGCTTGCTCTTGAGTTCCTCACGCGGGAGCTCGAGGTGGTGAAAATCGGCAACAAGATCCAGGAGGACATCCGGACGCGCGTCGAGAAGACCCAGCGCGACTACTTCCTGCGCGAGCAGTTGAAAACGATCCGGCGCGAGCTTGGCGAGGAAAAGGACGAGAGGTCGGCGAGCATAGAACGGTATGAGCAAAGGATCGTGGACGCCAAGCTTCCCGACGCCGCCGAAAAGCACGCGCGCGAGGAGCTTAGGCGCCTCTCGACGCTGCCGCCCGAGGCGGCAGAGTACAACGTCATCCGGACGTACCTCGACTGGATCCTGGCGCTCCCGTGGTCGGTTTCGACCGCCGAATCGGACGACATCCGGGCTGCGGCCCGGATGCTCGACGAGGACCACTACGGGCTTGAGGACATCAAGACGCGCGTCTTGGAGTTCCTTTCGGTGCGGGAGCTTCGCCCGTCGCTCAAGGGCTCGATCCTCTGTTTTTCGGGGCCGCCGGGGACCGGGAAGACGTCGCTTGGCCGTTCGATCGCGCGCGCCATGGGCCGCAAATTCTACCGCTTTTCGCTGGGCGGGATGCGCGACGAGGCCGAGATAAAGGGGCACCGCCGCACGTACATCGGGGCCATGCCGGGCAAGCTCCTTCAGGCGCTCAAAGAGGTCGGCGCCAACAACCCCGTCCTGATGCTCGACGAGATCGACAAGTTGGGGAAGGACTGGCGCGGCGACCCGTCAAGCGCCATGCTCGAGGTGCTCGACCCCGAGCAGAACGCCTCGTTTCTCGACCACTATCTTGACATACCGTTCGACCTCTCGAAGGTCTTCTTCATAGCGACCGCGAACTACCGCGAGGAGATTCCGGCCCCTCTGCTCGACAGGATGGAGGTCATCGACTTCCGGAGCTACATCGCCGACGAGAAGGTGCACATCGCGACGAAGTTTTTAGTCCCCAAGCAGCTCGAGGCGAACGGCCTGAAGCCTGGCAGGCTCTCGTTTCCGTCGCCGACCCTTCGAAAAATCATCACCGGTTACACGCGAGAGGCGGGGTGCCGCGGGCTCGAGCGCGAGATCGCCGCGGTGTGCCGCAAGACCGCCGCCGCCATCGTCGCGGGGAAGCGCCCTCTGCGGGTCGTGCGTGCCTCGGACCTCGAAAGGCACCTCGGGCCGCCCAAGGCGGGCGAGGAGATCTCGACGCGGATCAAACGTCCTGGCATCGCGGTGGGACTGGCATGGACGCCCGCGGGCGGCGACGTGATGCTCATCGAGGCGTCGCGGGTCAAGGGGAAGGGCAATCTCAAGCTAACCGGGAAACTCGGCGACGTCATGAACGAGTCCGCCCAGATCGCCATGACGTACGTGCGGTCGGTCGCCGCGGAGTGCGGAATTCCGGACGCGGCGTTCGGCGAGAGCGACATCCACGTGCATTTCCCCGCCGGCGCCGTCCCCAAGGACGGGCCGTCGGCGGGGGTGGCCATCACGACGTGCCTGCTGTCGCTGTTGTGGGGCGGGAAGGGGCGGCGGGTCAGGGCCGGCATCGCGATGACCGGCGAGATGACGCTCCGCGGCGACGTGCTCGCGGTCGGCGGGATTCGCGAGAAGGTCATTGCGGCCAAAATGGCCGGCATGAAGGCGGTCATCATCCCGCGGTTCAACGTGAAAGACGTAAAAGAGATCCCCGCGCACGTCGTGCGCGGACTCAAGTTCCATCCCGTGGATCACTACCGCGAGGTCGTCAAGCTCGCGTTCTAGGACCGGGCTTGGGGTTTGAGCCGTGAGTCCAAACCTTGGGGACGTGATCCTGTGCCACACTCGTGCCTCACGCCTCGTGCCTCTCGCCTCACTTGAGTCCCATCTTCTTGAGTGCCTCGCCGCCGCGGCTGAGCTTGGCGGGGGCCTCACCGGGGAGGTAGATCATCACGCCGCCCTTCACCGGGAGGAGAGTGATCTTGCCTTCTTTCGAGAGTTTGGTCGTCGTGGCGACGGGGTCTTCGCCGGGGTAGTACTCCTTGAACGCCTCGTTGAACCCGGAGTAGACGCTGTGGATCCCCTTGTAGCCCTCGGTCCGGAGTTTTTCGACAGCGGTCTTCACGAACTCCTCGTGCGAGATCTTCTCGGCCATGTTTCCCTCCTGTGTGTCAATCTTCGAAGGCGGTCAACGTTCCTTCCTCTTCCAAGGAACAACAGCACGGCGAGCAGGCCGAGGAAAGGGGCCATCAACAGGGCCGCCGTCCGCGCGGTGGGCGCGCCGCCCGCGACCGCGCACGTGCAGCCGCCGCTGGGCTCGCCCGCCGGGACGTCGGTCGCGGCACCGCCCGTGCCGGTGTCCGCGCCGGCTGCCGCTCCGTCCTCTCCGGTCGCGGGCGCGTCCGTGGCGGTCGCGGCGTCGGGTTTGTCTTCGGGGCACGGCTCGCGAATCGTGTTGAAGAGCTCCGAGAGCGTCTTGGTCGCGATGCTGCTTACTACCGGTCCGGCGAGCACCGGGATCTTCATCTCTCCGATTGCGGTCCCCGCCGGCGTCCCGTCGACGGTCGTGAGGTCGAGGGAGAGGCCGGAGATGTTCAGGTACAGGTCTTTTTCGAGGAGCTGGCCTGTTGCGTCGGAGGACTTGATCTTGACGAACCCGTCGCCGTCAGCGGCCTGCATCGTAACGCCGCTTATCGCGTAGGCCACGCTGATGTACGTGTGGATGTAGCCGACCGTGCCGTCGCCATCCGCCTGCGCGGTCGCACGGGCGTCGGTCATGAGCACGGTCGAGGAACCCGGGAAGATGTAGAGGTCGAGGTCGCCGGTGACCTTCCGCTCGGCGTACGACACGACGGTTTCAAACGCCCGGGTACCCGCGGGAGCGTCTTTCGAGAAGCACAGCTTCAGGTTGGCCGTCGGAATGATGTTCGTCGGCCCGGTGTCCGCGGGACCCGTGTCCTCCGGGCCGGCATCCGGGATCTCGCCGTCGGGTCCCACAATAGGCCCGTCGGTCGGTCCGGCGTCGTCGCCCGGCCCCGCGTCGGGTTGGACAGGTTCGCCGTGGCACTCCCCGCCGCCGCACTCCACGCACCGGTCCCCGGCCTTCGTCGAGGGCGTGTCGGCGGTGTATTTCATGACGATCATGTTGGACCCGACGACCCAGCCGGTGTTTCGCGTAGGCCAGTCCATCGAGAACCCGCCATGCGCCTGGCCCGAGAGCGGCCCGAACATCTTGCACGCCTGCGGGTCGGGGAGGCAGCACGCAGAGCCGTTGTCGGCCTTTGCGCCGTCGTTGTACGTGGTGTCCTGTTTCCAAGTCTTGCCGCCGTCCGTCGTGTGGAGCATCCCCGCGGCGTACTGGGGATCTCCGCCGGGCGTGGACTGGTCGACGTTCCCAATCGCCCACCCCTCGTTGGCGTCGAAGAAGCGGATGGCGGGGAAAGAAGAGAAATCGGCGTTCGAGGCGACCGAGTTTTTTGGGACCGTCTGTTCCTTCCAAGTCTTGCCGCCGTCGGTCGAGTGCAGGATATGGCCTTTGTTCCCGTCGTGCGCCGTTACCCAGCCGTTCTGGCAGTCGCCGAAAGTGATGGCGTCGAACGCGTAGGGCCGTTCCGAGACGGCCTTCTTCCAGGTCTTCCCGCCGTCGGTGGTGTACTGGATGACGCCCTTCCCCGGCGGCCGTACCACGTTGCCCTGATCGTCGACCTCGCCGTAGTCACCGCCGGCCGCCCAGCCGACCTTGTCGTTGATGAAGAAGAGGCCGTTGTACCCGATGTCCTGTTCGTACGCGAGCGTCAGCGCGTCCCATGTTGCCGCCGCGTCCGTCGTGCGCACCAGCCAGTTGGCCCAGCTCGCCGCCCCGAGGTACCAGCCGTTCTGCGGGTCCGAAAAATAGATGGTGCGCGCCTGCGCGCCCTTTGCGCCGGGAATCGTGCCCTTGTAGAGCGTCCACGACAGGCCGTTTGAGCTCGTCTCGAGGTCCGCCTGGCTGGTGATTCCCAGGTTGAGCATGCTCATGTAGCCGGTTTTTGACGAAGGCGTGCTCAAGACCCACGGGTAGAAGATGAGCGCCGTGGGCTGACCCTCGAAGTTGCCCTCGGTCCAGGTATCGCCGTTCTGTGTGGTCAGGAGCACCGGGGTGTCCTGACCGCTCGCGTTGCTCTGGCCCCCGGTCGTCGCCTTCGTCTCGTCGAACGCCCCGACGCTGAACAAGTTGTTCTTGGCGCCCGAGCAGCTGTACTGCCGGTCCCACTTGGCAAGCGCGGGTGTCGACGCGAAAATCGCCAGGAGGAAGGACAGCGCGAATACAGCCGATCTCTTCATGGGAGGCCCTCCGCGGGTCGCGCTCAGAGCGGTCTCGATTCGGCGCAATTCTGCACCCGTCCCCGCCAAAATGCAAACGCAAAAAATGCCGGACCCGGCCGCGCTGAAGGCGGCAGGTGGCAGGCAACGCTGTGCGGTTTGTGTCTGCGCGCGTGCCGATGTGCACGCGCGAGGGCCGTGCGATCCCGCACATGCCTGACGGAAGACTACGAAACGACGAACCGGGCGCGGGTGGCATCAAGATTGCAGCCCTCCGCGGCGACCGGCGCCAGGAAGCATGACCACACGGCGCAAGGAGGTTCTGTGCAAAGCCCGCATGGCGTGGGCATCGAGGCCATCTCGGTCTGTGTCCCGAGGTATTGGCTTCCGCTCACTGCGTTGGCCGAGGCAAACGGCGTCGAACCGGCCAAGTACGCGGTCGGGTTGGGAGTCGAGGGGATGGCCGTCACTCACCCGAACGAGGACGCGGTGACCATGGCGGTCGAAGCGTCGGATGCGCTTCTCAAACGCTACGACATCGACCGGCACTCCATCGGCCTTCTGGTCGTCGGCTCCGAAACCGGGGTCGACGCGGCAAAACCGATCGCCGCGTACGTTCACGGTCTGCTCGGCCTCCCGTTCGCGTGCCGGACGCTCGACACCAAGCACGCGTGCTACAGCGCCACCGCGGCGCTCGCGCTCGCGCGCGACTGGTGCGCCGGGTCCGGAAGGGGCAGGAAGGCGCTCATCATCGCGACCGACATCGCCCGATATGAGGTCGGATCGGCGGGCGAGCCGACGCAGGGTGCAGGGGCGGTGGCGATGCTCGTGGGAGATCACCCGTCGGTGTTCGTTTTCGAGCCTTACCGCGAGGCGTTTTTCGCGCGGCACGTCATGGATTTCTGGCGGCCGCACTATCGGAGCACGGCGATTGTTGACGGTCCCGCCTCAGTGGAGAGCTACCTTGCGGCGCTCGAAAGCACATACGCCGACTTCGAGCGGCACTCGGGCCTGGGCTGGGACGATTTCGAGTATCTCCTGTTTCACGTCCCTTTCCCCAAGATGGCGTGCAAGGCGTTCAAATTGCTCTACGAGCGCGAGGTCGCGCGGCGGAACGGCTCGGGGATGACCCAGGCGCTTGGCGAGGCGTTCGAGAGCCGCACTGTGCCTTCACTCTGGCCGAACCGGGCCATGGGGAACCTCTATTCGGGGTCGCTTTACGCGTCGCTGGCGGGGCTCCTCGAGCGGGGCGACGGGAGCGTCGAGGGCGCGCGCGCAGGGCTCTTCTCGTACGGGAGCGGCTGCTGCGGCGAGTTCTTCAGCGGACGGGTTGGTCCCGACGCGGCCGCATGGCGCGGGAAGATCGACATCGCGGGGCAGATCAAGCGCAGGACGAGACTGGACTACACCGGGTACATCTCGTTTCGGGAACAGTCGGCCCGTCTCGCCGAGGAAGGTTCGCACACGGGGGGTGCCGTCCCGGGCGGTCATTTCGGCCGCGTCGCGTTTCTCGGGATCAAGGACCACCAGAGGGTCTACGAGTCGTCGCCTCGTCCCGCCGTTTCCGACACACCGTTCCTTCCCGCGTACAACGCCAGCGCCCATACCGGGAAATAGTGCCGGTAGTTGTCGTAGTTGATGAGCACCGTGCGGTTGAACACCCCGGCCATCGACTCGCGGGGCCAGCCCGCCTTCCCATCCTGTCGATCGACGAGGAACCGTGCCGCGCGGCGGGCCTGAGCCGTGCCTGCCAGTCCCGCGCGCGCGAGCGCCATGAGCGCCCACGAGGTCTGGACTGCCGTGCTCGGCTGGCGCGGGATCCATCGCCTCTTGAGGCAATTGACGTAGCTCTCCCCCCAGCCGCCGTCCGGGTTCTGGTTCTGCATGAGGAAACCCGCGGCCCGGCGAATCTCGGGGGCGTTTTGGGGGATGCCGGCCGCGAGCAGGCCCCAAACCCCGAACCACGTCCCGTATGTGAAGCAGACGCCCCACGACCCCTCCCACGACCCGTCGGCGCGCTGGGCCCTTTTCATGAACCCCGCCCCGGCGCGCACCGCCCGATCGATTTCGCGATCGAAGCGGCCGGGGAACCGCGTCCGCGCCTTCAAGAGGGCCTGGACGCAGGCCGACGTGCACTCGACGTATGAGTGCTCGATCATGATGTTGCTGAACACCTGCGAGGGGTTCAGCAGTTCGAGCCAGCGGCCCCCGCGGGTCTTCTCGTACGTGGCCCAGCCGCCGTCGCTGTTTTGGAACGAGAGGATGAGGCCTATGGCATCTTCGAAATTCGAGTCGGGAGTCCGGTCCGCGGCCATTCCTTCGAGTGCCAGAACGGTCTTGAACCCTTCGGCCGTGCAGTCCGACGTGGGCCAGCCGTTGTCGCGGTTGCCGAACGACCAGCCGCCTTTCTGGGCGTGGCGGTAACGGCGCGGGCCCTCCGGTACGTCGCCGCGAATCTGGTTGTCGCGCAGGAACCCTTGGGCGCGGGCGAGGACGTCCCTGTGCCCGTCGGCGCCGCACGCCGCCAGGATCGCCTGTGCGGCGAACGCGGTGTCCCAGACGGCGGTCGAGTTGTACCCGTTGAGCATGACGCCGTCGGGCCGGTCGCAGATGTAGGCGTCGAGCCCTTCGAAGCTCCTCCGTTCGGCCTCGCATCCGGGGTTTCGGAAATGGTGGACCAGGGCGTTGAGCACGCTGTTCACGGGGCCGATGTCGATGTAGCCGGTGACGGAGTCCTCAAACTCGACGTGTCCGAATGCCTCCTCCAGCGCCCGGGCGCGCAAGGCCCGGCTGTGCAGGCGCTCGTAGAGATTGGCCACGCGATTCGCAAGGCGGAGCAGCGGCGTCACGGGTTGGAGGTTGTCACAGGGGGCGACGGTGTCGCGGTGCTCCGCGAAAGGGATCTGCTCGTAGGGCCTGTCATATATTTCGGCCCGGATGGCCAAAACGAGATCGTTTTTGGGCATCTGCGCCCTCGTCCCGTACAGGTACGCCATCGGCAGATAGACCTGCCGGGCGTGGCACCAGAGCCGCCCGGGGTGGAACGGCGCCGCGTACGGCAGGAGCCAGAGCTCGGGCGTCACGGGGTGGATGCCTTCGTACGGGATGAGGTTGAGGACGGCCAGCATGAACTTGCCCCAACTTGCGGCGCCGAGGGCCGTGCCGTTGTCAAGAATCCACCGGCGCATCTTCGCGGCCGAGGCGTCGTCGCGGCCCGCGCCGAGAATTCGCAGGGCGACGTAGCACAGGACCGAAGTAAACATACACCCTGGTCCCTCGGAGTGGAGGCCGATGCTCCCGTCCGGATTTTGCGCGCTGCGGAGGTACCTCACCATTCCGGTCTTGCGTGCTTCAGGGATCTTTGCGTCCGCGATGCAACAGGCCGCGACGTACATCGGCACAAGGAACATCGGGCCGCCGTACTCGCCTCGCCACGCGCCCTCGGCGTCTTGCCTCGAAACGAGGTTCGCAACCCCTCTGTCGATCGCCGTTTTTACGTTATTGGACATTGGATATTGGACATTTAACATCCGGGATTCGTGGAACGTTTGTCACAGTCTGGCCAGCGCCCTTCCGGAGAGGCGTCGCGCGAGCGGCGTGCTCCCCAGGGCCGCGACCACGTTCAAAAGCCCCGTCCCATGCCGGCAGAAAAGGTCCGCCGCGCAGAGGCCCGGGCCGATGTCCCACTGAAGGCTCCGTCCGTACGTGCGGGCCACCTCACGGGCCGACGCGCGCTTTCGGATTCCGAGGGCGATTGCCCGTGCCGCGAGCCGTCCGCTGATGAGCGCATACGAGATCCCCTCGCCGGTGGCGCGGTTTGAAAGCCTTGCCGCCTCGCCGGCGAGCAGGACGCCCTCGGTGGCGCGGTGCGCAATCGAGGCGCAGGTCACGATCGGCTGTCCCTGGACTCCCCCGACGGGCGCGGCGCCCGCCAGACGGCGGCGGTAGTGCCTCTCGACGAAGCTGTCGAAGAGCTCCCGCACCGAACGGCTGCGCAGGTTGTTCGTCCCGACGCAGATCCCGATGTTCACGCGCGAGGCCGATTCGGGGAATAGCCACCCGTAGTGCGGCGCGATCTCCGGGTCGTAGATCATCTCGACGATGTTCGGGCTAAACGACGCGCCTTCGTACGTGGCAATGGCGGTGACGAGCGCGGTCCTGGGCCGGTCGTCGTTTCCAAAGCGCCCGCGCGAGCCGTCGGCCGCGACGACCCAGCGCGCGTTGATCTCCCGGCCGTCGACGCGCACGCCGGCCGCGCGGGCACCATCCATCACCAGGTCCGTGACCCGCGCGCCGTGCTCAAAGGCCGCCCCGGCTTCGAGCGCGGCATCCACGAGCATCGCGTCAAGCTCCGCCCGATTCAGGACCGATGCCGTCTCGGCACCCGAGAACACCACCTCACGACCGTTCGGGCTCACGAGACGAAGTCCGCAAATCGGGTACGCGCGCGCGCTGACGCGGGGCCAGAGGCCCATTTCCGAGAGTGAGATACGTGCTTTGGGCGAGATGCCTCCGCCGCACGGCTTTGACCGCGGCCAGGACGAGCGTTCGAGCAGTAGAACCGACCCGAGGCCGAGCCGCCGCGCCTCTAGCGCGGCCGCGGCCCCCGCCGGCCCCGCACCGATGACAACTATGTCGAATCGAGCCTCCAGCCTACAGCCTGAGCGCCTCTCTGATCGTCTTGAGATACGGATCCCAGAACGAGCCCGAGTCGATCTCGCCAAGGAGGTCCTGGTAGACGTCGCCCATTCGCGAACGCCACGCCGGGTCGATCTTCACGGCCTTGTCGGCCCACTCGTGGCAGTATCGGCAGGCCTCGCAGTCGAGGTCCTGGCAACCGGCCGTCTTGAATCTTTCCATGAAACCGTCGAGGTCCCGGTTGTTGATTTGCACCGGGTTCGGCCCCCGCAGAGGGTAGAGCACGCTCGCGGTCTTCCCGAAGTCCATGACCTTGCGGAATTTCAGGAGGTTTACCGACTGGGGCTTGATGAAGTACTTGAAAAGCCTCCGGTACGAGTACGCGTCCTTCGCCTTGTCGCCGAACTTTTCCTCGGGGTAGGCGTAGTTCTGGACCAGGTCGAGGAGATTCCCGTCGTAGCGGCGTTCGGAGTACGCCCTGACGCGGTCGAGAAGGATCTGCGTGGGCGTGTTGCGCTCGACAATCTTGAAGTTCCCGTACCCCATCTCCTCGTACAGGTGGAGGTCCTCGGGCCGGATCCAGTTCGCCCGGAGGTAGTTGACCGGCTCATGCAGGCGGATGTTGTTGCAGACGATGGAGCAATAGTCCAGCGGGAAACCGCGGCCGCGGGTCTGCGACGCCGCGGAAAGGCCCACCGCATGGTTTCCTGCGATGGCGCAGTCCTGCCGGCACCAGTTGTTGACGATGAGCTGAAGCTCGACGCCCTGCGCGGCCTTCTGCATCGCCTCCAGGACGCGGAACTCGCGGTGGATGTTGACCTCGGAGACGACGATGTAGTCCGCGCCGTTGTCGACCCAGAAACGGACCTTGCGCGCGTTGTCGGTGTAGCGGTGCGAGCTGATGCGGACCCTCAGGCGCGGGTGGCGGCGCTTGGCGAGGCGGAGGAAGAAGACGTTCGCCACGGTGACGGAGTCAACGCCGATCCCGTCGAGCCAGTCGAGCATCTCCTCCATCTGCCTCTGGCCTTCCCGGGTGTACTCGCTGTTCCCCATGGCCGACGCGTTGAGCAGGTAGTTGAACCCGATCCCGCAATCGTGCGTCTTTTTTGCAAACCGCTCGACGCCGGGCCGGTCCACCTCGGGGAGGTAGAACGACGGCCGGCCGCCGCCGAAGTAGTCCGAGGTGAGTTTCCCGTAGATCTCGTAGACGGGGAATGGTTTGAGGCCATCGAGAAGGGCATCGTCAAAGTTGCAGGCCACCGAGAACTTCATGTCGCGCGCGCCTCCTATCCTTCGAGTTGCCGCACCGGCGCCGCGCGCGGCGCGAACGCTTCCGGCGCGAACGGCGTGCCGGTGCGCTCAAGCGCCAGTTCACCCAGGAACCGGGCGAATTCGTGCAGATCGAGCTGCTGCTGGCTGTCGGAGCGGGCGACCGCCGGGAAAGGGTGTACCTCCACCATCAGCCCGTTGGCCCCCGCCGCGAGCGCCGCCCGTCCGAGCGGGGCGAGGATGTCCTTCCGGCCGGCGGCGTGGCTCACGTCCACGATGACGGGAAGGAAGCTCGCCTTTCGCAGAATCGGGACCGCCGAGATGTCCAGGGTGTTCCGCGTCTGGGTCTCGAACGTCCTGATGCCGCGCTCGCAAAGGATCACGTCCTCGTTCCCGCCCGACACGACATACTCGGCGGCCCACAGGAACTCGTCGATGGTCGCCGAGATTCCCCTCTTGAGAAGCACCGGCTTGCGCGTGCGCCCCACCTCGCGCAAGAGGTCGTAGTTGTACATGTTGCGTGCGCCGATCTGGAGGATGTCGCAATGTTCAGAAACCAGCCCGACCGCCCGCGTGTCCATCACCTCGGTCACCGTGGCCATCCCGTGGCGTTCGCCGGTGTCGCGGAGGAGCCTCAAAGCAGGCTCGCCGAGTCCCTGAAACGAGTAAGGCGATGACCGGGGCTTGAACGCGCCCCCCCGAAGGAACCGCACGCCAAGCCTTGAAAGCCCCCGCCCCACCTCTTCCATCTGCTCGGCGCTCTCCACTGCGCACGGCCCGGCGATGATCACGGGTCCGCGCCCGATCTCGTGCCGACCGACCGAAATCACGCGGTCGGCGCCGTGCGAATCGCGGCTCACGCGGAGAGTTTCGATCTTTTTCTGTTCCATGAGCGACACTGACGCGCGGAAGATCTCCCTGAACAGGTGCCTGACGGTGTCGTCGGAGAACGGCCCCGGGTTTTGTCGTGCGAGATCGTCGAGCATCTCGCGTTCGCGTTCGGGGACGTAGAGGGGGATGTCCTCCTTTTCCTTGACCGCGAGCACCTCCGTGACGAGTTGCGCGCGCCGACAGAGGAGGTCGAGGATCGAATGGTTGATCTTGTGCAATTCGGCTCTCAGGTCCCCAAGAGACGTGTCCATTTTCATCACCTCGCCCGCGGCCTTTTGCAATAGCCGGACCAACGGCGCGCCGGGGGAATTCGGCGGGACTCGTCGCGCGGGAATTCCCAAATGCGATCGCGGGGCGTGCGAAATCGAACAGGCACGCGCGTGAACCCGCGGCATAGCGTCGCCGGGCGACGGTGGCACGGTCCGTGCATGATCCGCGTCGGCGTACAGTGACTCGCGAGTCCCATATGACAACAAGCGTGCGGGAAACGGGAGGGAACGGGCGTTTGGACCACGTCGGCAATGAATGGCGCACGGCGCTGCCGGGGACGGCGACGATCGGCCCTTGGTCACCGGCCGGCTTCCGGTTTCACGCGGGACCGTGGGAGCCGGGCGCAGCAAGGCGGTTTTGCCTGGCGGTCGCCCGGGACCACTACGAGAATTTTCCGGTGATGCTCTCGCTCTTCCGGCTCGAGGTCCGGGAGGCTCTCGCGGCGGTGTACGCCTTTGCGCGCACGGCGGACGACTTCGCCGACGAGCCGCAATTCGCCGCGTTTCGCGAGCATCTGCTCGACCAATGGGAGTCGCAGCTTGACGACTGTTTTGCCGGCAAGGCGTCGCATCCGGTCTTCATCGCGCTCGGCGAGGCTGTGAGGCGTTTCGGGCTCGAGATCGGGCCGTTTCGGGACTTGCTTTCGGCTTTTCGCCAGGACTGCCGGAAGGACCACTACGATACCGTCGAGGACCTTCTGGACTATTGCAGGCGCTCCGCGAACCCGGTGGGCCGGATCGTGCTCCGGGTTCTCGGAATAGACCGCCCGGAGTTTCGCGTCTGGTCCGACGACATCTGCACCGCGCTTCAGCTTGCGAACTTCTGGCAGGACGTGTCGGTGGACGTCCGCAGGGGCAGGCTGTACCTGCCGCTTTCGGACCTTGAGCGGTTCGCGGTACGCCCCGAGGCGCTCCTTTCCGGCCGGCCGCCGCCGGCGTTCGACGACGTGGTGCGCTTCGAGGTCGACCGCACGCGCGACCTCTTCAGGAGCGGCCGCCCGCTCGTGGAGAACACCGCGTTTCCGGAACAGCTCTATTTCGCCGGGGTCTGGCTGGGGGGCCGGACGGTCCTCCGGATGGTCAAGGACCTCGGGGCCGACGTGTTTTTCAAACGGCCCAGTCTCGGGACAGGGGCGCTCGCCCTGGTGTGGCTCCGGGCCGCGCCGGAAAAACTCGCCAAGTACGGGGGGGGGCTCGGATGGATCCGATGACCGTCTGCCGCGAGGTGCTTTCGCGTTCGGGCTCGAACTTCGCACCGGCGTTTCGGATCCTCCCCGCCGACCAGCGCGACGCCATGACCGCTTTCTACGCGTTCTGCCGCGTGGTTGACGATGCCGTGGACGACGCGCAGGACGTTTCTGTCGCGACGGAGGTCATCGAGGGGTGGCGCCGGAGGCTCGACCTTGTTTTCGAAGGCCGGGCGGCCGATCCGATCGGTCGCGCGCTTGCCTGGTCGGCGGGCAGGTTCGGAATCGAGAAAGGGCATCTTGAGCTGGTCCTTCAGGGTGTGGAACAGGATCTGCTCGTCGCGCGGTACGAGACGTTTGCCGACCTGTACGAGTACTGTTATCGGGTCGCGTCGGCGGTCGGCCTGGTGTGCGTGACAGTGCTGGGCCGGCGCACGCGCGAAGTCGAGGCCTACGCGGAGTTCACCGGAATCGCCGTGCAACTCACGAACATCCTGCGTGACGTTGCGGAGGACGCCCGCAAGGGCCGAATTTACCTGCCGCTCGAGGACCTCAGGGCCTTTGGTGTGTCCGAAGAGCGTCTTCTTCGCGGGTGGACGGATCGGCGCGTACGGGACCTCCTGCGCTTCGAGGCGGCGAGGGCGAAAACGTTCTATTCGATGTCCGATGCCGCCCTGCCGCCGTGCGAGAGGCCGGGCCTGCATTTCGCCCAGGCGCTCAAGGAGATCTACCGGCGTCTGCTCGACAGGCTCTGCGAAGAGGACTTCCCCATTTCGGGAGAGCGCGTTTCCATCGGCAAAGGCGAAAAGGTCGCGATCGTGCTCAAACACCGGTTGTGCCCGCCGATCGTGGTCGAGGCGCTCAGGTGAGTCGAGCGGTTGTCGTCGGGGCGGGGGTCGCGGGTCTCTCCACGGCGCTCCGTCTCGCCGACAGCGGGGTCGAGGTCATAGTTCTGGAGCGCCGCCGCGCGGCGGGGGGCAGGGTCCGGCAAATCGAAGCGGGCGGCGGCCGCGCCCCGCTCGATTGCGGCCAGCACCTGATGCTGGGGTGCTACCGCGAAACGCTGGCGTTCGTGTCGCGCCTCGGGACCTCGGAACGCGTTTCGCAGGTCGAGGGCCCCACGCCTTTTGTCACCGGCGATGCCCGCGTGCACCCCTACGGGCTTTGGAAACTCCCTGCGCCTTTTCACACCGTGCGCGCGGTTGCCGGGCTCAACCACCTGGGGCTTCGTGACCGCCTGAAGCTGGGTCTTGCCGCCGTTTCCGCAAAAACCGGGAGGGGGGCGCGGCGCGACGCCCTCGACGTCATCAGCGCCCGGCGGTGGCTCCGGAACTGCCGGCAGGGCGGCAGGGCGATCTCGGGTTTCTGGGAGCCGCTCGTTCTCGCAACGCTCAACACGCCGATTGACGAGGCCTCGGCCCTCCTTTTCGCGACGGTAATCGAAAAGGGGTTCCTTGCCGGAAGGGAAGAGGCAACGCCGCTTCTGCCACGTTCGACGTTGCACGACCTGTTCGTCGACCCGGCCATATCGGCCCTGCGGCTGCGCGGCGCGCACGTCGCGTTTGGACAGGACGTCGTCAGTCTTCAGGACGACGGGCGCGGGGGCGTGGCGGCCGTGACGACCGCGTCGGGCGAACGCGTCCCGGCCGATGCGTTCGTGATTGCGGTTCCGTCTTGGGACATCGGGGCTCTCTGCCAAGAGGGGCGGTGGGCATCTCTGGCCGGCGCCGCGCGCGCGCTCGGGTCGTCGGCCATCATCACGGTCAACCTGTGGTTCGATCGGCCATGGCTCAGCTACCCGATGGCGGGTTTTGTCGGCGGCGCGATGCACTGGGTGTTTTCTCGGCGCGAGCGCGGACCGGACGGCGGCGATCCCGGCGGGTACCGCGTGGCCCTCGTGATGAGTGCGGCCGACGCGTGGGTGCGTGAAGGCAACACCGCCATCGTGGCGCGTTGCCTCGAGGAATGCCGGCGGTACTTCCCCGAATCGCGCACCGCCAACCTGCGTTCGAGCCTCGTTCTCAAGTTCCCGAGGGCGACGTTCCGCGCGCGTGCCGGTCAGGGCTCCCGCCGCGCCGCGTGCACAAGCCCGTGCCAAAACGTGCGTTTGGCGGGCGACTGGACCGCCACCGGCCTTCCGGCTACCATCGAAGGCGCCGTGCTGAGCGGGAACCGCGCCGCGGCGGAAGTGTTGACGTTTCTCGGCGCGCAAGACGGTCGGCGGTGAGCGGTGGACAGTGGACGGTGGACAGTGGCCCGCGGGCGGGATAATCTCCCGGCTGCGGAGAGGGTGAAGATGTCTTCTGGAGCGGCGATGCAGGCGACTGGGCAGAGAACCGACGAGATACTCGAGTCGATCCTTCGCGGGGCGGCCAAGATCCTGGGCTGCAACTCGGCGAACTTCGTGAGCATCAGCGAAAAGACCGGGGAGATCCGCGTGCGGATAGGCGTCCTGGCCGACCAGAGCTCGCTCTTGAGCCAGGTCGAGGAGGTCCTTGGGGCGGCGCTTCGCAGCACGGCGTTGCGGATCGAGGACGCCGAGGACACGCTGGTGCTGGCGTCGTGGCAAAACCGCGCGGTCTACGAAACGCCGTCGCTTGCGGAACTCGTGGGCGGCGCCTTCCCGGCCGATGCGGTCCGCCAGGCGGCTTCGATGATCGGCGCCCACCGGTTCATCTGCGTGCCTGTCTCAGCCGGCGCCCGCAGCCACGGCGTGATCATCTTCGAAAAAATCGGCGCCCATGCCTTCAGCCCCCAGCAGCGCGAGGTGCTGCTGCGCTACGCCCAGCGCATAGGCGAGATCGTCGAGAGCGACGTATCCTCCCCGGCACCGCCGGACCTTCCGGCCAAGCTCGACATCTCGCTCCAGAACCAGCTCCTCCACCTGGCGCTCGCCGAATCCGCCCCCACGGTGCTCGTCGACCCGGATCTGCGGATCACGTCGTGCAACGAGGCGGCGGCGCACCTGTTCGGGCACACAGCCGACGAGATGCTCATGCGCAACATCGGTTCGTTCTTCTGGGAGCCGCAGGACATCCGCACGGTCCTCAATCATCAGTTCCTTTTTCTGTCCAACGGGTGCTACGAGGAAACCGCGGCGGTGCGGCCGAGGGACGGCCGCGCGGTGTCGTGCCGGATCCGGGCGCTGCTTCTGGCCGACGAAAGATACAACGTGGTGGGGTTCGTCGTCATGTTGCGTGAGCTCCGCCGAAAACCCGGGGTCCAGGACGACGAGGAGGGGGTCGACCGCCTGATGCGCCAGGAACGGCTCGCCACGATGGGCGAAATGGCGGCCCAGCTCGCGCACGAGATCCGAAACCCGCTGCTCGCGATAGGTGCCACGCTCGAGTCGCTCACGCAGGACCTCGACATGGACGACGCGAAGAAGGGCGTGGTCATGAGCCTCATCAAGGCGATCTCGCGGATGGACATGCTTCTCAAGGACTACCTCTCGCTCGCGGCGCGGCACAACACTTCGGTCGGCACCGTGAACGTGGCCGGCGTGCTCTCCGACGTGCGGAACCTGCTGCACGGGACGCGGGAGGTCTCGGGCAAGACGATCGACCTCGACGTGCCGCCGGATCTCTCGGTTCGCGCGGACCACGAGGGGATGAAGCACGTCTTCTTCAACGTCGTCCTAAACGCCATCGAGGCCAGCCCGCCGGGCGGCGTCGTGCGCTGCAGGGCGTTCGCGGAAGACGGGGGCGTCATGGTGGTCGTGGAAGACAACGGGCCGGGTTTTGCGGCGGGCGCCAAGCGTTGCTTCGAGCCGTTCTTCACGACCAAGAAGAACGGGACGGGCCTCGGGCTTTCGGTGTGCCGCAAGATAGTCGGGTCACACCGGGGCTCGATAACGCTTGCCGACCGGGAAGAGGGCGGCGCGCGGGTCTCCGTCCGGATACCGGGATGACCGAGCACGCGAAACAGGCTGGAGCGGAGCGGGCGGCCCGGCTGGAACCGCCGGACGCCGGCTTTCGAGTGCTTGTCGTGGACGACGAGGAGCTCTATGCGCAAGCCATCGGCCGCGAGCTTTTGCGCCACGGAATCTCAAGCGACATCGCGTACACCGCTGCCGAGGCTCTGGAGTTCTCGCGGTCCGGCACGTACCACGCCATCCTGCTCGACCACAAGCTCCCGGACGACGACGGAATCCGAATCATCCCCGTCCTGCTCGCAAGGCAGCTTGGCGCTTCGCTCACAATGATGACGGCGTACGAAACGATCCCCAACGCGATTGCGGCCATCCGGCAGGGGGCCGACGACTACGTCGTCAAGCAGCCCAGCATCAAACCGATCGTGCAGATGGTTCTGGAGACACGCCGGAAGGTGGAGGTCCGGCAGTCGGGCGAGGGGTGGGACGAGCATAAGCGCAAGGGACTCCTGGGGCGATCGCCCGAACTCCTGCGCGTCATGGAACAGGTGGCCAGGGTGGCGCAGAGCCCGGGCACGACGGTGCTCATCACCGGCGAAACGGGCGTGGGCAAGGAGGTCACGGCGCAGTACCTCCACAGGCTGTCGTCCCCCCCCGGCAGTCCTTTCACGGCTGTGGATTGCGTCGCCCTTCCCGGCCAGCTTGTCGAGAGCCTGCTTTTTGGACACGAAAAGGGCGCGTTCACGGGGGCCGACAGGACCAGGGAAGGCGCGTTCTTTGAGGCGGGTGAGGGGGTGATCTTCTTCGACGAAATCGGCGAGATGGACCCCTCGCTCCAGGGCAAACTCCTCCGGGTCCTGGAGTCAAGGAAGTACCAGCGCGTCGGATCGGTCCAGGAGTACCCCGTCAGGGCGAGGGTCGTGGCCGCCACGAACCGCGACCTTCTGGATCTCGCAAAAGGCGGGCGTTTCCGATTCGATCTCTACCAGCGCCTGTCAGTCTTCCCGATTCACATCCCGCCGCTCCGCGAGAGGGGCGACGACGTCCTGCTCCTGGCCAACCATTTCCTGGAGTTTTTCAGCCGGAAGATGGGCGTGAGCGCCGAATCACTCTCTCCACAGGTGCAGGCGTATCTCATGGCGTACGACTTTCCCGGGAACACGCGCGAGCTCAAAAACATCATCGAGCGGGCGGTCATCATGGCGGGAGGGGGTCCGCTGGAGCCCAAACACCTGCCGGACCGGCTGCTCGGCGCGGGCATCGAACCGGCGGCCGTCCGGCGCGAGACTCCGGGGGTCCCCATCGACTTCATTCCCGGCGTCGACACGATGGAAACACTCGAGATGAAGATGATCCGGCACGCGATGAAGAAGGCCAACGGAGTGAAGTCCGAGGCCGCAAAGGTACTCGGAATTAGCCGTTTCCAGCTCCTTCGGCGGCTGGAGAAATACGGGATGGCGCAGGCGGGCGAGGAGGAAGGCGCGGCGGCGGATGAGAACGACAAGTAGGATATCGGGGCCGCTGCCCGGAGTCTGCGTGAGCGTCGCCGAACGCACGGTTGCGGCGGCGCGCGACGCGACTTCTGGCCTCCCGTTTTCGGAAATCCGCCTGGATGCCCTGGTGGATCCCGGCGCGTCCGTGCGCGATCTTTTCGGACGGCCCGGGATACGAATTGCGACGTGCCGATCCGGAGGGCCTGATGATCCCCGCAAGGCGGCCATGCTGCTCGATGCCGTTGAGGCGGGGGCGGCTTTCGTGGACATCGAACTGGATCTTCGGGCAGCGCTCAAAAACGAGTTGTTGGGCGCGGCGCGGGCCGCCGATTGCCTTGTCATCATATCGCACCACGACTTCAAGAGGACGCCGTCGCGGGCCGAACTGGACGCCCTCGTGGGCCGCTGTTTCGAGGCCGGCGCCGACGTCGCCAAGCTGGCCTGTTCGGTCAACAGCCCGAGTGACTGTGCCCGGCTCGTCGGCCTTCTGGATGACGCGCGCGACGTCGTCGTCGCGGGGATGGGGCCGCTGGGGCCGCGTGCGAGGGTGGCCGCGCTGCTCGCCGGCGCGCCGTTCGTGTACGCGTCCCTGACAAAGGGACGCGAGACCGCTCCGGGACAGATCGATTTCCGGACGCTTGAGGAGATCCGGGAACACTTCGCACGGGTGGGGATATGAAGGCATTCGCCGTGACGGGCCGGCCGATCGGGTTCAGCCGGAGCCCGGACCTGTTCAACAAGGCGTTCGCGGCCGCCTCGATTGACGCGGCGTACACGAGGCTGGCGTGCGCGTCCGCCGGGGAGGCCGTCCAAATCGCGAAAGACCTCGGCCTTGACGGGTTCAACGTAACCTCGCCGTTCAAGGAATCGATAGTCCCGCTTCTTGACTCACTCGACGCGACGGCGGTTTCGACGGGGGCGGTCAATACGGTGGTAAACCGGAACGGTCGCTTCAAAGGATCCAATACCGACGTGGAAGGGGTCATGGGAGCGCTGCACGCGGCCGGTGTCGAGGTCCGCGGGAGGCGGGCGCTGGTGCTGGGCGCCGGTGGTGCGGGAAAGGCGGCGGCCTACGCGCTTCGAAAAGGGGGGGCCTCGCGCGTCGCGATCGCAAACCGGACCGATGCGAGGGCCCGTGAGGCGGCTTCCGTGCTTCGGTGCGACTGGGTTCGCGCCGCCGACGTCACCGACGAGACCGCCGACGCCGACATCATCGTGTCGTGCCTGCCCGCTGGCGCGAGCCTCATCGAACACGGATCGCTTTTGCGGGGCCGGGCCGTCCTTGATGCGAGCTACCGGGGCTCGATGCTGGCCGGAGGCGCGGGCACCTGGGGCTACCGGTTTGTCGGCGGGACGGAGTGGCTGGTCCATCAGGCGGCCGCGGGATTCCGGCACTTCACCGGGGTCGAGGCTCCGGTGCCCGCGATGAGGAACGCGGCCGACGAGTTCTCCGGACGGGACAACGGGCGCGACTCGAGGGTCGTGCTGGTCGGATTCATGGGGGCGGGAAAGAGCACCGTGGGACCGTTGTTGGCGCGGCGACTGGGCTTTGAGTTCCACGACATCGATTGGTGCGTCGAGGGGATGACGGGCGCCGACGTCGCCACAGTATTTCGGACAAAGGGCGAAGCGTTCTTCAGGGCGGCCGAGAGCTCGGAGCTCAAACGCCTCGCTGTGCGCTCGAACGTGGTGATCGCCGCGGGCGGAGGGGCGGTGCTCTCCGAGGAAAACAGGGAACTGCTGGCGTCATCGTGCACGGTCGTATGGCTCGCGGCGCCGTTTCCGGCGTGCGTGAGGAGAGCCGGCGGTCCGGCGAGACCGCTCCTGCACGGAAAGGACGAATCGGAAGCTCGGAGGCTTTTCGACGAAAGACTGCCGCTGTATCTTTCGACGTCCGACATCGTGTTCGACTCGGCGGCGGTTCCTGCCGGGGAGCTTACGGAAAGGATTGCCGGTGAGATCGGTTTTGCCATCGCGCGTTGACGGGGCCGTCCGCGCGCCGCCCTCAAAAAGCCTGACACAGCGGGCGGTCGCGGCGGCGTTGCTGGCCGACGGCGTTTCCGAGATCGTGCGCGCGTCGGATTGCGACGATTCGCGCGCGGCGATCGGCATGGCCGAGGCGCTTGGCGCGACGGTCCGCAGCGATGGCGCGTGCCTTTCGGTGACCGGCGGCCTGTCCCCCAACACCGACCGGCTGGATGCCGGCGAGTCCGGTCTTGCGCTCAGGATGTTTGCGGCCATCGCGGCGCTTTGCGACCGCGCAATCACGCTTTCGGGGACGGGTTCGCTTATGGCGAGGCCCGTGGGGATGGTCGAGCAACCGCTTGCGGCGCTGGGTGCCGAAGTGCGAACGGAAGGCGGTTTCCCTCCCATCACCGTCCGCGGGCCGCTTCTGGGGGGACCTGCCCGCGTCGACGGGTCTTTGAGCTCACAGTTCCTCACAGGTCTCCTGCTTGCTCTTCCACTTGCGCGAAACGACAGCACGCTCTCGGTCGACGGGCTTCGGAGCTTGCCCTACGTGCACATGACGCTCGACGTGCTCCGGGTGTTCGGCGTGCACGCGCGGCACGACCCGGCTCGAGGGGTGTTCGACGTGCCCGGGCGCCAGGAGTACCGGCCCGCGCGTTTCGACGTCGAGGGCGACTGGTCGGGCGCGGCGAACCTCTTGGTTGCCGGCGCGCTCGCCGGCGAAGTGTCGGTTGACGGCCTTGACGCGGAATCACGCCAGGCCGATCGGGCAATTCTCGACGCGCTTCGCGCGGCAGGGGTTGACGTTGCCATTGCCGACCGTCGCGTGACCGCGGCTCGCGCCGATCTTCGGGCATTCGCGTTCGACGCGTCCGATTGTCCGGACCTCTTCCCGCCGCTCGCGGCGCTCGCGGTCCACTGCCGCGGCAGGAGCGTGATTTCGGGCGCGTCACGGCTCATACACAAAGAGAGCAATCGCGCCGCCGTGCTCGTCTTGGAGTTCTCGCGCCTTGGTGCGAACATCGATCTCGTGGACGATCGCATTGAGGTCGAAGGCGGCGCCTTCCCGGGCGGGCGCGCCGACGCGCAAGGGGACCACAGAATCGCCATGGCGCTCTCGACGGCCGCGCTTGCGTCACGAAAAGGCGTCGAGATCAACGGATCGGAGTGCGTGACGAAATCGTATCCTGCTTTCTTCGATGACTTGTCGGCGTTGGGGGCGGGGGTGCAATGAACAGCTTCGGGCGGATCTTCCGGGTTTCGATCTTCGGCGAGTCGCACGGGCCCTCTGTCGGCGCGGTGGTCGACGGCTGTCCCCCCGGCATACCGCTTTCGGAGGACGATTTCGAGGCCGACCTTTCGCGCAGGCGGGCGGGCGGCGAAGGGACGACCAAAAGGGTCGAGCCCGATCTGCCGCGCCTTGAAAGCGGTGTTTTTGAAGGGAGGACCACGGGAACCCCGATACTTGTCCGGTTCGCGAACACCGATGTCGACTCGTCCGCCTACGATTCGATTCGATTCACCCCGCGTCCCGGGCACGCCGATTTCGCCGCGCAGCACAGGTCCGGCCGGGCCGCCGACTGCCGTGGGGGCGGGCATTTTTCGGGCAGGCTCACGGTTGCGCTCGTCGCGGCCGGGGTCATTGCCAAAAAGGTCATCTTGCCCGCGCGCGCAGAGGCCGAGGTGACGGAGGCGGGCGGGGCGAAGGACCCCGGGTCCACTGCGCGCGAGGCCGCTGCCGACGGCGATTCGATCGGCGGGGTCGTGGAGTGCCGCGTGACGGGCCTGCCGATTGGCTTGGGCGAGCCGTTCTTCGACTCGGCTGAGTCCGTCATCGGCCATCTCGCGTTCGCCATCCCCGGCGTCAAGGCAATCGAATTCGGGGTTGGGTTCGTCTCGGCGCGAATGCGCGGGAGCGCGTACAACGACGCGATCGTCGACGCGAACGGGCGCACGGCGACCAACAACGCCGGCGGGTTGAACGGCGGGCTTACAAACGGCAACGAAGTGGTCTTCAGGGTCGCCGTGCGGCCTACGGCGAGCATCGCGAAACCGCAGAAGACGATCGATCTGCGCTCGGGCGACTCGGCGACGATATCGGTTGCGGGCCGGCACGACGCGTGCATAGCGCTTCGCGTACCCGTGATTCTCGAGGCGGTCGCGGCAATCGCATTTGCCGATCTGGTGCTCATTTCGAAAGCGATGGCGAGCCAACGAGGGAAGGAATGAAAAACGGCAGGACACGGACCCGCAAGCGCAAGCAGGACCACCTGGACCTTTTTCGCGGGAGGGGCGTTTCGGCGCGCGGCCAAACGACGTGGCTCGAGTGCGTCCGGCTCCTCCATCAGGCCCTGCCAGAAATGGACTTGGCCGAGGCAGACATTTCGGCGTCGTTTGCGGGCCGCACGTTTCGCGCGCCGTTTTTCATAACCGGCATGACGGGGGGGACGGCGAAGGCGGCGGCCATCAACAAGACGCTCGCCCGCGTGGCCGAGGCTCACGGCATCGGTTTCGGCCTCGGGAGCCAGCGGGCGATGCTCGAGGAACCGCGTCTTCTGGCGACCTATGAAGTCCGGTCGGCCGCGCCGGACGTATTCCTGGCCGGGAACATCGGGGGGGTGCAGGCGGCCGCGACGCCGGCGGGCCGCATCCGCGAGATGCTCGAACGGATCCGGGCCGATGCCCTCTGCATCCACCTCAACCCCGCGCAGGAGATGGTCCAGCCCGAGGGCGACCGGACGTTTTCCGGAGTCCTTGATGCAGTCGCGACCCTCGTGCGGGAACTCCCCGTCCCCGTCATCGTCAAGGAAACCGGGGCGGGGCTGAGCCGCGAATCCGCGCAGAGGCTCAAGGACGCGGGTGTAAGACACATCGACGTCGCGGGCGCGGGAGGGACGAGCTGGGTCGGTGCCGAGGTTCTGAGACGCAGGCGCGGTCGCGGACCCGATTTCTCCGAATTTTGGGACTGGGGGATCCCGACCGCGGCGGCGCTTTCCGAGGTCGAGGGTCTGGGCCTCGATGTCATCGGTTCCGGCGGGTTGAGGACCGGGCTCGACGCCGCGGCGGCGATCGCACTTGGAGCGACGCTTGCCGGCGTGGCCGCGCCGGTCATCCGGGCGTATTTTTCGGGCGGCGCGCGGTCGGTTGACCGTTTGCTCCAGTCGATCGAAGAAGGACTCAAGGCCGCGATGGTCTTGACGGGCAGCCGCACGTTTTCGGACCTCCGTGCGGTTCCGCGCGTCATCACCGGAGATCTCCTCGAGTGGCGGCGGCAGCGCGCCGCGCATCGGCGCGAAGGTGATCGCGGGTGCTGACCGCTTTCGGAAAGGTCATTCTTTTGGGCGAGCACGCGGTAGTGTACGGCCGCCCGGCGCTGGCCGTCGGCCTGCCGGGCGCGCTGGTGCTTGAGTCGTGCATTTCGCGACCCGGTCCTTTCCGAGTCCGCGTTTTCTGCGCTGGTATCGAAGAGTCTGACGGGTCGGACACGTCTGACACGGTCCTTGGCGAGGTCCTGAGGCTTCTCAAAAAACGTTTGGGGGATGGTGATGGAGGGTGCGAGATCCTGGTTCGCTCGACCATCCGTTTCGGCGCGGGGCTCGGGAGCTCTGCGGCGCTCTCCGTACTCCTCGTCCGGGCGATCGCGGCGGCGAAAGGGATCGCTTGCGCAGACGAGGAGGTGCGGTCGCGGGCGCACGAGTTGGAGAAACATTTTCACGGGAACCCCTCGGGTATCGACGACACCGTCGCGACGTACGGCGGGTTGTGCCTGTTTAGGCGCGGCGGCTGGGACGGCGTTCCCGGCGGGCTGCCGGGGGCGCAGGCCGTCACCCCCGAGGCGCTCGTCCTTCCCGGTCGTCCGATCCCGCTCGTGATCGGCGACACGGGGGTGCCGCGCGCGACGCGCGACGTCGTGGCCGGCGTCAGACGGAGGTGGGAGGACGACCGCAAAGGAACCGAGGCGATCTTCGATCGAATCGGCAAGTGCGTTCTTCGCGGCGCCCGCGCGATCTCCGAGGGCGATGTCGCGGGGCTGGCCGGCGCCATGCGCGAGAACCAAACCGTGCTCGCCGGCCTCGGGGTTTCAATTCCCGAAATCGACGCGATGGTCCGCCTGGCGCTCGACGCCGGGGCCGAGGCGGCAAAGCTCACCGGCGCGGGCGGGGGCGGGTGCGTGATCGCACTTGCGCCGGGAAAAAAAGACCGAGTGCTCGACGCCTGGCGCGCCGCCGGTTTCCACGCCTGGATACCCTGATGATGCACGTTTCCAAGGCGCGCGCGCGCACGAACATAGCCCTGGTCAAGTACTGGGGGAAACGCGACGGCGCGCTCAACCTGCCGGCCGTCGGCAGCATTTCCATGACGCTATCGTCGCTCCACACGACGACCGAAGTCGGGTTCGACACACGCTTGTCCGAAGACACTGTTGTCATCAACGGCCGGCCCGCGCAGGGACGCGAGCGCGAGCGCGTGTGCGCGGTTCTTGACGTGGTGCGGCAGACGGCCGGGGCCGGACACCGCGCCGCCGTGCGAACCGAGAACAACTTCCCGACTGCGTCGGGGCTGGCCTCTTCGGCCTCGGGGTTTGCGGCACTCGCCGCGGCCGCGGCGCGCGCGGCGGGCCTCGAACTGCCTGTTTCGGAGCTTTCGCGGCTCGCGAGACTCGGGAGCGGCTCGGCGCCGCGCAGCATCCTGGGAGGTTTTGTCGAACTGCCGGCCGGCGTCCTGGCCGACGGGTCGGACTGCGTGCCGCGCGAAATACTTCCGCCCGACGCCTGGGACGTGCGCCTTCTCGTCGCCGTCAACGGTCGGGCCGAAAAGGCGGTAGGCTCGACCGAGGGGATGGAACGAACGAAGGGGACGTCCCCATATTACCGGCAGTGGGTCGAGACGCACGCGGCTGACATGCAGGCGGCGGCCGATGCGATACGCGCGCGGGGCATAGCGCGCCTCGGCGCCGTTGTCGAATCGTCTTGTTTCAAGATGCACGCCTCCATGATGGCGGCGACGCCGCCGATTCTGTACTGGAACGGCGCGACCGTCGAGGTCATCAGAACCGTCCGGGACCTCCGGAATGCGGGCCTTGACGCCTACGTTACGATAGACGCCGGGCCGCACGTCAAGGTGTTGTGTCCCGCGGCGCAGTCGTCGGAAATCGCCGATCGGATCGCGAAGGTCGACGGGGTCGAGCGCGTCATCGTCGAACGGCCGGGGCCGGGCGTGGAGATCCTCACGTGACCACGCGCGTCCTTGCACCCGGAAAACTGTTTCTCGTCGGCGAGTACGCGGTACTCGAAGGGTTCCCCGCGGTCGTGATGGCGGTGGACCGGTACGCCCGAGTGAGGCGATCCCCGATCTCCAGCCGATCTGCCCCGCTGATCGCTTCAGCTCGAAGCGCGGCGGCCCGCGCGCTGGGCATCGAGCCCGACGGGAATGGGTACGAAGCCGACTCGGCCGCGTTTTTCGACGGGAGGAAGAAGCTCGGTCTGGGGAGCAGTGCCGCCGTCACGGTCGCCTCGGTCGCGTCGGTTTTTTTTAAGGCCGGGCGCGACGTCGAGGCCGCGGCGACGAGGCGAGAGATGTGGGGCGTTGCCAAGGCCGTTCACGACGGATTCCAAAAGGCAAAGGGGAGCGGCGCGGATCTGGCCGCCTCGCTCTTTGGCGGTTTCGTGGTTTTCGATCCAACCGGCCCCGATCGACCGGCGATCACCCGATGGGATTTTCCGGCGGAGACGAGCCTCGTGTTCGTCTGGACTGGACGATCGGCCTCGACCTCCGATGCGCTCGACGCGGTCGGGGGATTGAAAGAAAAAGAACCGACCGCGTACCGGCGCATAGTCGAGGAAATGGGCGCAGTTGCGCGCCGGCTCGTCTCGCGCAATGCCGCGCCGACAGCCGGCGTGATCGGCTCGTTTCGCGAGTACGCGCAACTCATGGACGATCTCGGGAGGCGCGCGGGCGTGCCGATCGTCACAACTGCAATTGAGAAAGTGATCCATATGGCCCGGGAGCTCGGCGGTGCGGCAAAACCTTCGGGCGCCGGAGGCGGGGACTTTGTCGTGGCGGCGTTTGCCGATGCGGACGCCGCCCATCGGTTTCGGGCCGCCGTCGTTGACGCGGGGTTCCGGGTTTTCGAGTTGCACCCCGCCGTCCGCGGGGTCCATGTTGTGGACGTTTCAGCCGACGAGGAGGCCAGGGATGGTTGAGCGAAGCTCAAGACTTCCGGGGTTCCACCGGCTTTCGCGCGGCGAGCGGCTCGCGGAAGTCGCACGCTGGATCGAAGAAGATCCCTCGGTAGTTGAGGGCGTCGTCGCGAGGGGCGCGCTGGATGCTGACTGGGCGGACCATCTCATCGAGAACGTGCTGGGCGTTGACGCCCTGCCGTTTTCCGTGGCGCCGAACTTCGTAATAAACGGCTGCGAGACCCTTGTGCCAATGGTCACGGAGGAGGCCTCCGTCGTCGCCGCAGCGGCAAACGCCGCGCGGATCTGCCGCGAGGGGGGCGGGTTCCGTGTCCGCGCGGCCGACCCGGTCATGATCTGCCAGATTCAACTGTTCGCCGACGATCTCGAAGAGGCGGAGCGAAAGATCCTTGCCGCGAAAAAGCCACTCCTCGACGCGGCGCGCGGCGCCGACCCAAAACTGTCGGACTGCGGCGGGGGGCCGGTGGACATAGAAGTCCGGCAGATCGAGGGCCAGCCGTCCGGCCAAAAGTTCCTCGTGGTGCACCTGCTCGTGGACGTCCGCGACGCGATGGGGGCGAACGCCGTCAACACGATGGGCGAAGCCATCGCGCCGCGGATCGAGGCGCTCACGGGCGGCGGGGCAGGGCTGTGCATCCTTTCGAATCTGGCGGATCGCCGACTCGTGACGTGCGAGGTCGCCGTTCCGGTTTCGGCGCTTTCGATGGGGGGGTTCGGCGGTGGCGAGGTAAGGGACGGGATCGTCGCGGCCTCGCGCTTTGCCGAGCTCGACCCGTACCGGGCGGCAACGCACAACAAGGGGATCATGAACGGCGTCGACGCGGTCGTTTTAGCCGCTGGCAACGACTGGCGCGCGGTCGAGGCGGGCGCGCACGCGTACGCCTCGCGCGGGGGGCGGTACAGGCCGCTGGCGATTTGGCGGTGCGGGAGCGACGGGGTGCTCCAAGGAGTACTGGAGATGCCGCTGGCGGTCGGCACGGTCGGCGGGATGACGGTCGTCCATCCCGTGGCGAGGCTCGCTGTGAGAATCGCCGGCGCGAAGACCTCGTCGGACCTCGCCGCGGTCGCCGCGGCCGCGGGGCTCGCCAACAACCTCGCCGCCCTTCGCGCGCTATCGACCGAAGGGATCCAGAAAGGCCACATGCGCCTGCACAGGCGGGGGAGGGAGGGGTTTTGACTTAATGAAACACTTTACGATAACTTTATGAAAAGGCGTCGGATTTACTGTCGACCTGGCGGTGTTTGTGAAAGCACGAACGCGATTCAATCAAAACCCCCGGCCCCCATGAGGCGACGCGGAATGGGTTTGCGTGAACAACAACGGCGATCGTGGGAGACCATTTCGCGGAACCGATTCGGGTTCGGTCTCGCCAGAAGAGCCAGTTTGATGGCGTTGGTCTGCGTTTGGGCGTCTTGCTCGAACCGACCAGCGTCGCCGCCAGTCAACCAGCCGGAGATGCCCGTGTGTGTCGAGAAAAGGAAGGACTACATGGATGTCCCCCGGAGCATCGGCCGGATGGCTCCCGGGCTTAGCTACGAGGATTTGGTCAGTATCATTTCGTCCGACTATCCGGATGTGGACCCCGGTTGCAAGATGACTGCAAACTGGGGTGCGAAAAACTCGATGACGACATGCCGGTTCCTTCCGAAGGAGTGTGTTGAACTGAACCCCGGTTCGACACGAGAAAGGGGGATGCTGGAGACCGAACAATGGTGCATCGCTGACAAGCACATTTCGTATCTCACCATTTCGGCGGATTTCAGATTGTCAGATGGCGGCCGAAAAGTCTCCGGTCCCGCGGTTTCAATTTCGCGCCGGGGCATAGCCGATCGTGTTGACATCGAAAAGATGCAGCAGGCGATGAACGAACGCTACCCTCTTCTGATTCGAAAACCAAGACGCTGGTTTTCGCTTTCTGCCCAACATGTTGAAATCGAGGACGGGCACGAAAAGTATTCCTGGTACGTTGCAGACTGGCCGTGGGCGCACTTTGAGGAAACGTTGACTCGGATGTGCGAGGATCGGAATGCGGGTCCCGGCAAGAAATAGTTTTCGCTTTTTGTTGATTGACGAATCCGGCGCGCTGAAGGCGCGCGAACTCTTGAGCCCGGGGCAACGCCCCGGGTCCGGGGTCCTCAACGAGTTTGAGCCCTGTAAGGGCGAAACGCGACAAGCGCGTCGTGTCGGCCGTTTGAGTGTCGCCCTTTCAGGGCTTCTCATCGATTCGGCACGATCACCTGGGGCGTTGCCCCAGGCTGAAGAGTTGTTGCGCTTTCAGCACGCCGATCAGTCGGACGTCCCGGAAGATCGTCGCAACAAGCGAGCAACGGGCGGGTTGGTTGTCCTGTCCACTGCTTCCACCACGACCGCCATCTGTCGGAGGGCCGCATGAGAGCCGTCGGCCATGGTTTGAAAACCTCCATCCGCCTCGGCCCCGGGGCATTGCGCGATCTGCCAAAGGTCTGGGACCGGCGGTGGTCGCGGGCGGCGATAGTCGGTGACCGCACCGTGATTCGGCTGTTCGGCGCGCGGGTTCGGCGCGAGGTCGCGGCGCTCGCGGGTGAGCCGCTCCTGCTTGGGTTTGCGCCGGGCGAGAAACACAAGACCCGACGCACCAAGGCGATGCTCGAGGACCGCCTGCTTGCGGCGCGGTTCCCGCGCGATGGGGTCATCATTGCGCTCGGCGGGGGGATTTCTCTTGACGTCGCGGGGTTTGTCGCGGCGACGTACATGCGCGGGGTCGACACGGCGTATGTCCCGACCACGCTTTTGGCGATGGTGGATGCGGCGATCGGCGGAAAGACCGGCGTCAATGCTTCGGAGGGGAAGAACCTGGTCGGCGCGTTTCACATGCCCCGGGCGGTCCTTTCGGACACCGATTTTCTGGCGACGCTGCCTCCCGACGAATGGAAAAACGGGCTGGCCGAGGTGGTCAAGCACGCCGTGGTGGCCGACCGGTCGTTCTTTTTGTGGCTCGGACGGAACGCGGACGCGATCTCGACTCCGTCGGCCATCGACCCGCACGCAATCCGCCGGTCTGCCGAGATCAAGACCGCCATCGTTTCAAGAGACGAGCGCGAAAAGGGGCGGCGAGCGGTGCTCAACTTCGGCCACACCGTCGGACATGCCATCGAACGCGCCTCGGGCTACTCGATATCGCACGGCCGCGCCGTCGCGGCCGGCATGCTGGTCGAAACCGAGATCGCAACCGGGCTATGCGGCTTCCCGCGGGCGGATTCTGACCGCCTCGCGGCGCTTCTTTGCCGCCTCGGTTTCGGGCCGTCTCGAAAACTTCGCGTTGCCGACCTGCTCGCGGCCATGCGAATCGACAAGAAAGGCAGGCGCGGCGAAATCCGGATGTCGCTTCCGCGCCGGATCGGCGCAATGGCCCGTTCCCGCGCCGAATGGACCGTGGCAGTCGACGAGCGCATTGTTCGGCGCGCGTGCCAAGGGACGCGCATCGGTGAGGGTTGAAAACGATGTCCGAATCCCGGAAGTTTGACACGTCCGAGCGGACACGATACAAGCCCGGGGTTTCTACGGTGACGCCGGGGTGGCGGAACAGGCAGACGCAAGGGACTTAAAATCCCTGGTCCCGCAAGGGGCATGCGGGTTCGATCCCCGCCCCCGGCATGACATCTTTGGCATACGTGAGCAAGGTCACAAGATTCCGCTTGCCTGCCCCCGGGACCTTGATATATGGTCCCCGCGTATTCCGGATGGCAAAAACTCGATTCCGGAGGCAAACACGATGAGAAGTGTGTTGGTCGCGATCGCGGCGGCGGCGGTCCTTGTTGCCGCAACGTGCGCGTTTGCTCAGGACAAGCCCGCCGAGCCCGCCCCCGTTCCCAAGGCCGAAGAAAAGAAGCCGGCCGAAGCTGCGCCCGCGGCGAAACCCGCGGGCGGTGAGGACCGGGAGGACTGGGGCGTCCCCGGGGTCGCCCCGGCGCCGGTCGTGAAACCAGAGGAAAAGAAACCAGTCGAGGCGGCTCCCACACCCGTCGTGAAGCCCGAAGAGAAGAAACCCGCGGAGGCCGCTCCCGCGGCTCCACCCGCGCCGGTCGTGAAACCCGAGGACAAAAAACCCGCCGAGACTCCCACGCCCGTCGTGAAGCCCGAGGAGAAGAAGCCGGCCGAGGTTGCCCCGGCGGTCCTTCCCGCGCCGCCCAAACCCGAGCCGGCGCCCGCCGCGGCCGAAGGCGTCACACCGCTTCCCGGCGCCGAGGGCGTCAAGGTCGAAGTCGAGCCGCTCAAGGCCCCCGAGGCCGAGAAGAAGCCCATCTACGGTGGAAGCACCATAGCGTACACCAACACGACCGGTGTGAACCCGGACATTCCTTACTATGCGATGAGCGTCAAGCTCCTGCCAAAGCTCAACATCACCGACGAGTTCGCCATCTCCGCAAGGCTCGACCTCATCAAGGAGCTCACCAACGGCATTTCGACCACCGCCAAGCGCGAAACGCAGTTCGGCGACCTCCGCCTGGAGCTTGTCCACACGAACCTCTACAAAGAGAAGCACTCGGGGATACAGTTTTCGGGCCTGGCGCGGGTCACGTTCCCCACCTCCAAGGCGAGCCAGTTCGCGACACTACGCCTGAGCAGCATGGCCGATCTCGGCATAGGCCGCACGTTTTTCGACGACAAGCTCTCGGTGGGCTACGACTTCAGGTTCTACAAGTACTTTCACGAGTACACTACCGCCGAGTACGTCGAGAGCTCGGGAGGCACGTACACCGACGCGAGCGGGCGCGAGCTCAACGTCAGGGTGCTCGACGGCAAATACCTAGACACCGGAGAGATCAACCCCGACTACCAGATGGCGCACATCTTTGCGGCGTCATACGCCTTCACCGAGAAGCTCTCGGCCATAGTGTACTTCTGGGTCATCAACGCCCGGACGTACGAGCCGACCGGCGGCGGGCCGCGCGGCCACCGCGACAGCATAGACTTCAATGTCGAGATCGACTACGCAATCACCAAGTGGCTCATGGTCGACGTGGGGATCGACACCTTGCAGCCCCAGCTCACGCCGGACTCGACGTACCCGGGCAACCCGTTCTACCGGAACACGGCCAGCAACTTCACGTCGGTGTATTTCGACATAGCGGTCAGTCTGTAACCGTTGACGCCAAGGTTTTAATAAATCAAGGAGGTCAGAGAATGAGAGCGATGCGCACGATGTTCTGGTTGACGGCAGTGGCGATCCTCGCCGCGGCGGCCTTCGGATGCGCCGAACAGCGGCCCGAACGGAGCTACGTGCAGCCGAACGCGGTCTTGAAGTCCACGTTCTCCGGGACGTGGTACTACAAGTCCACGGTCATTGACCACCCGTACGAGAACAAGTTCACCGTGTACATCGGCTGGGAGTCCGGCGTGCTTGCCCTCGAGAAGATCCGGTGGGTCATTGACGAGAACTTCCTGTACGCGTACCGAACCACCGAGGCGGTCCTCCAGACCGAGGCCGGGAAGTGCGCGGCGGCGGGGACCACCAACTACGACACGACCATATCGCACTGCTACCAGGACAACGACTGCCAGCCCGGGCAGGTGTGCATCAAGCAGCCCGAATCCTTTTACGGCGCGCCGGTGGCCGCCTACAAGATCCTCTCTCATTTCGATATCCAGCGCCAGTACAACCCGACCACGGGCGAGGAGATCAACGTCCTCGAGGAGAACAGCCGCGACCGCTGGTGGTGGGAGCGCGAGTACATCAGGGTCGACTGGTCAATGAACCAGGTCTACGACTTCTTCCACTTCATCAACGAGCTCATCGACCCGATGTACCAGGCCATGAAGAAGGAGCCGGTGAGCTACTACGACCAGCAGAACTTCATCGTGACGCCGGAGTACATAGACATCGTCAACCAGGAGATCATATCGCTCACGGTCGACGCGGCGTACATGGAGTCTTCGTACCCCGTCGTCTCCAACTCGATCCCGGTCACGTACCGGCACTCGTTCCTCAAGCAGATCCCCAACGACTACCAGCCGCTCAACTACCCGGACCCGATGTTCGAGCACTTCGGCTACTTCAGGCTCGACCGCGAGGGCTACGACAGGCTCTTTGGCTTAAATGAAATTACCCGCAACTACAATATCAGCCGGTGGAACATCTTCAAACGCTGGAAGGACGACAACGGAAACCTGATTCCGACAAAGGATCGCGAGATCCGGCGCATCGTGTACTACCTCTCCAAGGACTTCCCCGCGAACCTGCGGGAGACCTCATACAGCCTGATCCATGACTGGGACGTCGCGTACCGGCACACGCTCGCCGGCATGCTTGAGGCCGAGGGGATGGCGCCCGCCGAGGCTCGTGCCTGGGTCGAGGGCAGGATCGACCGGGCGGCCAGCAACGGATGGGGCGCGCTGGTGTACCAGCTCCGCGACAACGACGAGTGCGACGACACGTGGCAGGCCAACGTGGTCGATGAAAACGGCCAGCCGGTCGAACGCTCGGTCGAGAAGTGCGGCAAGAACATCGGAGACCTGCGCTACAGCCTGATCAACTGGATTGCCAAGCCGATGGCCGGCGGGCCGCTCGGGCTGGGGCCATCCGAGTCGGACCCCGAGACCGGCGAGATCATCAACGGGACGGCCAACATCTATGGCGCGGCTCTCGAAACGTACAAGCAACAGGCGGTGTTGTTCTACAGGATCATCAAGGAACAGGTCGAGAGCGGCACGGACATCACGGATCTGATCGCCAAGGGCGAGGACATGCGCTCGTACTTCCAGAGCCAGTACGGCGGCGTCCAGCCGCAGGGCCCGCAGGGCGGCCCGTGGCGCCCGGCCGAGCACGCCAGGTCCGCGATCCAGAACGTTCTCAAGAAGGCGCAAGCGTTCGGGCAGGACGGGCGGCTCCCGGTCGATCTCCTGCAGGACCATGCGCTAATGACCGCGAACTCGGCCAAAATGCGGGCGATCGCCGATAAGATGCCCGACTTCGAGCAGATGCTCCTGGGCCGCGACATCATGGTCACCAAGGGGTTCGACGTTTCCGAGGGGGCCGGAGGGGGAGACCTGACGCCCGAGCAGCTCGAAGAGTACAGCCCGCTCCGCCGGAGCGGAGCCAGGGACGCCGCAAAGGACTTTCACACTCAGGAGTACTTCAAGGGCCGGTTCGGGTGCATCTACGAGCCCAACGAGTTCACCGACTGGGCCGTCTGGCGGCTCGTCCAGAAGTACACGGTCGAGCGGCAGATCAGCTCCGAAGCCGAGATAGCCAACATCATCGAAAACGCCATCTACCGCGCCGTGACCTCGCACGAGGTGGGTCACACGATCGGTCTTCGGCACCAGTTCGAGGCGACCGCCGACCCGACGCACTTCTACAACGAGTATTGGACCATGTACCAGCAGGTGATCGGGTCGCCGCTTGATGCGCTCAACGCCGAGCCGGACTGCGCCGGGGTGACGACGCTTTCGGATTTCGACCTGTACAAGGTGCCGAACAGGTTCCCGAACGCCGACTCGTTTGACCAGTACCAGGCCAAGTGGAAGTGCTTCCGGACGCTCATGGAAAAGAAGGGCGCCGACTTCTACCAGTACACCTCGATCATGGACTACGCCGGGCAGTACTACACCGACGGCTTCCCGGGGGTCGAGAACTACGAGCCGTGGCTTGCGCCCAAGGCCGACCTGTGGGCCGAGCAGTACCCGATGACCATCGGGAAGTACGACGTCGCGGCAATCAAGTTCGGCTACGGCCTTGTGGCCGAGAAGTGGGGCGCGGCCGCGGGACCGTACGACAAGACGCAGCGGAAGAACTTCAAGTACTACTACGGCGGCGAGGACTGCCGCGCTCAGGCGTGCCCATACGCGGCCCTTGGCCAGACCTGCCTGACGGGCGTCTGCCGGCCGGTGTTCATCGGGGGGGGCCAGGTATGGGACGGCGGGGAGCGGTGCGGCCAGAATTCGGACTGCCCGGGCTTCAAGGACGGCCAGGAGTGCCAGGCCGACCCCTCGTACCCGCCGATCTGTTCGGAGTTCTACCAGAACTACGACTATTCCAAGGACGAGGCCGGTGAAGGCAACCCCATCCGTTACGCGATGTGCTCCGACGAGCGCACCGACGACCAGCCGTTCTGCAACCGGTGGGACGAGGGCGCCACGTCGCAGGAGATCGTCGCCAACATGATCGAGACGTACAACCGGAACTACGTGTTCAACAACTTCAGGCGGTACCGGCGGAACTTCGGCTTCACGTATGACGCCCGGATCTTCGGCCGGTACTTTACGACCATCGGGAAACAGTACCAGGCGATGCTATACAACTACTTCTACAAGCCCGGCATGCGGGCGCCGTCGTCCGAGACCAAACCCGGCGGGATCATCGACATGTACTTCGCCTCGGCCAACGGCCTGAACTTCTTCAACTCGGTGCTCTCGCAGCCCGACATCGGCGCCTACGCCACGACGCTCGACTCCAAGGACAAACGGTACTACCGCGTGAGCGGAAACCCGCTAGACGCGCAGGCCGACTGCACCGTCCACTGGGGCGAAGGGAAGTACTACTGGCACAGGTACGAGCCCGGCTACTACGGCCAGCTCTACCGCCTGGCAATCATCGGGTCGGTCATAGACAAGATCATGGCGCTCGACGCCATGTCGACGCGCGACTGGAACTTCCCGCCGACCGCGGGCATCCGATTCTACATCAACTACTTCGATTTCTTCCGCAACGAGGTCCTGGACGTGTTCACGGGCATGATGTCCGACGACCCGTCGAAGTACGCCGCGCTGGTTTCGGTGAACCCCGACAACAAACACTGTGCCATCACGCCCCGAAACGTCTGGTACGGCGGCGAGGGCTTCTTCAGTCAGCAGATAGTCCCGCGTAACCCGGCCACCGACTATGAAGGCAAGTACTTCCTGGATCCGGGCGGGTCTTTCTACAACCAGTACTACGCGTTCGCGTATGCCACCGAGCGGTTCTCGGTCTTCTTTGACGCGTCTTTCAGGCGGCAATACATGCAAATGTGGCTGGCAGGAAGCTACTCGGGTGGCTACAGTTTCGACCCCGACAAGGAACCGTACAAGAGCCGGATATGCATGTATGAGTCGCCGTTTGCCCCATACAACGCCTTTGTCGGCTTCAAGGCGCCGGCGCTGGTCGGCTCGGGGACGGGGGCCAAGACGATAGACCGGTCGATGACCTGCTCGGTGATCGATCGCGCCAACTACTGGAAGGGCTGCTACCTCGACCCCTCGAGTTGCCCCGGGGTGAACGCGCAGAGCGCCTACTACACCCTCCAGTCGTCCGAGTCGTTCATGAACATCATGACCGGAGCGTACGCTTCGGGTCTCGACTAGAAACACTTCCCCATCGGTTTTGACCAAGGCGGCCCCCATTCGCGGGGGCCGCTTTTCTGTTGACTCGGTTGATTGCGGCGGCGCGAGGGGGTAGAATGGCCCCGGTCGGCAACAAACGCCGGAAGGGACGCATGAAGGGGATCGCAATTGCCGTGACGGCCGCCGGGTGTGCGGGCCTTTTGTGGCTCGGCTGCGACTCGCGCGGCTTTTCCCCCACGGAAGGCGGTGTCGTCCCCAGGCAAAGGGACCGGAGCCTCGACGGCGGTTTTCCGGCGCCGGACGGCCCCACGGGGGCGGCGGCCGGGATCGTCTACGCGGCCAACGCCGAGAGCCGGATCGCCGGCGTCAAGGCGTACGCCGAGTATCAGGGGGTGGAGACGCTCACCGGGCCCGCGGGCGATTTTGTGCTGGGCGGCATCCCGGTGGGCAGGCAGATCATCCACTTCGAAAAGGGGATATTCGCGACCACCGTTGAAGCAGTGATCGAGGAGGGGATGACTACGTACATCGACGTGCCGATTGCGCTCGAAGTCGACGCGGGCAAGATAGCCATCGTCCGCGGGTCGTACGACTCCATCGAGGAGGTGCTCGAAAGGCTCGGATACTACGGTTTTGCGATGTACAACGGGATGGGTTGGGACGCATCGAGCGAGAAGAACATCGCCACGCTGGTGGGAAATGCGCGCGAGATGGAGAAGTACTACGCCGTCTTCCTGAACTGCGGCGTCAGCACCGACGGGGCGACCGACCCGGAGGTCAAAGCGGCCCTGAGGGCGTACACCGCCGGCGGCGGCAAGCTTTACGCGTCCGACTGGGCGTACGACTACGTCGAGCAGGCGTTCCCGGATCACATCACGTTCTTCGGCGACGACTTGACTCCGCACTCCGCGGCGGCCGGGATGTCCGGCGTGATACCGGGAATCGTGATGGACGGCCCGCTCGGGGCGTACCTCGGGAAAAGCGAGGTCGAGTTGAACTACAACCTGGGCCAATGGGTCGTCACGACGGACTCCGGCCCGGAAACGAAGGTCTACGTCAAAGGAAACGTGCCCGACCCGGAGGTCCCCGGCGCGCCGCTGCTTGTGTCCTTTTCCGAGGGCGACCAGGGCGGGCGCGTCGTGTACACGACGTTCCACAACGAGGCGCAGACCTCCGCTGACATGGACGCCATTCTCGAGTTCCTCGTTTTCGATTTCTGAGCTATTCGTTGAGCGAACCGGTGCGGTAGCCCTGCAGGTCGAGCGATACGAACGCGAATCCGGCCGCCTTGACCGCCGCCGCGACCTCTTTCCTTCTGCGCATGACGATCTCGGCGCCGGTGGCGTCGGTTTCGATGCGGGCCACGTCGCCGTGCGCGCGCACCCTGACGACCCGGAGGCCGAAACCGCGCAGGGCCGTCTCGGCCTTCATCACCCTGTCGAGGACCTCGGTCGTGATGGCGGCCCCGTACGGTATCCGAGATGCCAGGCAGGCGTTGGCCGGCCGGTCCCAGCCCGGAAGGCCGATCTCGCGCGAGATGGCCCGGACGTCGTCCTTGGTGAGCCCCGCCTCGCGAAGCGGCTGGCGGACCGCCATCTCTTTGGCGGCCCGGAGGCCCGGCCGGTGGTCCGAGAGGTCGCTTACATTCGTGCCCTCGAAGACGTGCGCAAACCCCTCTTCGTCGGCGATTCGCCTGAGCACACCGAACAATTCGCGCTTGCAGTAGAAACAGCGGTTCCGGTCGTTCCTTGCGAACCCGGGTTCTTCAAGCTCGGCGGTGTCCACGAACCGGTGCCGGGCGCCTATTGCGGCCGCTGTTTTCTCGGCCTCGGTCGCTTCGTCTTTGGTGTACGTGGCCGAAACCGCAGTCAACGCGAGGCATTTTTCTCCCAGCGCTTCGCGCGCGGCCTTGAGCAGAAGCGTCGAGTCCACGCCGCCCGAAAACGCCACCACCGCGGAACCGTATCCGCGGACGATATCGATGAGATCCTGGTATTTCGCCATGTCCAGCTAGCCCGCCCCAACCGCGCGCTTTTTGAAAGCCGCGAAATCGAACGCCCGGTCCGCCGCTGTCTCTTCGAACCGATCTCCTTCGCGCAGGACCACGACGGCGCTCCCGGGCGCCTTTGGTGAGAAATGAACGATGGCCGCGGCGGCCGTTTCGAGGTCCCCGCCCATGGCGCCAGAAACCACTGCCCCCGGGCCGGGGAAGTTCTTCGGCTCGAGGCGGGCGTATCCCGCGGGGGCGACGGCGGTGATTCGCTCGTTCTCGGCCTCGTCCCTGCCCAAGACGAACTTTGCGCCCGAAGCGAGCCGAAAGTGCCGCCCGATCTTCAAAAGCTCTATCTCCCGCGGCTCGATCTCGCCCGGTATGTGCTCGAAGGCATCGCGCAACCGTGCCGCGAAGTTCCGGTCGGTCAGCAGACAGCCTCCCGCGGGACACGGGTAGTCACTGATGTCGAGGTCCTGTGCAAGATCGATCTGGCGTCTGCGCCCGCGGCCGGCAATGTCAAGCAGCCTCTGGCGGTCGACGACCCCCGAATTCTCGGCCTCGGTCGGGTCAAAATGCAGCGCCGAGAGCGGGCGAAGGATCTTTCCGGCAAGGCCGGTCTCCTTCTCGATGAGCGCAATCGCCTGCCGGTGCTGGCTCATGGGACGCTGGCCCAGGACCTCGCCCGTGACCAGAAACGACGCGCCAAGCTCGTCCATCATGGCAGCCGCCCTCTTGAGCATGAAGATGCGGCAATCGATGCAGGGGTTCATGCCCGTCCCGCGGCCGAAACGGGGATTCCTCACGACTTCGAGATACTCTTTCCCTTTCGCGACGAGCTTTATCTCGACGCCCAGTTCTTTGGCCACGCGAAGCGCCTCGTGTTTGCACCCGGCCTCACGCCGCGCGCGCGACGTGCAGGTGCAAAACGGGCTGGTGAAGTTGAGCGCGACGACCTCGACCCCCTGGTCGACGATCAGCTTGACGGCGAGCGTGCTGTCGAGCCCGCCCGAAAGCAGTGCGATCGCTTTCTTTTCCACTTTTGGACAACCTTCCGAACGATGAACTGCGGGCGGGGGCCGGGTTTCCCGCAGCGGCACGCCGCTTTCGTCATCCTGTGGAGCGCCGGAGCATGCCAGGTGCGGCGTGGCGCGGAGGGGAATCCGGTCCCTGCCCGCCGGGCGACACTGCCATTTCAATAGATCATCACCTCGGAGAGGCAGACCTTTCCGCCCTTCTTGACCTTGTCGAGGTCGAGAATCTCGACCTTCACGTTGCGGGACGAAAAGCCCTCTTCGAAAAGGACGATGGTCTGGACGGCGTTCTTGGTCTGCGGGAGGGGTTTTTCCTTGACGCCCGTCACGGGGGACTCCACGTTCAGCGGGGCCGTGCGATCGATCTTCGCGGTCTCTCCGCTCGAGAACTCCAGCGAGAAGGTCTTGATCCGATGGTTTAGGTCCCACGCCTCTTCGTCCTCCATGCAGCCGGGGACGATGATCATCGCGCGCATGGGGACCTTGTCGTCGAACCAGAACTTGATTGAATCGCCCACGCCGCCCTTTTTCCCGGCCGGGACCCATGCCGAACCGACGTTGCCGTCCGCGGCGTACGCCGCCGGGTTTGTGACCTGTTTGGTCTTCTTGTCGGTCGCTTCGGTCGATGCCTCGATCGTTTTCGCCTTGACCGGTTTCTCGAGGAAGTTGACGAACTTGTCCTGCGCGTCCTTCACATACCGCCCGCCCTTGAGGCGGTACACCTCGTACCGCGCGCCGACAATGTAGGACACCTTGCCGCCCTTCTTGGATTCGACGTCAATGGTGGGGCTGTGCGACGGGATCACGATCTCTTTTCTGCCGTCCCGGTCCTCGTCCACAAAGCGGAGGTCCTCGGCGACCTGGCCGAAGGCGACGGTCTTGAACGTGGGCACCTTGGGGGCGCCGGGTTTGTCGGGCGGCGGTTCGGCCGGTTCGCTTCCGCCGGCGCCCGGAACGGCCGCGCCCGCGCCGTGTTTGGGCTGGGAAAAATACGAATACTCGAACATGGTGTGAAACGTCCCTTCGAACCCGTGTATCGACAAGTGCCTCCCCACTTCGTCCGGGCTGTCGTCCTTGAGCCACAGGATCGCCTCGGGTTTCCCGTCGCCGGTGATGTCATCTATCTCCAGCCGGTCGAGATCGAGGGCCTTTTTGATCTTGTACTCGTGCATTTTCTCGTAATCCGAAGCTTTTTCGTTCTGATGGAGTATGGCGAGCGTCCGCCCGCCTTTTTTGGGCTCCTTGACGATCAGGACCAGTTCGTCTTTTCCGTCGCCGTCCATGTCGGCGAAGTCCTCGCTCGCGATCACGAGGCCGTCCTTGGCGAGCTGTTTGCCCATCGGCGTGAGCTTCAAGACCAGTTTCTTCTTGACGGCATCCTGGCCAAAAACGTTTCCGGCTGCGCACGCCGCGAACGCGGCGACGAGGATAGCAATGATCTGCCGTTTCACGCGGGACTCCTTTGAGGTGAAGTTGTGCGCGGCAACCACGGGCCGCAAAATACCACCCGGCACTGCGGATTTCAAGGAAGCTTTGGAAAGGCTTCGGAGGCGGCGGCCGGTTGCCTCTTCTCGACTGGGCTGTGATACACTCCCGGCCGATGCGGCGGGTGAACGGAAAGGACAAGGGGCCGGGCGTGCCGCTGGCCGAGCGGGTCAGGCCCCGGACGCTTGGCGAGTTTGCGGGGCAGGGGCATCTGGTCGGGCCGGGGAAGTTTCTGGCGCGGGCGGTCGAATCGGGCGATCTCCCCTCCATGATCTTCTGGGGTCCGCCGGGGACAGGGAAGACCACGCTCGCGCGCATCATCGCGGGGATGGTCAACGCCGAGTTCGTCCCGTTCTCGGCGGTGCTCGGTGGCGTCAAGGAGATCCGCGAGGTGGTCTCGGGCGCCGACAGGCTCCGGCAAATGTTCAAGCGCCCGACGATATTCTTCATAGACGAGATCCACAGGTTCAACAAGGCCCAGCAGGACGCCCTGCTCCCGCACGTTGAAGGCGGCACGGTGACGCTGATCGGCGCCACGACCGAAAACCCCTCGTTCGAAGTCAGCTCGGCGCTCCTTTCGCGGTGCAAGGTGCTGGTCTTGAAGCCGCTTTCAGAGGATGAAATCAAGCGGATCGTGCTCGCGGCGGCCGCCGACCAGGAGCGGGGGCTTGGCGCCCTGAATCTCTCGTTCGACGACGACGCCCTGGAGTTCATCGCCGCCTCGGCCTTTGGCGACGCCCGCCGTGCGCTCAACACGCTCGAAGCCGCGGAAAAAGCCATCAGCCAACAGCCATCAGCGGAACGGCGGATAACGCTTTCGGTGGTCGAGGAGGCCGTCCAGCACCGTGCCCTGCTCTACGACAAGTCGGGCGAGGAGCACTACAACGTCATATCGGCGTTCATCAAGAGCATGCGCGGGAGCGACCCCGACGCGGCCGTGTATTGGATGGTCCGGATGCTCGAGGCCGGTGAAGACCCGCTCTTCGTACTGCGGCGAATGATCATCTTCGCCTCGGAAGACATCGGGAATGCCGACCCGCAGGCGGTGCAGGTCGCCGCGGCAACTCTGGCGTCGTTCGAGTTCGTCGGCCTCCCCGAAGGGGTGCTCCCCATGACCCAGTGCGCGACGTACCTCGCGACGGCGCCCAAAAGCAACGCCGTGATCAAGGCATACGGCGCGGCGCGCCGCGACGTGACCGAGCGCGGCCCGCTTGCGGTGCCGCTCAAGCTGCGCAACGCGCCCACGAAATTCATGAAAGGGCTGGGGTACGGAAAGGAGTACCGCTACCCGCACGAGTTTTCGGGAAACTACGTCCCCGAGGACTACCTGCCCGACGAGCTCTGCGGCCGCCGGTACTACGAACCCACCGCCCACGGCCACGAGGCCGAGATAAAAAAAAGGATGAAGGAGTGGGCGGAGAGGAAGAAGATCGGGAAGTAAAGGCACCCGGCGGGCTGAGATCGTTCGTCGCCGGTCGCGTGGCCCCCGGCGGGCTTGCCCCGCCGGAGCCGGCGAGTCGGCCGGGGATGCGCAGAGCGCGCCAAACAAAACAACCCGAATTTTTTGCCACAGAGGGCACAGAGCGCACGGAGGGAGTTTCTTTTCCGCGGAATCAGGAAGTCCGAGACATCTTGTCTCTGTGAACTCTGTGCACTCTGTGGCAAAAATGTCCGGCTGGCGCTCCAGTGCCGGCGTCGGATCATTCGTCGATAATCACGTACGTCCCCGCGAGCTTGTCGTGAAGGGATTGCCCGCGCTCGTCAACGAGGATCCACAGGAACCCGATCATCAAGGACACGCCGGTCACCAGGTAACACGCCGTGCGCCAGAACGCCCGGAAGAGCGAGACCGGTTTCCCTGCCGTCGTTATCACGCGGGTGCCGGTCACCATCTTGCCGATCGTCCGGCCGCCAAGGAAGTGGAATGTCAGCGAATAGAAACCGCCTGTCACGGCAAAAAGGAGGACGAGCGGGAGCGCCAACGCATCCGCGGCCCTGGCGGCGTCCGAAAGACCGGCCGTGAGCGCCGAGGTCGTCCCGAACGAAACGAACCCAAGCCAGGCTACCGCAGCCGACGCGGCCGAAAGGATGATGGCGTCAATGGCTGCGGACGTGGTCCTCCGAATCAGTCCCGCGGCGGTGAGGTCCAGCGGCTTGGCGGGCTCGGAGTCCTCGATCCACGACTCGTGCACCGGGATTCCGGGCGCCGAGACGGCTATCCCGGGGGTCGCTACGCGAACTTCCCCCCCGGACCTCCCAGCCCGCTCCAGCGGAGTGAATCGGCCTGCGCGGGCGCCGGGGGCCGGGGTTGCGCCGCCGCCCGGGGCGACGGGCCCGCTCTCCGCAAAAACCGGGGCGGCGCCCATCTCGCTGGGTTCGGACTTCCCGGGGTCCGAGGCGGGGAGGGATTCGATGGCGACGATCGAAGGCGCCCGATGGCGTCCGGGGCCCGGCACAGCTCTGGCAACAGCCTCCGCCGCGTCAGCCGCGGCGACGGCCTTCCGATCGGCCATCGGGCGTGCGATCCGGCGGTCGAGTTGGATCTCGCGTTTGAGATCCGACGAAACCGACGCCGGACCTTCGCCGGGGGGCGCCTCGTCGGAGAAATCCAACCCGAGTTTCGTGTCCGTCTGCCCCGGCTGGCCCGAGATGGCATCGCGTCCGAGCGGCGCGGGGACCGACGGTTCGGGCGGCCGCGGCTCGTCCGATGATGCGTAGATATCCAGTGTCGTGTGGTCCGCGCCGCTTGCGCTGTACGCGTGCCTGCACTTCCGGCACACGGTGGCGCCTGGATCGTTGGGAAAACCGCAGTTGGGGCAGATGTTCGTCATGTCTTTGTGCCGCCCAAATCCCCGAAAACATATTGCATAATTGCCAGCAGGGCAAGGGGCACCGTTTCGGTCCGGAGAATTCTGGGACCCAGAGTCACGGGCACGAATCCCGCGGCCCGCGCAGCCGCGACCTCTCCGTGTGTGAACCCTCCTTCGGGACCGACGGCTATCGAGATCGATCCGCCCGCCCATGCCCTTAGCGACTCGGCAAGAGTCGTACCGCCACCTTCCCATGCCATGAGCCTGAGCGACCCGGTGCATGAGGCGATCGCGCTCCCAAACTGGGTGACTTCGGCCACGTCCATCACGTCGGCCCGGCCGCACTGCCTCGATGCCTCGGCCGAGATCTTCCGCCACCGCGAAACGCCCGCCCCGGCTTCCTTTACGGTGCGTTCTGTCACCACGGGGACAAGCCTGGCTGCCCCCAGCTCGGCGGCCTTCCGGACCACGAGGTCAAAGTTGCGGTTCTTGATGAGCGCGACGATCAAGGTGACGTCAAGAGCGCCGCCTTCAGCCTTCCGCCCCGGCCCTTCGATCCGGAGCGCCGCCCCCTTGCAGCGGCCGGTATTCCGCAAGGTGGCGTCGTACTCGCGCCCCTCGCCGTCGAACACGACCACCCGATCGCCGTCCCGAAGGCCCAGCACGGTGACGAGGTGTTTCGCCTCTGGCCGAAGAAGCTCGACCTCGCCCGCTTTGACGCGCTGTTCCGGAATGAATATCCTGCGTTTCGACATCTTGTGCGTGCTCCGGTTTTCCCGGTGATCACTGTGCCCTCTGTGGTTGAAAGGTGCGGGTCTTCCTCCGCGTCCTCTGCGTTCTCTGCGGTTTGGTTCCTGTCGGGTTGGCGACTCCGTCACCTGTGCCGGGCCAGCAGTTCCTTGGCGAGCGCGAGGTACGCGTGCGCCCCGGGGCACGCGGCGTCGTAGAGGATCACGGGCTTTCCGAACGAGGGCGCCTCGCCGAGCCTGACGTTCCGGGGGATGATGGTTCTGAAGACCTTGCTGCCGAAGAAGTCCCGGACCTCCTTGGCCACCTGGTGCGACAGGTTGTTGCGCGGGTCGAACATCGTGAGCAGGATGCCCTCGGTCTCGAGCCGGGGGTTGTACGACTTCTTGACAAGATCCGCGGTCGAGGTGAGGGCGCCGAGCCCTTCCATGGCGAAGTACTCGCACTGCAGGGGAATGATAATCGCGTCGGCGGCGGCGAGGCAGTTGAGAGTGAGCAGGCCAAGCGAGGGCGGCGCGTCCACAATCACGAAGTCAAAACGTGCCGCCAGCGGACCAAGGCCGCTCCGAAGACGCGTCGCCCGGTCCGCCTCAGAGACGATCTCAACCTCGACGCCTACGAGGTCGCGGGTCGAGGGGGCGCAACGAAGGAAATCGAGCGCGGTGGGTTTCAGCACGTCATCCGTCGGCTCGACGCCCAGGAGGAGGTCGTAGACGGTCCACGGGAGACCGTTGCGCTCGACGCCCACGCTTTGGGTGGCGTTTCCCTGCGGGTCCATGTCGACCAGGAGGACCTTCTTTTCGGCGACCGCCAGGCTCGCGGCAAGGTTCACCGCCGTCGTGGTCTTCCCCACGCCGCCCTTCTGGTTGGTAATGGCGATGATCCTGCCCAAGTGTCTCTCCGTTCCGCCGGGTCCGGGCGGATACTATTCCACGCAGACTAGTGCGGCAAGTCAAAACGTTCAAAACGTGCAAACTCTGGGATTCGGAGTACGTGCCGGGCTCTGGGTGTCGGCCATGAACGTACTCCGAATGGCAAGTGCAAACCGGTCGCTGTGTTTCCTCGCCGTCCGGAGTGTGGTAGTAAATGTCGCATGGGCAGGCGGGACAGGCAGTCGGCGGTGGTGCCCGTGGCGTCGGACATGGCGCGGATGTTCGGGTCGCGGCGGATGGCGGCGGGGCTTTCGCTCGGCCGGGTGCAAAACGTGTGGCGGAAGGTCGTCGGGAAGAAAGTCGCCGAGGCGGCGGCGCCCGTTTGGTTCGAGGACGGCGAGATTCGGATCGCGGCGGTGCACAGCGTGTGGGCCAACGAGCTTCAGCTCATGTCCGAGGCGCTCAAGAGGAACCTAAACGAAGAGCTCAAGGACGAGCTGGTCAAGTCAGTGTCCGTCTTCGTCGCGAAGGTGCCAGAGAGCCAGGCGGCGGGCGGTGGGCGGTAGATGGTGTCCGGAGGCCCCCGGCGGGCTTTTCCCGCCGGAGCCGGCGAGTTCAGGAGGGGAGAGCAGCAGAGGCTGGAAGTGGTCGACGGACAGAGGCCAGTACGGCAGGGGCGGCCGAAGCGGAGCGGAGTCCGCCCGTTGGGCTGAAGGCTGGCGACTGTGGACTGGAGACCGAGGGATGTTCATCACTGTCACTCGAAGTTACGACGAGATGAGCCAGCGGGCGGCGCTTCTGGTGGCGGCGCACGTCATCGTGAAGCCCGACACGGTGCTGGGACTGCCGACCGGGAGCACGCCTTTGGGGATGTACCGCGAGCTCGTCAGGATGCGCCGCGAGACGAACCTCGGTTTTTCGCGTGTGGCGACATTCAACCTCGACGAGTACGTGGGCCTCCCGCCCGACGACCCGCAGTCGTACGACTTTTTCATGCGCACGAACTTCACAGACCACGTGAACCTCCGGCGCGACCGGGTGTTCATCCCGGACGGACGGGCGCGCGACCTTGCCGCGGAGTGCCGGAGGTACGAAAAACTCATTGAACGGCGCGGGCCCATAGACCTCTTTGTCCTGGGGATCGGCCAAAACGGGCACATAGGTTTCAACGAACCGTCGCACGCGCTCCAAGCCGAGACGCACGTCGAGACGCTCTCGGCGCGGACGCGCAGGGCCAACGCCAGGTTTTTCGGATCGGTGTCAAAGGTCCCCCGCCGGGCGATCACGATGGGGATGGGGACGATCATGAAGGCCAGGGAGATCATCCTGCTTGCCGGGAGCAAGGAGAAGGCCGAGGCCATCAAACGCGCGGTCAAAGGCCCCGTGACCCCCGCCGTCCCCGCTTCCGTCCTCCAGCTCCACCCCGCGTGCCGGATGTTCATCGACTCGTCTGCCGCCAGCGGGTTGGGCTGAAAAGGGCCGAAAACGCGATCAACCACTTGCCTGCGCCCCGCCGCCCTGATGGTGTATTGTTTGCCCACAGGTTGAACATAACGCACCAGTATCAGACGCAGGCGGAAAACCGCGATGAAGTTTCCTATCGACTGCTATTCGGGTTTCACCGCCGCGCCGCGGAAAGCATTGAACACGAGGATGCGGAACGGTTCGATCCGGCCGCCGAGGTCGAGGCCCGCCTCGGTGCACGCCTGCGCGAAATCGGGGGCGTTGAACCTGTCCTCGCGGGGGTGATCGGTGAAGAACCGGTAGACCCACGTGTCGAGCTCGGACTTGGGGATCTCCTCGAACAGGAACTGCCCGCCCGGCGTGAGGACCCGCGAAATCTGGGCGACGGCCTTCTTCCACTCGGGGATGTGGTGGATGATCCCGAAGTCCAGGACCAGGCCAAAGCGGCCGCTCTCGAACGGCAGCTCGGCGGCGTCACAGGCGATCAGCTCAAGCGCACTGCCATAGCGGCTTCCGAGGCGCCTCCTCGCGCGCTCGACCTGCCGCTCGTCCAGGTCGATCGCCGTCACCGTCGACGCCTTGAACAGCTCGAACGCGATCTCGACGTCCACTCCCCGCCCGCAGCCCACCACGAGCGTCGCCGCGCCCTCGGTGGGCCCCGGCGCGAGGCCGCGCAGTCCCGGCCCCTCGCGGCGGCGCTGCAGGCCGGCCCTGACGGGGTTGTTCATGACGAGCGTTTCGACCCAGTTGAGCTTCACGGCGCTGGCAACCTCTCCATGCTGTCGGTCTACGGCGTCAAACAACGGTTGCCGGACTCCAAATCCAGCTTCCCGATGATGGAGTATGGGCTCGGTTGGCGGCCGGTGTCAAGCCCGATCCGGTCCGCCCGATCCGGTCCGCCCGATCCGGTCCGCCCGATCCGCGGCCGCCCGGTCTGCGACCGCCCCGCCTACACGAACCGGACGGAGCGGCTGTCGGCCGCGGCCTGAACGCGGGCGGCCATCTCGTCGGTGCGAACGAGGCGGCGGTCGATGGTGGTCATCGCGCGGGTGACGGGCTCGGCGGCCGGCGCGGTGGTGCGGGTACGGGCGGGGAGCGAGAGGCTGCGGTGCCCGGCGTCGAGAGTGGCGAAGGCGGCGGGCAGGCCGTCGAGGGTGCCGCAGACGATCTCCACATAGTCGGAGTGGTTGAGGTTGAGGGCGAGGGCAGCTTCCGGCGGCAGGTGC
>JACRCP010000139.1 GCA_016218965.1 Deltaproteobacteria bacterium | reverse complement strand
GCTTGACGCCCCGGGGGAAGTCGAAATGCTGTCCGAGACGACGAAAAAAAGGCTCATTCGCGCGGCGCTTCGGGCCCGGGCGAATGCCTACGCCCCGTACTCCGGTTTCCGGGTGGGTGCCGCGGTGCTCGCCGAGGGCGGCGGAATCTACCCGGGCGCAAACGTCGAGAACGCCACGTTCGGCGCCACCATCTGCGCCGAGCGTTCCGCCGTTTCGGCCGCGGTTTCGGCCGGCGAGCGCAGGCTCGACGCGGTCGCAATCGCCACCGGGACATCTCCGCCTTCGCCTCCGTGCGGGATATGCAGGCAGGTGCTCTCGGAGTTCGGGCGCGGGATGGCGGTCATTCTGGTCAACGACCAGGGCGATGAGATCGACACCGATCTCGAAAAGCTCCTCCCGATGAATTTCTCGCTCAGAAAAGGTCTGAGAGGCAAGACTTGAAACGTTTTGGAGTGCGCAAGCTTGCTTGCGCTTTTCTTCGAGCGAGCTTGCTCGCTCGGTCTGCGTGGCAGCAAGCTGCCACGGAACCCAAAGCGGTAGCAAGCTACCGCACTCCAAAGCCATCCAGAAGCCATCCTCCACTTGACGTATGCCAGGGGCGGCGTGATAGGGGTTACACTGGGCTTGAGGAATGAAAGGAGGCGCGACATGATGATCAGGTTAAACAGGCTTCTTAGGGACAAAAAAGGCCAGGGAATGACGGAGTACATCATCATCGTCGCCCTGATAGCCATTGCCGCCATCGGCGTTGTCACGCTCTTCGGCGACAACATCCGCGCCCTGTTCTCGGCGTCGGCCGACGCGCTCACCGGCAGGGAGAACGTGACGGTCAAGACCAAGGAATTCCAGGGCAAGGACCAGAAGACGCTCAAGGACTTCGCGGACAACAAGAAGTAGACTTCAGCGCGACAAACCGCAAGCGAGCTTGCGCGCGCCGGTGCGTCTGATATCCTTCGCGCGTGTCCCCTTTGTTTCAGTACGTCATCATCGGGTGCCTGGGGATCGTCTGCGCCGTGGCGACGGTGGCGGACCTGCGCACACGCCGCATACCCAACTGGCTGACGTTTCCCGCAATCGTTCTGGGTTTCGCCCTTAATCTGGCCGCCGCCGGGTGGCCGGGGCTTTTCGCCTCAGCGGCGTCGTTTGCGCTGTGCGGCGGCTGTTTCCTTGTGCTCTTCATGCTGGGCGGGATGGGGGCGGGGGACGTCAAGATGATGGCGGCCGTCGGGGCGCTGGCGTCCTGGCCGCTCTCGGTCTACGCGCTCATGTACACGGCCGTGGCGGGCGGGGTCATTGCGATCGCGGTCCTCACCTTTCGGGGGAGGCTCGGGAGGACACTTGCGGGCATGCTGTCGCTCAAGACCTACCGGGACGCCGCACGGGCGGCCGGGGAAAACGACCAAAAAGACTGCAAGGACAACAAGGACGAGGCGCAGGCTGCGGCGCCTGCCGAGCGTGTCTACGTTCCGTATGGCCCGGCGATAGCGCTGGGGACTCTGGGTGCGGTGCTGCTGTCGTAACAAAAGCCCCGGCAGGAAACGCCGGGGCTTTCGAAAGCGGGGGCGGGCCTCTCTACTTCATGTGGGGGTTTAAGACCTTTTCGGCCTCGGTCATCTGCTCGCACTTGAGCGTGTTGTCGGCCTGGACGTCGCACTTCTTGATCTTGGACTCGCCTTTTGAGCACCCGCCGAACCCGCTGCACGAGCCTTCCCAGTAACAGACGTACACGCGGGACCCGCCCGAGGTTTCCCACCACGACGTGTGCGTGACGCTCCGGACGGTCTGGCCGCACGCGCTCAGGAACGCCACGGCCAGGGCCGCCACGACTATCGCCGCTATCAAGTTCTTTTTCATGGCTGCCTCCCTCAATAGACCGTTCGCGGGTTGACGTTCTCGAGCACCAGCGTGTCCTTGCAGTTGGTCTCGTTGTTGCCGGCGTCAAGGTCGCAGATCCGCACGAACACGTTGAACAGGTTGGTCGCCTGCTTGCCGCCCGTGTCTGCCGAGGCCCCGGACCGCTGCATGATGGTCTTTCCGGTCTTGGTGTCGCTGCGGAAACCGTAGCTGGTGAGCACCTTGGGCGGCGTGCACGAGGCCGCGAACACGGCGACGATCACGGCCGCCACGATCATCAACAGGATGTGGTTCTTCCTCATGGTATTCCCTCCTCCGGCTCAGCGGACGTTCGTGACGGCTGTGCTGCCGACGATGCCGGCTTCGGGGCACACAAGGTCGGTGTTGCCGTCGCAGGCGATTTTGCAGTTCAAGGCGTTCCCCTCGTCCTTGCACAGGTAGAACTGGTGCACGACCTTGCCGTAGAACACGTAGTACGAGAACTTGTTGGCCTCGAGTTCGGTCACGGGCCTTGTCGGGTGGTCCCTGAAGTGCGACACGCGGTACGTGCTGCACGCCGAAAAGAGCGCGACCACCGCAAGCGCCGCGAGGGCCGCAATCAACAGTTGTCTCATGGCCGCCTCCTTTCAATCGTTGAGTTTTACCGGCATCTCACGGCAGTTCGTGAGCTTGCCGTCGGGGCCGGCGGCGCACTTGAGCACGCCCTGCTCGTCGCCGTCGGTGAACAGGAACTTCATCTGGTCCTTGGTGCCGGTGCTCTGTGTCACGAACCTGGGTCCGGCACAGCCCAGGCACATCACCAGCGCCAGCAGCGGCACGAGCAACAGCCACAACATCGCTTTCATGGGCCCTCCTCCTTTGTTGGAACGCGTTTGCCTGCTTTCGGGCGTTCAAACCAACTGATGCAGTACGGGACTTGAATAACAGGACGGAATCGGACGTGTCAAGGCCAATTTGTTGACCTGGAATTTGGAGTACGGGCGGGGCTGTGGGTGTCGACTACGAGCGTACTCCGAATGCCGGTGTTGACGCGGTCGGGCGGAGTGATGTACCGTGCGAAAAGCGTTTCGGGGGCGGAACAACTTTTGAGGAGGTCCTCATGTCGAGTCCGGGTCTGGCTGCCTGCATCGCGGTTCTGGTCGTTGCCGCTCCGGCCGGCGCCGCCGAGTACAACCTGTATTTCGGGAACCTGCACGCGCACACGTCGTACTCCGACGGGCAGCTCACGCCGGCCGACGCCTTTCCGTATGCGCGTGACACGGGCGGTCTTCACTTCATGGCTATGACGGATCACGTCGAGCAGATCACCGGCAACGACTGGCCCAACACCAAGGCGGCGGCCGACGCCGCGACGCAGGACGGCACGTTTGTCGCGCTGGTCGGGTACGAGTGGGGGAGCCCGGTGTTCAACCATCTCAACTTCTTCGACATCGAAACCCTGTATGGCATAGACGCATACGTCGTCGCGGACCTTGGCGACCTCTGGCGCCAGGTTCGCGCGACCGAGCCGCCGCCGATCATGCAGTTCAACCACCCCGACTGGAAACCGGACGCACCCAAGCACAACTGGAAGCAGTTCAAGTACGAGGACGACATCGACGCGGTCGCCTCGCTCATCGAGTTCCAGGACACCGAGCACGAACAGGCCTACATCCTGGCGCTCGACATGGGATGGCACGTCTCCCCCGTCTGGAACCAGGACAACCACGACCCCGACTGGGGGACGGCCAACGAGCACCGCGCGGCGTTGTGGGCCGGGGCGCTCACGCGCGCGGGGATTCTCGAGGCGATACGCGCGGGCCGCTCCTACGCGACCGCCGACAAGAACGCCGAGGCCGAGCTTCTGGGAAACGGCAGTTGGATGGGGTCGATCGTCAACGAAAAACCGGTCAAGCTCGAATGGACCCTCAACGACCCCGACGCCGGCGAGACGTTCTTGAAGGTCGAGATCGTCACGAACGGCGGGGTGGTGATCCACTCCTACGAGCCGGGGGCCGCGCTTGTCGGCGGGACGTTTGACGCCGATCCGGGGGCTGCGGTCACCGCCTGGTACTACCTGCGGGCGACGATGTCCGACGGCGCAATGATCTACACGGCGCCGATCTATTACGTCGAGCTCCCCGACGCGGGGACCCCGGACTCGGGCGCGGATGCGGCGGCCGAAACCGACGGCGGCGCCGGTGCCGATGTGCTCCTTGTCGGGGCGGAACCGTCCGAAGACGCCGCGGCGTGCTCGTGCTCGACCGTTGGGATTGGCTGGTAGGGGCTGCCCCTACGTTTCCTCGCTGCCGCCCGCGCAATCTGAATACGCCCCCTTTTCGACGGTGACCAGGATCCGTTTCTCCCGCGTGACGATGACCGTTCCCGGCTTTGCCCCGCGGGGTGTCCGGAGATACTTCTGTCTCGTGTACGCGACCTCGACCTTTTCGCCCTCGGGGGCATGGCTTCGGGACGCGGCGAGGCGCGCGCCCGAGACAATCATCGCAGCCGAAGGTTCGCGATCGCGTGGCAGCGGGGCGACGACGTGCGAGCCGGGGAACCCCACGGTGTGAAACCAGAGGTCGCTCCCCCGCGCGACCCGGAAAGTCAAGGTGTCGTTGTCCGCCGCGCCCCTTCCGACAAGGAAGCGCCCCGCGCCTTCGATGAAATACTCACGATACGGGAGGCGTTCGGCCTGGCTTTGCGCAGAACGACCGGAGGGTCGCCCGGCCGGGGGCGTTTTCAACCCCACACGGGATAGGACGTTGTGGACTTCGTGGACTTTTTCACAACGCTCGAGATCCTGTCCGGCGGCCGCCAACCGGACCGCGCGTTTCTCGGTTTCGGTCAAGCGGGTCGCGATTTTGTCCCGTGCCGTGCTCAGCCGTCTTGACAGCCGGAAGTAGCGTTCCATGTTCTCGCGCGGGCCGAGGTCAGGCTTCAGCGGCACGCGAATCTCGCCCGGGCCTTCGGCCGTGTATTCGGTGAGCACGGCTTCGGGCACTCCCCTGCGGATGGCGCCAAGGTTCAGTTTGAGCGCCTCGCCGAACCTCGTGTATTCCCCGGACCCCACGGCCGCCGCAAGGTCGCGCGACACATTCTCGCGCAACCGGTCGAGCCTCCGGATTTCCTTCTGGACGGCCGCGCGGGCAGCCGCGCGTGCCCATTCCAACTCCTCGGTGCCGATGACGGAGGCGTACTCATCGTCAAGGCGCAGGTTGAACGGGAGAGGACCGGCGTCAGGCGTGAGGCGTGAGGCGTGAGGCGCGAGCCGTGGGTTGTGAGTCGTGGGTCGTGAGTCGTGAGTCGCGAGGGGCGCAGGCGGCACGTAGGGGCGGCCGGGGACCAGGGCGCGGCGCTGGCTCAGGTTGGGGCGGATTGAGCCGGCGATCACGTTTTCGCCCGCGGCGCCCGTTTCGCACAGGAACACGTTGGCGTGGCGGCCGGTGAGTTCGGCTGCGATCGACAGCGCCGACGTGAACTTCAGCTCGACGACGCGATCTCGCGCCAACTGGCGTGCGCTTTCCAGCCGCTCGCCGCAAAGGCGCGCCCGAAGGAGCGACTGAAACGAGAATGGGACCGCCGGATTCGGGGGTCTGCGCGTCGTGGCGTGGATCCTCGAAAAAGAACCGTCGGCCGAAACGACGACGACCACGGTTTCGCCGGGCAACCGGAGATCGATGTAGATGTCCAGGGGCCGGGGCTGGCGCGCGTCCTGGACAATGGCGCCCCGCAGGTGGCCGTCGAGCTCGGCGACGACGAGGCTGATCTCGTCGATGGTCGCGGTCCGGCCCATCAGGGTTTTGTCTCTTCGAGCAAACGGTCTACGATCTGTGTCGTCGTCACCCTCTGCGCCTCGGCGTGGAAGTTGAGGATCAGGCGGTGACGGAAGACGGGCTTTGCGAGCCGCGCGACGTCCTCGGATGATACGGCGGATCGGCCGGCGAGCAGCGCGGCGGCCTTGGCGCCAAGCAAAAGATGCTGGGCGGCGCGGGGGCCGGCGCCCCACGAAAGGTTCTCGCGCACGAACGCGGGGGCGCCGTCGTCGGGGCGCGAGCGCCGCGCGAGCTCCACGGCGTAGCGGACGACGTGGTCGGCGACGGGGACGCGGAGCACGAGGTCCTGGAATGCCCGGATCTTTTCAGGGGCGAGGACCTTGGCGAGGACGGCAGTCTGCGGGACGGTCGTCGTCCGCATGATCTCGACCTCCTCGTCGTAGCTCGGGTAGTTGACCTCGATCATGAACATGAAGCGGTCGAGCTGGGCCTCGGGGAGGGGATACGTGCCTTCCTGCTCAATCGGGTTCTGCGTCGCGAACACGAGGTACGGGAGCTCGCACGCAAAGGTCTGGCCGCCGGCGGTCACGCGGTACTCCTGCATGGACTGGAGGAGCGCTGCCTGGGTTTTTGGCGGCGTCCGGTTGATCTCGTCGGCCAGGATGATGTTGGCGAATATGGGACCGCGAACGAAACGGAAGACCCGCTTCCCGGTCGTGCGGTCCTCCTCGAGCACTTCGGTGCCGGTGATGTCCGAGGGCATGAGGTCCGGGGTGAACTGGATCCGGCTGAACTTGAGGTCCAACACGTCGGCGAGCGTCGAGATGAGCATCGTCTTGGCGAGGCCCGGGACGCCCACGAACAGGCTGTGGCCGCGGGCGAAGAGCGCAATCAACAGGTGGTCGACCACCTCCCGCTGGCCGACGATCCGCTTGGCCATCTCGCGTTGGATCGCGTCGCGCGCCTCGCGCAGCTCGGCGGCGGCCTGGAGGTCGAGATCGGGGTCGGCGGTTGGATCCGGCAGTTTGTTCCCGGTCATGGTTTCCTGTCTTTCAGGTGGTTCCGAAGTTTCACGAGCGCGTTTAACGCCTCGATCGGCGTCATCGCCTCGGGGTCGAGCGCCTGAAGCTCCTCGATGACCGGGGAAGGGGCGGGGGCCTCGCGGAAGAGCGAAAGCTGCGTCCCCGATCCGCCGCGCCCGACCATCTTGGGCATGCCCTGCTCGTTGAACTCGCCCGCCTCGAGGTTGCGCAGGATCTCCATGGCGCGTTCCACGACGGATTTGCCGAGTCCCGCGAGCCGCGCCACCTGGATCCCGTACGACCGGCTCGCCCCGCCCTCGACAAGCCGCCGCAAAAAAATGATGCTCCCCTGCCACTCGCGGATGGCGATCGTGAAGTTGCGGATGCCGGGTTTGGTGAGCGCCAGGTCGCAGAGCTCGTGGTAGTGCGTGGCCAGCATCGTGCGGGCCTTCACGCGGTCGTGGATGTCCTCGGCTATCGCCCATGCGAGCGACAGCCCGTCGTACGTGCTCGTTCCGCGACCGATCTCGTCGAGCACTATCAGGCTTTTGCGCGTGGCCTGATTGAGGATCGTCGCCACCTCGATCATCTCGATCATGAACGTCGAGAGACCGCGTGTCAGGGCGTCGCCCGCGCCGATCCGCGTGAATATCCTGTCCGTGACGCCGATCCGCGCGCGTTTCGCCGGCACGAAAGACCCCGCCTGCGCCATCAATGTTATCAGCGCCACCTGTCTCATCACGGTCGATTTGCCCGCCATGTTCGGGCCGGTGATCACCATCATCACGCACGAATCCGGGTCGAGGCGCGTGTCGTTCGGCACGAAACGCTCGTCCTTGAGCACCCGTTCGACCACCGGGTGCCGGCCCTCCTCGATCTCTATGACGGCCCCGTCGTCCACCTCGGGTCTCGCGTACCCGAAGGCCTCGGCCGTTTCGGCGAACGACCGGAGGGCATCGAGCGCGCCCACGGCGCCGGCTGTTCGGGAGAGGCGCGGCGATGCCGAAGCCACCTGTTCCCGGAGCGCCGTGAACAGCTCGAACTCCAGCGCAAAACGGCGTTCCTCCGCCGTGCTGACCTTCTCCTCGTATTCCTTGAGCTCGGGCGTGATGAAGCGCTCGGCGTTGGCCGTGGTCTGCTTGCGGAAGTAGTCCTGCGGGACGAACTTCAAGTTGGGTTTGGTGACCTCGATGTAGTAGCCGAAGACCTTGTTGTAGCGGACCTTGAGGCTTCCGATCCCCGTCCGCTGCTTCTCGCGGCTCTCGAGCGCCGCGATGTAACCCTTGCCCTCGCGGGCGATGGCGATGAGCTCGTCGAGGTCCTTGTTGTAGCCTTCTCGGATGATCCCGCCCTCGTTGAGAGCGGTCGGGGGGTCGTCGGCAATCGCGGCCGAAAGCTCGGTGCAGAGGCCTTCGAGGGGGTCCATTGCCTGGTGGATCTCGTGCAGGAGGCCCGAGGCCGCGCCTGCAATTTCGCTCTTCATCGCCGGAAGCCGGCCAAGCGACTGCGCAAGCGCCCGAAGGTCGCGGGCGTTGGCGAGCTTGAGTGCCGCCTTGGCCGAAAGGCGCTCGATGTCCTGAATCCCGGAAAGCAGCTCTCCGAGTTTCCGCCGGAGCGCCGGCGATTGCATGAGGTCGGCAACCGCCTCAAGGCGGGCGTTGATCTGCGTGGGGTCGAGGAGAGGTGACCCCAGCCAGTGGCGGAGCGCCCGGCCGCCCATCGAAGTCTCGGAGCGGTCAAGGATGCCAAAGAGCGAGCCCGAACGCCTGCCGTCCAGGAGGTTTGCGAAGATCTCGAGGTTTCGCACGGCCGACTCGTCAAGGTGCAAAAACTCGCCGCGGCGGTACGGCGTGGGCGGCAGGACGTGCGCCGCCTCGGTCTTCTGCATCTCTTTCACGTAAGAGAGGAGGGCGCCCGCCGCGCGGACGGCAAGCGGCATCTCGTCAGAGCCGAGGGACTTGAGAGAGTGAAGGCGGAACTGCGCCGAAAGCGCCCGCGCGGTGCGATCGGCGCCAAAGAGCGCGTCCTCGAGCCTGATGACCGCGGCGCCGGCGCGCCGCTCGGAGACAAGCGAGGCGGCAAGGGCGCCACCGCCGCCGCCCGGGCACACGATCTCGCGCGGGGCCACACGTCCGATCTCTTCGCCCAAAAGAACGTCACCCGCGACCTCGGTGATCCTGAACGTCCCCGTCGTCACATCAAGGAACGCCAGCCCCGTGCGGCCGCCTTCGGTCAAGGCGGCGGCAACAAAATTGTCGGTTTTACCGTCGAGCAGGTCCGGGTCGAGCACCATCCCCGGCGAGACGACGCGCGTCACCTCGCGCTTGACGATCCCCTTGGCCAGTCGGGGGTCCTCGACCTGGTCGCAGATGGCCACGCGGTGGCCCATGTCGATGAGCTTCGAGATGTAATACCGCGAGGCGTGGTGCGGCACCCCGCACATCGGGACGGCGTCGTCGCCCTTGGCCCGCGAGGTGAGCGTAAGGTTGAGCCACCGCGCGACGTTGACGGCATCTTCGAAGAACATCTCGTAAAAATCGCCCAACCGGAAAAACAGGATGCAGCCCGGGTACCTCGCCTTCGTTTCGAGGTACTGCTGCATCATGGGCGTCAAGGCCTCGCGGCTGATCTCGGCCGCCGCGTTCGCGGTGTCCTTGCTTTCGACGTCGCCGCCTGTTGGTACGGGGCACATGGAGCGTTCTACGTATCCCGAATCGGTTTTTTTTTCAATGCGCGGGGCGTGGTACAATCGGCCCCCAAGGAGGAAACGATGAAAACCATCCGGAACGCGCGCGGAATCATGCTGTTGCTCCCGGCGCTTGCTTTTTCATGCGGCGGCGGTGGCGGAAACGAGGCCGATTCGGGTGTGGCGGACGCAGCGGCGGCGGATGCAGGGGCTTCTGACTCGGGCGTCGTCGCGGACGCAGGGCCCGATGCCGGCAGGCCCGACGCGGGGTCGCTCCCGACCTCGCTCGAAATCGAATACGGCCGGACCGACAGCGGGGAACCGGTTTCGGACGCGGACGTGAGCGCGTTCACGCTCAAGGTGCTGGGGTTTCTCAAGAAGGTCCGCTACTTCGACTACGTGCTCTACACGACGCACGGCGTGGACGCGTCGACGGGGTTGCGGGACTTCCAGTTCTGGTACGACGAACAGTTCAGGAAGGAGGGCGACAAGGTCACTTTCCACCACCCCGTGAATCCGGACGACGGCGGGCACAACCTGCACATCCCGTTTTCCCGCGCGCTGGGCGACGTGATTGCGGCGTACATGCTCACGGGCGACCAGATCGCCGCGCTCGCTTCGGAAAAGCTGTGCAAGGGCATGTCGGCCTCGATGCTGGGGATGGTCTACGACGGCAGCGACACGCTCCCGCACTTGATGTCGCGCAACATCGTCGCGTTCAACCACGAGTTTCTGACGCACGACGGGAAGAAGAAGGGCGTGGACTATGGCGGCTGGTTCTCGTCGTACCCGCGCTGGAATACGAACCGCTTCCCGTACGAGCACAACCCCTACTGGGGGAAGGTCTGGGTGACCAACATCCGCTCGAAGGACGATGTGCCGCACATCTTCCGGCTCATCCCGATCCTCCGCTACGCAGCAGAGGGGGCCGCGGCACAGAACGTGAAAGACGCATGCGGCGAGGCGCTCACTCTCCTTACGGCGTTCGCGAAGGACATCGTGGACTCGGACTACCGGATCCGCTCCAAGGACGAGAACGGGGTGGTGTTCATGCCCGGCTTCACGGAAGACCCCGAGCTCAACAAGCAACAGGGGGACCTGGCGTCGTTCATCAACTACCGCGAGACTATCCCCGATGGCGAATGCAACGCCAGGCGTGCGGCCGAGCTCATAGGCTACCACGAGCCGAAAAACGAGAACTGCGGGCGCGGCGAGCCCAACGCCTACGACGACATCGCGTTCACGATAAACAGCTACAACAAACGCATCTGCCGCTACTTCCATCTCGCCCACGTCGCCAACGCGCTTGTCAACCGCGACAACAGGGCCGCGCAGAGGCTCATGGACGGGCTGGACGAGCG
>JACRCP010000144.1 GCA_016218965.1 Deltaproteobacteria bacterium | reverse complement strand
GTCGCCGCGCACGCTCGTTGAGCAGTTCCTCAAGGGCGACGTACTTGCTGCGGATGGCGGCTTCCAAGTCCACGTTGTGTCTCACACCTACTATAGAACACGGACCGATCAAGTTGGCAAATTTATTGTTTTACGGCGCCCTAGGCCGTGCTCAAGCGTGCGCGCGAGCTCGACGACGTTTGACGTACGGTTCCATTTGGCTTTCGGGTCGGGGTCGCCCATGTACGGCCAGTCCAGGATATGGTCCTGGGTCTTGCACTGGAGGCACGTCGGGTTGGCCGCCGCGGCACTCTGGGTCAAAAACGGCTTGTGCTCCTTCGAATCGGGGTGCTGGTCCTTGAGCACGCTCCACGCCTTTGCCCCGCCCTGCGCCGCGACATACTCCCAGCCCTCCTTGGGCTGGAACCGGCCGCCGTACGCGCGGTCAACGACGAAGTGATCGACGAGCATCCATGTGTGGCTCCGGGTGAGATTGTGCTCCTTGGTGAACCCGTGGCCCATCATGAGCTTGTCCCAATACGGGTTGGGCGCCCGGTTCGAAAGCTGGGATTTTTCGTCCCGCGCGGGCCGGTGATGCGCCGTCTGCTTGAAGCTGTCGAACTCGACCTTGTGGCACGAGCCGCACGCGTTCCACGAAAGGTCGGTTTGCGGCCGCCCGTCGGGCCCTTTGACCTGTATGTGCTTCTCAACCCCGCGGTGGCACGACGCGCAGTTTACCTTGGCGTGCTTCCCGGATCCGTGAAGGTCTTTCACGGGCGCATGGCAGGCGTAGCAGTCGTCGGTCTTGACGGGCTTTTCGCCGGCCGCCTGCGGCTTGGCGCTCCCGAAATCCTTGCCCTTCTGCTTCGGCGCCGCATATGCCGAAACCGCAAGCAGGACCACGCCCAGAACCAGGACGACCGACCAGGTCTGAAGTCTCATACTGCTCTCCGTTGTTTTTGAGATCTGGTTCTCCAACGATCCGCCCGCGCAATGCCGAATGCCGTCACAAATACGTATGACCCCAGTCATACGGGGTTACAGGCATTCTTCCGCCTCCCGCCTCACGCCTCTTGCCTCACGCCTACTTCGTCGGCTCCCATACCCGCTTTCCCATAGGGTCGATGTAGCCGGTCTTGTCGTCAACGTAGATGAGCGCGAGGCCGGCTCCAAACGGCGAGGCGAAGTCGCACTTGTCGAGCGTGATGACCTGTCTGCCCGTCTTGTTGATGTAACCCCATTTGCCGCCTTTCATGACCGCGGCGAGGCCCTCGGAAAACACCGTCGCCCGGTCATAATCGCCCGTTATGGCGGGCGCGCCGGTCTTGTCGATGTACATCCGCCGGTCTTCCTTGATCACGGGCGCCAAGCCTTCGGAGAAAGGCCAGACGTAGTCGAATGCGGCGGGGATGGCCTCGTTTCCCTTCGTATCGAGAAACCCCCACTGCTCGCCGTCGTTTTTCGAGAAAGGTGCCAGACCTTCGGAGAACGGGAGGAGCATTTCATGTTTGAGGGGGATGACTACGTTGCCTTTCGTGTCGATGGCGCCCCACTTGTCCATCCACTCGACGGTCGCGAGCCCGTCCGAGAAGTACGGCCCGACCGCGTCGTATTTTGGCGGCACCGTGAATTCGCCCTTGGTGTTGATAAACCCCCACCAGCCGCGGACGGAGACGGCGGCGTGCAGGTCGTCGCCGCAGAAGGATGCGAAATCGAACTTGGGACGGATGACCTCTCGACCGTTGTAGTCGACGTAACCCCAGAGGCCGTTGATCTTCACGGCGGCCATGGGACCTTGGCGGGAATAGCAGGAAAACGGCCATGCGCTTTCGAATCGCGGTTCGATCTTCATCCGGCCTCTTTTGTCTATGAATCCCCACACGCCTCCGGTCCTGACAGCGGCAAGCTGGCTGAAGTTTTCATCTGCCTGGTCGAACTGCGGCCGGATCATGATCTTCCCGGATCGATCGATGAAGCCGTACTTGCCGTCCTTTTTTACAGGGAAAAACGGGCCGGGAGGATTGGGGCAATCGCAAGCCCCAGCGACGAAGTAGAGGACAATTGATGCTGCTGCCGCCCCTGTAATTCTCATGCTACTGAACCGCAGCGGGGCGTCAAGCCGCCCCGGAAGTAAATCAAGGCGGCGTCTAGCCGCCGCACTCCAAGATCCGGCGACGTCAACGACCCGTGCCTTTTCGATGAAATTTGATGGCGTCGTCCAGATCGACGAATCCGCGAGCCGACCGTTTTGCTTTCTTCAGGTCCAGACTATCCTCAAGGCTCTCAAGACGTTCCATCAACTTTTGGTATTCCCCCACGGTCAGCACGACGCGGGTGCGCCGGCCTCTCGTGTCGGTCATGTACTCGGCTTTTACCGTCATGGCCGCTACCTCCTTCTCACAGGATACCGGCGACGGCGGCGGGCCGTCAAGCCGTGCGCAATACCGCTACTATCCCGCCGCCGCGGGAGACGTTTACCACCGGCATGGCGCTTGAGCGGCCCAGGACGTAGGGGCCGCCGGGGATTGTGATGACGCCGGCGTTCGTGTATCGCGCACCGAGACGGATCTTCCCGCGCCATTTGGCCGGCACGGGGATCTCCGCGGGCTTTATCGCCTGCTGGACGACCCACTCGCTCTTGTGACGGATCGCCCGGTGCACGGCGCGTTCCCACGCGGACTGGTCGCGGTATGTGCCAATCGTCACGCCGTCGCCGCCGCATTCGCGATTGGGTTTGAGCACCAGCGCGTCCTTGTGCCTCCGGACGTACGACGGGAGATCCACCTGCCGCCCCGCGGGGTCCGCAGTCTTCACCTCGCGCATGAGCCGCGTCCACGGAACGACCGTGCGGACGACCTCGCGCCACTCCGAAGAAAGACCCCGCTCGACTTCAGGGAGCGTCATCGTTTCGAGCAGGCTCTTGTGATCGAACTCGCCGGCGAGCGACGAGATGACCTGGTTTCTTCTAAATGCGAGGCGCAGGGCCTCGATCCTTCCGTCGGCCGCCTCGATATCCAAGAGGTCCCGGATCTCGATGTTGCGGTACAGCACGTCGACGGGCCGGTTGCCGAGACAGACCTCACCCCGCCAAACCCGGAGTTCGCGGGGGTCTGAAAGCTTCGCGAACACGCCCCGTTTCCTGACGGCATTGACGATGTACGGCGCCTCGGTGATCCCCGCGGTCCACGTCCGGTCCTCCAGAATGACGAAGGTCTTGAGCGTCCGGCCCAACCGGCGCGCGTGATCATTGAGCATCCTGAAAAATGCCTCGTGGATGTCCCCGGTGCGCCTGACAGGCGGAAGGCGGCCGCCCGTTTCGGCAAAGACGCGCTTGACGGCGTTGTGGACCACGATTTCGGCGGCGGGGGTGTAGTTGATCCCGCCCACGGCGTTGCCGTTCCCCTCGAACAGCAGGATCCGCGGCCCGTTCGGCCCGGTCTGATCGACGTTGAGGTCCCAGCGGCCGACTATCGCGTGATCCTGCCACCGCGGAGACAGGGCGCAGTCGCGCATCCATTCTTCTTCGCCCGCCGAAAGCGGCAGCGTCTCGCGCACCGCCTCCGATTCCATCCGCCACCCGGGGGCCCGCGCCATGATTTTGCTCAGGACTTCTACGACGTCCCGAATGGCCGCAAGGTCCGCGCCGTCGAACACGACGGGGACCATCACCAGGTCGGTCACCTCGACCGGCTTCCCCTCGGGCTGGTAGGTGACGCCAAGTTCCAGGCTCTCCTTTTCCATCTGAGCCCGTACGCCGTGCCACGCCTCGGGGTCAAGATCGAGGAATCTTCTTGCAATCGACGACGCGACTTCTTTCCCGTCCCCTGACATGCGCCTCCTGCTATTCCGCCCCGGTCCTTACATCCCCGCGTCGAACGCCGACGGGATGTACTCTATCTCGGGCCCCAGCGGCCCGAACGTCACGGCGGCCACGTCGAAACGCGCCACCATGTTTGTGATCTCGTTCTTCGAAAGGTACCACAACGCGGCCCGGACGACCTGCCGTTGTTTCCTCGCGTTGACCGTGAGCGCGGGGCTACCCATCGCCTCGGTGCTCCGGCTTCTGACCTCGACGAAGCACAGGCACTCGCCCTTGCGCGCGATGATGTCCACCTCGCCGATCTTGCACTCGAAGTTGCGCTCGACGAGCTCGTACCCGTCGCGGCACAGGTACTCGGCAACGGCCTCCTCGGCCTCCTTGCCGAGTTTTTTACGCTGGTCCCTTTTCGGCCCGTCAGTCTTCACGCAATCCCCGTTTGCGGGTGCCACGGACAAGGAAGCGAAGCGCGCTTGTCCGTGCCTTGCCCGCCGCCGCACACGGACAAACCGGGTTTGTCCGTGCCACCCATCCTTTTCAACGCGACTCCTGTTCTGCCCGGCGCCCCAAGACCCCCGCAAACGTCCGCCGGTGAATCTCACACGGTCCCAGCCCCTCAAGCGCGGCCAAGTGCTCCGGGGTCCCGTAGCCCTTGTGCCGGGCAAAGCCGTATCCCCGGAACTTCCGATCGAAACGTTTCATCAACCGGTCGCGGGTGACCTTTGCAACGATGGACGCCGCACCGATGTTTTCGGAGAGGCGGTCCCCCTTGACTACAGGCACACAGTTCAAACGCGCGCCGAGCAGGTGAAGGCCGGGTTTGTGCGGGCCGTCTATCAGAACACAATCGGGCTCCCGTCCCAGACTCCGCGTCAGTTTCTTGATTGCGCCGGCCATCGCCTCCATCGTCGCACGAAGGACATTTACCTGGTCGATCCTTTCCGCCTCGACGCGGCAGACGGCCATCTTCGCCGTTTTTTTGATGCGCGAGTACAGTTCTTCGCGCCGGCGTGCCGAAAGCAACTTGGAATCCCCAATTCCGTCTATCCCGTGTCCGGGCGGCAGGACGACCGCCGCCGCAACCACCGGACCGGCCAACGGCCCCCGCCCGGCCTCGTCGACGCCTGCAACCAGGCGATACCCGCTGCGCGCGGCCCATATTTCACCCCAACGCTGGGAAGGCGGAATCTCGTCATCAAAGAGGGTAACCTGGACCGGAACCCCCGACGGCGATCTTCGGCGCCCCTGTCCGGCTTTGTTTCGTGCAAGGGGTTGGTCGTCCGCGTCCGGGGACCTGCGCGGTTGTTGCGCCTTGCGCCTCACGCCTCGTGCCTCACGCCTACTCGGTGGCGGGCTTGGCCTTTTCCTGCGTGAGCCTCGCGGCCTTGCCGGCGAGGTTGCGCAGGTAGTAGAGCTTGGCGCGGCGCGAGGTGCTGCGCTGGACGATCTCGATCTTTTCGACCGTCGGCGCGTGGATTGGAAAGATCTTCTCGACACCGACGCCGTACGAGATCTTGCGGACGGTTATCGAAGAGCGGTTGCCGGCCTTGCGGTGTCTGATCACGACCCCCTCGAACACCTGCACGCGCTCCTTTTCGCCCTCGAAGATCCTCTGGTGTACGCGGATCGTGTCGCCCGGCCTGAACTCGGGGATGTTCTGTTTCATCTCGCGTCTTTCGACGAGATCGAGCAGGTACTTCTTCACGGCTGCCTCCTTGGCGCTATGTCGAGCCGGCCTCGGCGTCTTCGACCAGCCCGTAGTCATCTTCCGAAAGCGAAAGCGCCCGCCAGAGGTCCGGCCGGCGTTTCTTCGTGTCAAGCAGCGCCCGGCCCCTTCTCCATCGGGCTATCGCCGCATGGTCGCCGCTGAATAGCACTTCGGGGACGCGCTGTCCACTGATCTCTCGCGGGCGCGTGTACTGGGGGTATTCGAGTATCCCCTGCGAGAAGGACTCGTCCTCAAGCGACCGCGCGTTCCCCAGCACGCCCGGCACAAGCCGGGCCACGGCGTCAACCAGCGCAAGCGCGGCTGTCTCGCCGCCCGAGAGGACGAAATCGCCCAGGGATATCTCACGGTCCACCCTCCCCGTGACCCTCTCGTCCACTCCCTCGTACCGGCCGCAGACCAAGACCAGCCGCTCGTGCGCCGCGATCTCGCGCACGATCCCCTGGTTGAGGACCTCGCCGCGCGGCGTGAGCAGTATCCGGTTTGCGACATGGTCCGGGTCCACCGAGTCGAGCGCCCGGAATATCGGTTCGCAAAGCATCACCATGCCGGCCCCGCCCCCGTACGGCGTGTCGTCGGTGCTCCGGTGCCTGTCGGTTGTGTGGTCGCGCAGGTCGTGGCATCTGAGTTCAAAGACGCCGTCGCGGATAGCCTGGCCCAGCACGCCGAACCCGGCCGCGACGAAGAACTCGGGAAAGATGGTGATGATGTCCGCGCCCCGGCTCATTCAAACAGGCCCTCCATGGGCTGGAGCTTCACGACCCGGCGGTCCCTTTGGACCTCGACGACGACGCCCTTGACGAACGGGACGAGGTGTTCGCGGCCGGCGGCGTCGGTGACCACAAGGAGGTCCTGCGCGTTGTTGGAGTCGAGCGCGGTCACCGTCCCTCGCGTCCCGCTTTCATCCACGACCGACATTCCGCGAAGCTCGTACAGGTAGTACTCACCGTCGGGAAGCCCGGGCATGTCCGCCTCGTCAACGCTCACGATCGCCCCCCGGAGGGCCTCGGCCGCGCTCCTGTCGTCGACGCCGCAAAGCTTCACGACGACCACTCCCCGCCCCGGCCGTGCGCCGGAAACCCCCAAGGCACGGCCCGTCTCGCCATTTCCCACATTCACGGCTTTGACCTTGAGGAGACACGACGAGGCGGGCTCGGGCACGCGCACTTTCACGTGCCCCCGAATCCCGTGCGGGGCGACTATGGGACCGATCTCGACGAGCACGTTTTTTTCAGCCTGACGGGTGCGGGCGCCTACTCGATGATCTCGAGGCTCACCCTTTTTTGCTGCTTGGTGGCTATGGCCGCGAGGAGGGTCCTCATGGCCCGGACTGTGCGCCCCTGTTTCCCGATCACCCTCCCGAGGTCCTCCTTGGCCACCCGGAGTTCCAAAACCGCCTGGTTCTCCCGGGGCACCTCGGTCACGCTGACATCGACGGGTTTCTCGACGAGCGCCTTGGCGATGTGTTCAATGAGTTCTCTCATGCCGCCCTCCTTACGGCGACGAGCGCCCCCCGCCGGACGCCCGTGTCAGCCCTGGCGCCCGCGGCGGTCCGCCGCCCCCAAAGTACTTCTCCCACCGCCACCAGCATACCGCGTTAAACCCCCGGTAGTCCAGTGGATGATGTCGGCGCGCCGTGCGCAGGGAAATCCCGTCCCCGCGCCGGGTCTACTGCGCCGCAGCCGCCTTCCGGGTCCGCTCGATGAGCCTGGCGACCGTGGGCGATGCCTTCGCGCCCTTCTTGAGCCACCCGTCCAGCTTCTCGAAGTTCACCTTGAACCCGTCCTTTGCGCGCGGGTCGTACGAGCCGAGCTGTTCAAGCGATTTCCCGGCCTGCGGCGCCGTCCGCGTGTCGACCGCCACTACGCGGTAGTACGGCTTGCCCTTTCCCCCGATCCTGTTTAGACGAATCGCCAATGCCATTTTCCTGCCGCCCTTTCCTCGTGATGGGTGGATACCCGTTAGAATCTGCCCTGAAACTGCTTGAGAATGCTCTGGATCCCGCCCTTGTTGATGCGTTTTATCATCTTGCGCATCTCCATGTACTGCTTGAGCACCTGATTCACGTCCTGCACGGTTGTCCCGCTCCCGCCCGCGATCCTCCGCCTGCGGCTCCCGTCGATGATGGCGTGGTTCCGACGCTCCCTGGGCGTCATCGATTGGATGATGGCCTTGATCTTCTTGACCTCGTCGTCAGGCAGGCGCGCCCCCTTCATCGCCTGCATCCCTTTCATCATGGCCCCCATCCCCGGAATCATGTCGGCGATCTCCCCGACCGGCCCCATCTTGCCCATCTGCTGCATGGATTCGAGCATGTCTTCGAGTGAGAATTCGTTCTTCTTGATCTTTTTCTGAAGATCGACCGCCTTTTTCTCGTCGTAGGCCGTCTGCGCCTTCTCGATGAGCGAGAGCATGTCGCCCATCCCCAGGATGCGCGACGCCACGCGGTCGGGATGGAAGATCTCGAGCGCGTCGAGCTTTTCGCCGATGCCGACGAACTTGATGGGCTTTCCGGTCGCCGCCCGGATCGAGAGAGCCGCGCCGCCCCGCGCGTCGCCGTCCATCTTGGTGAGCACAACGCCGGTGAGGTTCAGGTCCTCGTCGAACTTGCGGGCCACGTTGACGGCGTCCTGCCCGGTCATGGCGTCCGCGACGAGCAGGATCTCGGCCGGGTTGACTGCCGCCTTGATGTTGCGCAGTTCGGCCATGAGCGGTTCGTCGACCTGCAGGCGGCCCGCGGTGTCTATCAGGACGACGTCATGGCCCTGCACCAGCGCCTCGGCGAGCGCCCGCCTGCTGATGTCCACCGGGTTGTCGCCCGTCGAGCTGTCGAAACACGGGAGCTCAAGCTGTCCCGCGAGCGTCTTGAGCTGGTCGATGGCGGCGGGACGGTAGACGTCGGCGGGCACCAGGAAGGGCTTCCGGTTGTTGAGCACCAGCCAGCGGGCGAGCTTGCCGAGCGACGTCGTCTTGCCCGACCCCTGAAGGCCCACCATCATCATCGCGAGCGGGGGCCTGCCCGAGAGGTTGAGCCCCTTGGAATCGCCGCCCATCATGGCGGCGAGCTCCTCGTTGACGATCTTGATGAACTGCTGGGCGGGCGTCAGCGAGTCGAGGACCGCGGTCCCCATCGCGCGGGTCTTGACGCTGTCGATGAACGTCTTGACGACCTTGTAGTTGACGTCGGCTTCAAGCAGCGACATCCGGACGTCCTTTAAGGCATCCTGGATGTTGGCCTCCGAGAGCTTCCCGTGGCCGCGGAGCTTCTTGAAGGTGATCGCCAGTTTTTCGGACAATGCCTCAAACATCAATGCGCAACCCGTCCCCCTCCGAAAAAGAGGCCGTAACCATATCCACAAACAGGGGGAGAGTCAAACAAGCGCGGTCAGGACTGGAATTCGGAGTGCGTGCGTGAACGCCCCACCCCGGGCCTACTCCGCCGAAGCAGCGGCTTCGGCTGCGAAGGCTGGACACGCCCTTCCTCCCCGGCTCGCGCATGCTCCGCCGGGTGTTTCGTCGCTTCTGGCCCAGGTTCGGGGCGAGCCGGGGATCCAGGGCGCACCGGGGTGGGTCTCTGGGTGTCGGCTACGAACGTACTCCGAATGCCAGGTCAGGAGGGTGCGTTGCACAAACACGGGGCCAGCGCCGAACGGTGCACGCGGGCAAACGGGCCGTCACTTTCCGGCCCTCTTCGCGACGGCGGTGCGGATGGCTTCGATCACGCCGGGCATGCTGCTTTTGGTGAGCAGGTTGATGATGAACTGCGGCACAGCCATCCCGGGGTCGGTATAGACGTGGTAGACGAGGAGCGTTTCCCTGCCCTCGGCGCGCGGGAAGAACTTGTAGTAGCCGGTCGTGTCCTTGATGTCGCCCTCGACAAACTCCCACTCGATGACCGAATCTCCGTAGTGCGCAATGTTTAAACGGTACGAAACCGTGGTGATCGCCACCTTGAGCCACTGCGTCACGTGTGCGACGTTCCCATCCCATGTGAACTCGATCTTTTTTAGGTTCGGCATCGGCCCGACGAACGCTTTGAAGTCGCGAAGGAAGGCCATGACCGCCTTCGGCGGCGCCTTGACAACGGCGATTGCCTCGTAACGTTTCCCCTCGCCGCCGCCCTTGACCTCGCGAATCACCACCTCGCCCTCGTCGACCTCCGTCTGCTGTTTCTCTGTGAGCTTCGGCGGGTCGCCGAGCTTCCGGGCCGCGGCCGCCATCTCGGCGTCTTTGGACGCCGGCTTGAACTTCGGCTCGGCGTTCTTGTACTTGTACTCCTCGGCGGACGCGCCGTCCGACGCCGCACAAATCCCGATAGCCGCACTCACGCACGCCGCGACGAACTTGTTGACCAAACGCATGGCCGCTCCTTCTTGGGGTCCTGCGGGCAACTACCATGAAGATATGTAGGGGAACCGACCGCCGCTGTCAACGTCGACAACCGGGCCTTGCACTCGGCGGTGTGGGGTTCCTGGTCTTCGGCGACCACGACGGCCACGCGCGGCTTGCCGAACTCTTGCGGCTTCTTCGCAATTGAGGGTTTTGTGTTATTCTCGTCGCGCAGTATTCCAACCCGCTGCGGTCGCCGACACGGGCAACGGCGGGCGGCGGCGGCACAATTCATGAGGGCGGGCTGTCAACGTGGGCCTTTCGGCGCTTGTTCTTCTTGTTGTTTTTCTCGGCGTCACACTCGGCCTGCGCGCTGTCATCCACTACCGGCTGACCGGCTCGGCCGGGATTCACCGCGTCCACGGCAGGCCGTGGTCCGTCGAGTGGGCCGCCGCCGCGTTCCTCGGTCTCGCGGCCATGGGGGCGTTCGCCGCGCCGGTCCTTGACATCCTCGGTGTCCTGGCGCCGATTCCCGCGCTCGATTCACTCGCCGCCCGGGTTTTTGGCCTGCTCCTGCATGCATCCGGGTTCGGCATGACGTTCTGTGCCCAGACCTCGATGGGGAGGTCGTGGCGGGTGGGAGTGGCGCCGGGCGAATCAACCGATCTCGTGACCGGCGGCCTCTTCGGAATCGTCCGCAATCCAATCTACACGGGGATGACAACGGCGGCGGCGGGGCTTGCGCTGCTCGTTGCGAACGCGGCGGCGTTTGGTTCTCTCGTTTCGCTGGTCGCCGCATTCGAACTCCAGGTCCGGTTCGTCGAAGAACCTTACCTCCGCCGCGTCCACGGCGCCGCATTCGAACGCTACGCCGCCGGGGTCGGCCGGTTTTTCCCGATGGTCGGGAGGCTGCGTCCGCAGGATTCGGCGACGAACATCAGGTGACATCTTACCACACTTACTGCCACTCGATGGCAAGACCCTCTCGCTCGAAGGGGAATGAAGGACGGCCAAGCGGGGGCGCGGCCGGGCGGGGGTTGCAGCGGAAGGCGGTCTCAAGTATTTTGGCGGCGCCGGAGGGTTTCGGGTTCGATGAAAAACATCTTCGCGGCAACGCTTGCCGCAACAATCATGCTGTGGGGCGCATGCGCCGCGGCCGGTCACGAACGGTTTCGCGCTCGACTTGCGCCTGCCTTGTCCCTTGATGAAGGGCGGCTCGGGGCATACCCGCTCGTGGTCGTTCGCTACGGCGTCGTTCCATGGGCGGCGGACTACCCAGTCGGGGATTCGACCGCCCCCTGGCCGGCGGAGGCCCGCGCCGAGGCGCAGGGCGCCGGGTGGCTGAGCGCCGGAAAGATCATGCTGACTCAGGGCGGTATTTCGTTTCTCGCGGGCGCCGCCGGCCTCGGCCTGGGGCTTGCCGTCGGTTCGAACCGCGACGGGGGTCCGGGCAGGGGGGCCGGAATCGTCCTTGCCGGCGCGGGCGCCGGGGCCGTCGGCTACGCGATCTACGCCGGGATCTTCGGGCTGATCTGGCTCGGAGTCGGGAAACTCGTCGAATACCGGCCCGACGGCACCCATCTTGAGGCGACGCCGGATGCTTCCGAGTATCCGTACGCCCCCGGGCGACCGGCCTCGGAGATATCGACGAGCGGGTACACGATTGCGGGTTGGATCATCATGGTTCCCGGCGTCGTGCTCACCGCCTTGGGGGCAACCGTGGGATTCAACTCTTCACGCTGCGCCGCCGAAGGCTGCACCGAAGCCCAGGACATCGTGGCATTCGCCGCCGGATTCGGCGTGACGGCCGTCGGGACGTTCACCGGGCTGTGGGGACTCACGTTTGTGCGCATCGGCAACGACAGGGACGCGCGCGAGTATGAGCGCATCTTCGGCACACCTCCCCCCGACGCCGGCGGTCCACGCCTCCCCGACGCGCGGGGCCTGGCGCTCAAGTGGAGTTTCTGAAACGCCCTCTGGACGGCGTTCGGTTGCAAGACCTGGTTGCCGCGGATTCCGCTCACGACGGGCACTTGGACACGAATCGCAAGTTGCAACGAAAGCCAAACTCAAGTATTTGAACAAGACAAAGGGCTGTTTGGGAAAGGGGACGGCGATGCTCACACGGTTTCGGGTCAACAATTTCAGGAGCCTGCTCAACACCGAGTTTGTCCCCGCGGGCTTGAATCTCCTGATCGGTCCCAACAACGCGGGCAAGACGAATCTTTCGTCGGCGCTCCGGTTCCTCGGGCTAACAAGCGAGCATCCTTTGGATTCGGCGATCGTGACGACCGTCGGCGAACGATGGAATCTGACCAACTTTCACGCGCCTTCGAACCAAGACATTGAGTTGGAAGCGGATTGCACTCTGACATACGAGGGTGAGACGCTTCGGTTCTCGTACATCCTCAAGATCCGGGCGAGGAAAGGCGAGGTCGGTGATTCCCAGTCCCTTGCCGTCGTCGGAGAGACCCTCAGGGCCAGCGGCGGACAATTCGCGGACACCGTCCTCCTGAAAAACGAAGGCGGCCAGAGCGAGATGCTTCACGAAGAGGGGTTCGCACAAAACCGCCCGAATTCCCCTTACTATGTCCATGCCAGGGTCGGCACAGAAGCCACGATGCTGTGCCAACTGTATGAACTCGAAAACAATCCGCGCGCCATCCTGTTCCGACGGTATCTCCGATCGTGGGCCTACTACAATTGGTCGCCGGATTTCCTGCGGTCGCCGGACGTGGCGCGGGACGCCGGGTGCATCTTGTCGAACGGGGCCAACTTGAGCCGCGCCTTGTTTGCCCTTCACAACGAGAAACCGCGATTGGAAAAAAGGCTGATCGAGATATCCAAGGTCCTCGAACCGCGTCTGGACCTCTTTAGCTTTTCTTCGCCGGATCCACAGCACGTGCACCTCTTCGTCGAAGACGAGGCGGCACACCGAATAAGTGCCCGCGGGGTTTCAGATGGCACACTCCGGTTCATCGCCATGGCCTATGTCGTCCTCACGGCCGATCAGGGCGTCAACGGTTCCGGCTTTTCTCCCTTGATAGTCATCGAGGAGCCCGAGAACGGCCTTTATGTCGGGCACCTCAAGTCCCTGATCGAGAGGGTGGATTTGGACGGCAAGGCAGGACAGTTTGTTTTCACGTCCCACAGCCCGTATTTCATCGACCTCTTCGATAACAACCTGGCCGGCATTCACGTCGTCAAACCAGGACAGCCGTCTTCAGTTCTCGTCAAACCCGACGCTGAAAAGATGAAACGTATGCTCGGCGAAATGCCGCTCGGCGAAATGCACTTCCGGGAGATCCTGGCGTGAAGATAGGATATTCGGTGGAGGGTAGTACCGACCGGGCGCTGTTGCGCGGTCTGCGAGAGCGTTGGTGCCCCGACGCCGAGCTGGTCGAAGGCCGGTTTCGCGGGCGCTCAGGTGTGAGTCAGAGCCGGGAAATCCCGAACACCTGCCGCGAGCTCTTCGCGAAGGGGGCCGACGTTGCGGTCTTCATTCGGGATGCGAACAACGAAGAGTGGCGCAAGGTTCGGAAGGCGGACAGCGCGAGGTGCCCGGACGACTGCCGGCATTTGGCGGTGTTTGCTATCTGTGACCGCAGCGTCGAGAGTTGGTTTTGTTCCGACGCCGGCTGGATCGCCGTCCGCACCGGGCGCGAAGCGGCCGAGTTCTCCGCAGATGACCCGAAGGGATCGTTTGAATCTGCCATGAAGGTCAAGGCCAGCGACAAAAAAGAACATGAGATCGCAGCTCTCGTGAGAGACGCCCCGCTCCGCCAGTGGCTCAAGAACAAGTCGTTCGAGGCGTTCTACGAAGACCTGCGCCAAAAGAGCAAGGAACTCGGCTGCGAATTCGAGAACCTGCGCCAGGCAAGTGAGGCGTAGAAGTACACGGCATCTATCAAACCTCGGGATCGACACGGAGGAACACCCGAACAAATGGCCACTTCGTCGAGACGGATTCTTGGCGACCCGCTGAACTTCAAGTCCCTGTCCCGCGCTCCTGTGAGCGAATTGGGTGTCGTCTACCTGTTTGGCATGTTGCACGACGTGTTCGGCTTCAAGATCGAGTCCATTCAGGCCCGGTTCCCTGACTGCATCGCTTGCCGCAAGATTGGTGAGGGGCGGTGGGAGGAATTGAGAATCGAGTTCGAATTCGAAAGCAAGACCTTTCACGCACATCGCCACAATCCGTCGGGTGTTGACGTAATAGTCTGCTGGAAACACAACTGGCCGCAGTGCCCGAAACAAATAGAGATCATCGAGTTGTCTTCGCTCGTGCACAATGCCGAGGCGCTCTCGCGTGCAATCCACGACAAGCGCAAGCCCCTATCGGCCTGGCAGACGTTTTCTCGGAAGCATCGTCTGGCCGGCAGGAGTTTTGCCGAGATCTCGAAACTTTGGAAAGAACAGAAGCGGCAGGACGTTCTGGTTTTTCGATCCACTTCAAGGAGACACGTATGACCTCTGCCGTTTCGACGAGCATCGACATTGATTCCAACGTTTGCAAGAAGGACGGGCTTTGCGCCATGGTGTGTCCGGCGCGGATGTTCACGTGGTCAAAGGGGAACGTCCCGGCTCTCGTTGACGAGGATCGCTGCGTGCTGTGCGGCCAGTGCATCGCCGTCTGCCCGTCGGGCGCGATCGCGCACTCGAGGCTTGAAGCCGCGAGGTTTGCGCGGATTCAGGACCGGAAACCCGTCGATCCCGAGGCGTTCATGGCGCTCCTGTCGCAGCGGCGCTCGGTCCGCGATTCAATCACCTATGACGCCCCCGCGGCCGTGTTCCTGTACTCGCCCGAGGACACCTCCACGCCCCAGCAGGACTGCGACGCCGCCGTGATGTACATTCTGATGGCCGCGCACGCCTTTGGCCTGGGCGCGTGCTGGAACGGGTACCTCCAGCACGCGGCGGCCGGCGACCACGTGAAGGGGTTTACGAAGCTTCGCGAGATGCTCGGCATCCCAAAGGGCTACAAGGTCTATGGCGCGCTCACGCTTGGATGGCCGGTCGTAAAGCTCCACTCGGTTCCGCCGCGAAAGATGGAGATCCGCTGGCTCGCCTGATCGAAGGCGCGCACACCTTCGAATGAAGACGCGCCTTGGGCCTTTTCTTCCCTTTTTGCGTTCAAAGGTCTTATAATTCGCTGGCACCCGTTCCGAAACGCCACGCGGAGGTCTTGGATGAACCGAGCGTTTGCCGCAGCACTCGTCATTGTCGCAGGCTTCGTGCTCTGGGGCTGCGATGACAGCAGCACGACCGTCCCCCCCGACGGGTCCGGGTCGGACGCCGCGTCCCCCCCGGACGGCGGCGTGGCGGCGGATTCCGGGGCGCCCGACGACGCGGGCGGCGGGGACGACGAGGCCCCAATCGACGGCGGGGTCCTCCGGCACTACACCTACCGCGCCATCTCGGGCGTTTCGATGGGGGCTTCGGCCGCGGCGTTCATCGGGGGCCGCCACCCCGAGCAATTCGACATCATCGGCGCGCTGGGCGGCTACATCAACACGGTCTACCTCATGCACATGATCAAGGACCGCAAGATGGTCGGGTTCTGCCCGATGGATCAGATCCTTGCAAACCTCGCCGACATAAACGACCCGGTCAAAAACCCCGCGGTCTACTGCGGCCCCGTCGAGGCCGACCAGAAGTACACGGTGGATGTCGGGGCCGGGCCCCAGGTGTTCACCTACGAGCACACCGAGGACTTCAACCACTGGTTCTACTTTGACAACGGCGGCGAGTTCGACCGCGACGACCACCTCGAGATATTCCAGGACCTGGCTATGGGGATGGGGAACCCGGGGTCGTACAACGACCAGAACCCGTACCTGCCGTCGGGCGTCGACGTGCAAAAGTACAGGACGTGGAGGGCCGACCCCGACAGGTGCCAGCCCGGCCACGAATACATCATCGACACGCCGCCCTTCAACTGCAACCGCGAGTACAACCCCGAGTGCACGTACCCGCTTGTGATGTTCTGCGACGGTGAAGAGCCCGTCGGCTGTTACCAGGGGAACCCCAACCTCTGCGGAAAGAAAAACCCCGAGTACGACACATTCAAGGGCGTGTACGACCCGTACTACTCCGGCGGGCACGACAACCCCGCCATCGTGCTCCTCTCCATCGACTACAACGGCAACGGGATGCGCGACTACGGCGAGCCGCTGGTCCTAAACGGCAACGAGCGCTTCGATGACGTGGGGACCGACGGGTGCGCCGACGCCGTCGAGGACGGGGCGGGCGGCTGCTGCAGCGACGCCGATTTCGGCGCGGGGACGTGTGGGCGGCCTTACAACGCGTCCTCGGATCCCGACCCCAACGGCGACAACTACGACTGGCTCAAAAACGCCGCAGGGACCGAGCGGAACTGGCTGTACGACGAGGGCGAGCCGTATGACGACTTCGGCCTTGACGGCGTCGCGGCCGACGGCGGCAAGGGGATCCCGCCCGACTACGGCGAAGGAAACCAGAAGTTCGACTACTCGCCCAGCACCGAGAGCTTCTTCTCGCACGACATCGTCAAGAACTTCGAGAAACTCAAAAACGAGGACCCGACGGCCCTCGACCGGCTCGATGTCTACATCGACGGCGGGATCAGGGACATCTTCAACAGCGGCGTGGGGTCTTACCACGCGGTGGGGAGGCTCCGGGCACTGGGCCTCGAATTCAAGACGTACGACGGCTTCTTCGGGATGCCCAACTCGGTCCGTCCGGACATCGCCAAAGACGGGGACTACATGGAGGTGATCCCCGAAATAGACTACGCGCCGGGCGCGTTCGGGAGACACGCCCTCATCCTGTACGGCAAACCCAACGCGACCGCAAAACAGATCGACGAAGGCGACGGCGCGCACGTCGGAACCGCCGCGGACGCCATCAACCGGTTCATCACCTACTTTGCCTTCGCCGCCGGACGCTGGCCGAAGGGCGACATGAAACACGTCCCGGGGACGCTCGCCGGCCTCAACAAGAACAAATGGTACTTCTCGAAGTCCATGGACGCGTATCGCCGGATCACGGTCGCCCTGCCGCCCGGATACGACGACCCCGAAAACGCCGACAAGACCTACCCCGTGATCCTGTTCATGCACGGATACGGACAGGAGCCCGGCGACCTGGGCATCGCGGGAACGATATTCCAGGGCTACATGGCCGACGGGAAGATGGCCAAGTTCATCCTCGTGTTCCCCGACGGGAAGTGCTGCCTCGTGAACAAGCAGACCGGGGCGCGCGAGTGCGCCTGCATGGAGGACCCCAGCGACAGCGACTACTACCTTTGCGTCGACGAGAACGGCAAGGAGCGCCGCGTCGCCGACAACACCCTCCCCGAGCGCGAGTGCAACCGCGGGTCGTTCTATCTCGACATGGTCTCGGACCGCTACGCCGACTCAGAGTACCCCAAAAAGATGAAGTACGAAGGCGCCATCCTGGACCTCGTCGACTGGATCGACGAGAACTACCGCACCAAACCCGCGGCGGACGTGCTTGTGAAGCAGTGAGATTCGGAGTGCAGGAGTAGAGGAGTTCGGGGGTTCAGGAGTTTGGAGCCATTCGTCCTATGTTGCGGGGGACTTCCCGGTTGTTTGTCCTTCGGCGGTCGAGAGCGATCTGTGAAGTGCGCGATCGCTGGGAAAGAAATCTTTACTTTCGGCGCACGTTAGGCAAGGAACCTTTCCCGGAGAGCCGGATGCGACGTTCAACGACGGCGTCTGACGACCTTCGAAATCCTCCGACAACGCCGCAACAACTCGCTAGCCCCCGAGGGGGGATGCACACCCGGACCGTGCCAACTCCGCCGATGCCACTCTGCGAAGTAGCGCTTCGCTACGCAGCACGAGAGCAGCTGATTCGGCTGCGAAGGCTGGATGGCCCGGCCTCAAGAATTCTGCGCCTTTGGCGCGTCGGCCAAACCGGACCAGTCAAAAAGTGGGGGGGCGGCAAGCGCATGCTTGGCGTGGACTCGCGGCCGGGGCCGAGGTATTATTGGGGCCGAAAGGAGGGCCGGCACGTGGGCGGCATGCAAAGGGTCGAGATGAACCCGAAGGTCATGATGGGAAAACCCGTGATAAAAGGCACGCGGATTCCAGTCGAGCTCGTGCTCAGGAAACTCGGCGAGGGGGCAACGGAGGAGGATCTCCTGGACGCCTTCCCACGACTCACGCGGCAGGATATCCACGCCGCCATGACGTACGCCGCAGATTCACTCGGCCATGAGGAGACTATTGCCGCAAAAACAGGTCGCAGGTCGAGAAAGTAACTTGTGCGTTTCCTTGCCGACGAGAGCTGCGACTACGCCGTTGTCCGCGCCTTGCGGGGTGCGGGCCACGACATCGCGGCGGTGGCGGGGCCCGATCGTCCGTTTCTCGCATGTTGGGTAACTGCGAAAGGAGTCACGCAACGTTGAAACTCCTGCTCGCCGGCGAAAACGACACACTCTACGCGCATCCGTTCCTTCGCGCGGCGGGGATGGCCGGGGAGGAGCCGGTCGCGCTGAGATCGGGAGCGCCCGTCGCGTACGGGACGCGGCTCATGTCGATGCCGGGGTGGGACGCGGTGGGGTTCGACCCCGGGTCCGGCTCTTTCGAAACCGTGCAGGAGATAAAGCTCGGGCGCCGGTGGCGCCGGGTATTTGCCGTTGCGGCGGTCCCTCCGCCGGGATACCTGCGGCTCCTCCTCCCGGGGGCGAAAAGGACTCCCGCCGCCCCGCTGCTCCCGCTCTGGGCGTACACCGCGGCCGGGGCCGCGGCGCGCGGCGAAATCATGGCGACTCTGCGTGTCGATCGGCGGCGGCGGTGGGACACGGCATGCTACGACACGCCGGCGCTCGCCCCCGCAATCGAGGCGTGGAAGAAACGGTACCCAAAAAACCGGATTGTCGCCCAGCTTGCGCGGTGCGCGACGGAGTATTTCTGCTCGACGGCCAGGAACCTGTTTTTGGGGCGGTACGAGGCCGCCCTACCGCTTGCCCGCGCGTGCAACAGCCGGTGCGTCGGGTGCATCTCGAAACGGCACGGCGGCCACCCGTGCTCGCAGGAGCGGATCGGTTTTTCACCTTCGGCGGACGAGGCCGTGGACGTCGCCGCCCGCCATCTGTCGCGCGCACGCGACCCGGTCGTGAGCTTCGGCCAAGGGTGCGAGGGCGAGCCGCTGACGGCCGCAACGCTCGTCGAGGAGATCGTCCGGCGGACGCGCGCCGAGACCCCGCAGGGCGTCTTCAACATGAACACGAACGGGAGCCTGCCTTCGGCGTTTGAGCGTCTCGTCAAGGCGGGCCTCGGAAGCGTGCGCGTGTCGCTGTCGAGCGCGGTCGCGGGAAACTACGACGCGTACTTCCGGCCGCGGGGCTATTCCCTATCCGACGTCAAACGGACGATCCGGCTTTCCGCCAGACGCGGTGTGTTCACCAGCATCAATCTCCTGGTCTTCCCCGGCGTGACCGACACAAAGGGCGAAACCGAAGCGTTCGTGGATCTCGTGGAGGAAACCGGCGCCAACTTCATTCAGCTCCGGAACCTTTCCATCGACCCGTCGCTTTACCCCGTCCGGGGGATGAAGCTCGACGGCGCCGCTTTCGGGATGTCCGAGTGGCTCCGGCTCGTCAAAGAGGCGCTCCCCCGCGTCGGTTTTGGCTGCTACAACCCCACGCCGTCGGAGATCCGAAGGTGGACGTAGTTCTGGACTGGGATTTGGAGTACGTGAGTGAACGCCCCACCTCGGCACGCCCTTCCACCCCGGCTCGCGCATGCTCCGCCGGTTTTTTTTCGCTTCTGGCCCAGGTTCGGGGCGAGCCGGGGCTCCAGGACGCGCCGGGGTGGGGCTCTCGTGTCGGCTACGAACGTACTCCGAATGTCAGTTCTGGACGTAGTTCTTGTCGCGCGGGCGGGTTTGGTGTATATGCCCCCTACCGGCGGCGGCGGGCCGCCCGACGCAAGGAGAAAAAGGCATGGCAATTGTGACCAGAGTGGGGTTGTTTTCGGCTGTCCTGCTTGCGGTGTGCGGCGGCACGGCGCTCGCTTCGACCGACGGCGCCTCCGACAGGCTCTCGTCGGCGCGTCTCCTGCCGGATGCGAAGCTTCGACTCGCGGCGATACCGGACCTTGTGCCCGCCAGCTTGCTCCTGGGCGAACAGCCGGCGCACGGGGGGGACCAGGAATTCCAGAAGAAGTCATACGGCGTGGTCATCCCGCTCGCGTTTTTCGCCGGGTTCGGCTCGGGCCATTTTTACGCTGGCGCCACGTGGCGGGGGCTCAAGTATCTTGCCTACGACCTCGTGGCCCTCGCGCTTGACACCGCGATCATCATCTTCGCCTACAGCCAGAACTACGACACGCTCTATACTTGGGTGATCGCAGGGGTCGTCTTCGGCGGCAACCGCATCTTCCAGACCATAGACGCCGCCCAGACGGTGAATGCGTACAACAAGGGCCTTGACGTATCCGAGTCCCGGCTGGGCCTGCCGCCGCTTCAGGCCATGACCTCCCCGAACGACGGCGGAATGCCGCGCGGCCGGATGAACACGGTGTACACATTCTAGAAACACGAGAGGTTCCAATGTCTTTCTTCCCCATCGCCCGTCCGCGCCGCCTGCGGAAGACAGGCGCCCTGCGCGCCATGGTGCGCGAGACCGAGATCCAGACCAATGACTTCATCTACCCGCTTTTTGTCGTCCCCGGCAAAAACGTCAAGGCGCCGGTCAAATCTATGCCGGGAGTCTTTCAGCTCTCGATCGAGAATATCGTGAAGGAGGCCGCCTCGGCCCTCGCGGTCGGCGTACCCGCGGTGATCCTCTTCGGCATCCCCTCGCACAAGGATGAGCGCGGCAGCGAAGGCTACGCTAGAGGGGGCATAGTCCAGAAGGCGGTCGCCGCGCTCAAGAAGGATCTCCCGGAGCTCGTGGTAATAACCGATGTCTGCCTCTGCGAGTACACATCGCACGGCCACTGCGGCCTGATCCGATCGGGCGACGTTGACAACGATGCGACACTTGGACTGCTTGCCCGCATGGCGGTCTCGCACGCCGAGGCCGGGGCCGACATGGTCGCGCCCTCCGACATGATGGACGGCCGGGTGGCCGCGATTCGCGATGCGCTTGGCCGGAAGGGATTCGATACCCTGCCGATCATGTCCTACGCGGCGAAGTACGCCTCGGGGTTCTACGGGCCGTTCCGTGACGCGGCCGAGTCGGCCCCAAAGTTCGGCGACCGCCGGGGCTACCAAATGGACCCCCCGAACTGGCGCGAGGCCATCCGCGAGGTCGCGCTCGACATCGAGGAGGGCGCCGATATCGTGATGGTGAAACCCGCGCTCGCCTACCTTGACGTCCTCTCGCGGGTTCGTGACGAGTTTGACGTCCCGGTCGCCGCCTACAACGTGAGCGGCGAGTTCTCGATGATCAAGGCCGCCGCGCAAAACGGCTGGATCGACCACGACCGGGTGATGATGGAGGTATTGACCGCCATCAAGCGCGCCGGCGCGGATCTCATCCTGACGTACTTCGCCAAGGACGCCGCAAGATTGCTTCGATAGCCGTTAGCGGATAGCATGTAGCTTGGGGTGGGGGCGTGCCATGACCGCTGACGATCAAAAACCCGGCGAAACGTTCGACACGCTCTTCGGCGGGCAGGTAAGCCTCGTCCAGCGCAGGTCGGGCTACCGCTTCACCTCCGACACGGTGCTTCTGGCGTACGCCTCGCTTTCGGCGCGCGGGAGCGTCATCGACCTCGGCACCGGCTGCGGGGTCATCCCCGTCATCGTGGCCAGGTTCGGCGCGGCGAGCCCGGTCATAGGCGTCGAGATCCAGCCGGATCTTTGCGAGATGGCCCTTCGAAACGTCAGGAGAAACAGGGTGGACGGGAAGGCCGCCATCGTGCGCGGGGATATCCGGCGGATCAGGGAACTGTTCGGCCCCGCGTCTTTCGACTCGGTCGTCTCGAACCCGCCGTATCTCGCCGTCGCCGCGGGCCGCATCAACCCCAATCACGAGAAGGCCGTGGCCAAACACGAGGTGCTCTGCCGCATAGAGGACGTCCTCTCGGCGGCGAAATATCTCCTCCGGGACCGCGGCGTCCTGCGCCTGGTCTACCCGAACATGCGCCTGGTCGATCTGATAATCCAGATGGGGCGCCGCGGGTTCCAGCCGAAGTACATGCGCTTCGTGCACGATCGGGCCGACGGCCCATCGAAGGTCTGTCTTGTTGAGGCCGCCAAGGGCTCGCGCGCCCAGGCCGAGATCGGGCCGCCGGTGATATTTCGGGACGCCGCCGGGAACCCCACCGAGGAGTACCGCCGCATCTTCGGCCCGCAGGAAACCGCCCACGACTCGCGACTCACGACGCAGGACTGATGTCGGGCATGGACCTCTCATTCATTCCGCGGAACCTCGCCGACGTGAAGGCGCGCATCGCCCGGGCGGCGGAGCGCATCGGGCGAGACCCCGCGGGAGTGCGCCTCGTCGCCATCACCAAGACCAAAGGCGCCGATCACGTGCGCGCAGCGCTCGACGCCGGACACACTCTCTTCGGCGAGAACTACGTGCAGGAGCTCCTGTCGAAGTCGCAGTTGATCGGGACCGGGGCCGAGTGGCACCTTGTGGGCCATCTCCAGACAAACAAGGTCAAAAAGGTCGTCGGGGTCGCCGCGGCCATCCAGACACTCGACCGGATAGACCTCGCCGCCGAGGTCGAAAAGCGCGCCGCGGCGGCCGGAACAACGATGGACTGCCTTGTCGAGGTCAACCTCGCCGGCGAGGCGTCAAAGACCGGCACCGCGCCCGGCGAGGTTGCCTCCCTCGTCCGCGCGTTTGTCTCTCTCCCGCATGTGCGCGTTCGCGGACTCATGTGCGTGCCGCCGTTCCTGCCTCCGGACCAGGTCCGGCGGTATTTCAAAAACTTGCGGGAGATGCTTGCCCGTATTACAAATGAGATGGACCCTGGCCCGGGATTCTGCGAACTCTCCATGGGCATGTCCGGCGACTTCGAGGCCGCCGTGGAGGAAGGGGCCACCATCGTCCGGGTGGGGACGGCGATCTTCGGACAGAGGGGTTGAGGGATCGAGGAGTTCAGGAGTACAGGAGTGCAGGGTTTGGGGAATTGAGAAGCTGGGAGGCAGGGCATGAAGATCACACCGCTCGACATCGAAAAGCAGCAGTTCCGAAGGGCGTTTCGCGGCTATTCGGTCAACGAGGTCGACACTTTCCTCGACCTTGTCGCCCGCGAGTACGAGGAGGCCCTGCGCGAGAACATAGAGGTGAAGGACGAGCTCAAGCGCAAGACGGCACAGGTCGACGAGTTCCGCGCCCGCGAGGAGGCGCTCAAGGAAACGATGGTCACGGCGCAGAAGGCCACCGCCGAGATCAAGGACGCGGCGCGCAAGGAGGCCGACATCATCATGGCGCGCGCCGAGTTCCAGGCCGAAAAGGTGATTGCCAACGCCCACGACCGGATGGTCAAGATCCTCGATGATATCAACGAGCTCAAGCGCCAGAGGGCGCAGTGGATAGCCCACATCGAGGGGATCATAGAGGCGCACAAGAAGCTCCTGGACATTCAGAAGACCGATGCGCATCTCGCCCGCGACGACGGCGCCAACGTGAGATACCTCGGTCCCAAACAGGCCGAGCGGGCCGCAGAGGCGGCGCCCGGACAGATCGAGGAAACGAAAAAGGCATGACGAAAGGCGCGATACTCCGCGTTTACGTGTCTCCGCGCTCGTCAAAGAACAAGATCGGCGGAATTCGCGGTGATGAAATCAAAGTCGCGGTGACGGCGCCGCCGGTAGAGGACGCCGCCAACGAGGCGGTCTGCCGGTTCCTCGCCGACTTCTTTGGCGTCCCGAAATCCTCGGTCACGGTCAGATCGGGCCGCGCCTCACGCCACAAGACCATTGCCCTCCGGGGCTTGACCGCCGCGGAAGCCCACGTGCGCCTCGCGTGATCGGGCGCGCCCGAGTAGGCATCCGACCGCCCGCGAACGCGCCGAACACCGGTCTATTTGTACACCACCGGGGTGGTGTTGAGGCGCGTGGCCAAGTCCAGCGCCGCCGTCTCGTTGCCCTTCAGCACGTAGAACCGCCACGTCGCGCCGTTTTCGGGGTCGGCGGTCGCGTCAACGAACTGGATCACCCTGTCACCTTCATGCGGCACCCGGGCCGCGACGTGGACTTTCGCGCAGTCCTTGACGACCCACCAGCCGTCCCCCAGCCCGATCAGGCCGTTGGCGAGCGGGAGGTAGACCTCGGGCGCCTGGTAGTTGAACACGGACATGTCGATCGTAACGACCTCGTCCTCGAGCAGTGCCGGCGAGTAGAGGAACTTGTCCTCGTAGCGCGGAAAGGTGAGCGTCACCATGCAGTTTTCGGCGTCCCCGCCGGTCGGGTCCGCCGCGGGGCCGAACGTGATCTCGAGCATGTACGCGTCCTGTCCGGCCTCGTACCAGGTCATTGCGTTGGTCCGCGTGGGGGCGTCAAGCGTGACGGAAAACGGGGCTTCGGCCGGCAGGGGCGCGTCAGCCACCGGGATCGAGTCGATCTTCTCCGCCGTCCCCGCCAGAAGGTCGATCCTCGCGTGCGGCCACCCGAGCGCTTGAAGCGCCCCCGCGATCACCCTGTCCGCCGCGGCCGCCGCGTTGTCGGTATGTACGATTCCGTAGTCGAACTCGCCGATCCACGGCGTGATCCCCGTCGCGTCGGAGACCTGGCCCAACATGATCTCCTTCCACGCCGTCTGCATGTCCTGTTCCGGGACGGATGCGCCCTCGCCCTCCCGTCTGGCGGCGTCAAGGAGCGCCTGCGCCGCGGCGCAGTCGGTGCGCGTCCGGTAGTTGTACGTCCGGACCGTGTTGTCGCGCTCCGTCCTGGCGTTTCCGGGCACGGCAGAGCGGCCTCCCATCCAGCGCCAGACCGACTGCGTGTCGATCGGTTGCCACGTGCCGTCCAGCACCGGCGGCAGCTCGGGCTGCGGCACGTTCAACGCCTTGAGGTGTGCGACGAAATCTCCGACCGAGGTGACCACGAACCCCTGCTGCTCGAGGTCGAGGAGCTTCGCCTCGTACCGGGCGACGTTCTCGCTGATGATCTCGGGCGAGGACATGGGCGCGAAGTACGGGTCGAGGGGAAACGCCATCATGTCGCCGTCGTCAAAGTACGTCCAGGTGACCTCGATCCCCGGGTCGAATGTCTCGAACACCGGCGGCTGGTCGCTCCGATAGCCGACCCCGGGCCCGACGACCACGTCGACGCCGCGGCTCTGATAGTACGGGGCGCGCGGGACGCCCTGGTGGTAGTATAGCCAGAGATTGGTGGGGAAGATGTCTATGGTGTAGCTGTTTTCGGCCATGAAGTCGTGCTTCCCCACCCCGTCCTGGCCCTCCTGGTTGAAGACCACTCCGGAGAGCGGGACGCACGCCCCTTCGAAGATCGCCCTGGTAATGTCCGCGGACTTTTGCAGATCGGCGCGCGGGAACGCGGTGAAGAACTGGTCGGAGTAGTGGATGGAGATCGTCTCGACCTGGCCGTTTTCGGCGAGCGTGCGGAGCTTCTCGAGAACGCGGGGATACCCGTTCGCGATAAGCTCCAAGAGATAGCCCTGGAACTCGAAGTCCGTTTTCCAGCCGGGGTGCGCGAGGTACAGGTCGAGCGTGGCCTCGAACGGCTGCGTGATGTACCAGCGGTTGAGCTTCTCCTCGGTCCACCCCTTGCTCATCTCGCCGAAGACGGCGTTGGTCCCGTCCTTGAGCGTGACGTCTAAGCCCCCCGCCACGTACTGCACGTTGAAGTGGTACAACGAGAGCGCGAACTTTTTTTGGTTTGGGTCGGGGGCGAAGGGCGGCGGCGGCTTCGTCGTGCACGCCTTCCCCGCGTCTGCGACGCCCGCGTCCGAGAGCCCCGCGTCAGGCGCGCCGGCGTCGGCGAAGCCTGCGTCGGCCGCCCCGGAATCGGTCAAGGCCCCCTCTCCGCCGCCGCAACCTGCGAGAAACACAAAGAAGACTGATACCGCCGCACAAACCAAAGCGTTCTCACGCAAAGACGCAAAGGCCGCACAGAACTGGCGTGTTTTCGCCGCGTTCGCCCGGCGCTTCCCGGCGAAACCCTGCCGCGTCATTACCAGTCGCAGGCCTTGCCCGTCTTCTTGCAGTGGCATTTGCAGTTGACCTTTCGGTCCTTGGTCTCCTTTTCGCACTGTTTGTTCGCGTCGCCCTGGGCGCCCTCCTCGGTCTTTGCGCACATCGTCTTGGGGCCCCACTCGCCCTTGTCCTTCTTGGTCTCGTCGTCTACAAGCTTGCAGGTGCACTGCCACGTCTTCTGCCCCGCGTGCGCGGGCTGGATGTTGAGCATCCATACGGAAACTGCCGCGAACATGATGGCCACGATGATCAACCTGCGCATGAATCAACCTCCTTTTTCGACTGCGTTCGCGAACGAGTATACCACAGACGGCTCAGGTGGAAACCCTGAACTTGCGGCCTACAAACCCACCGTCGCGCAGCCGCAGCCCAGGCCGTACTCGAAATCGCCGGAGTCGGTTCTGGTCCCCGTGTCCTTCGAAAGCGTCCCGCCGTCCGGTGCGCCGGGCTTCGTGCCGGTGTCCTTTGCCGCCGCGGCGTCCGCTTGAGTCGCATCAGGTTCCCCGGAGTCCGGCAGGGCCGAATCCGGCAGTTCCCCGGTATCGCCTGCCGTGGCGTCGGGATTCGAGCCATCTTCGGCCGCGCCGCTGTCCGAAACCCCGGCATCGCCGATCCCCGTGTCGTCTGTTCCGGCGTCTTTTTCGACGACGACGATGTCGGTGAACACCGCGCGGACGAGTTCCCCGTCGCTTCGCGTGTAGATGGCCTGGAACTTCCCGTCGTAAACAAATACGGGCACGGAAGGCTGGCTGAACTGCGTGTCGTAACCGGGTTTGAGGTCGGTCCGCACGGCCGAAGGTGACCCGAACGAGTCCCCTCCGTCGGTCGAAACCGCAAGCATGAGTCTTGACCCCTCGGACCACACCGCCGCCACATTCCCCAGCGCATCGGACGCGGCCGTGGGGCTGGTGCCGCCGGCCGAAAGGCTCTGGAGCAGGTACCCGTCCGTCGACGGCCTCCACGACCCGTTTTTGTGCACCGCGTACCTGATCTCCGTCGGCTTCCATGTGCCGCCACCCGTGTCCTGCCACATGAGCCACCCCACGTGCGGGTTCCCGCTAGCGTCCACCGAGCACGACGGGTATTCTGCGCTGCCATCCGAAGTGGCGAGCCTTTCCACGGCGTTCCACGCGTTTCCATCGAATTTCGCATACCGAACGTACCGCCACCGCCAGACGAGGTGGAGCGTGCCGTCGGAGCCCACGCAAAACGAAACGTATTTCCCTTCGTGGTCCGCGCCGTCAAACCTCGTGAACCCGCCGAGGCTGTCGCCGCTCATCTCCGCCCACGCGATGCCGGAGGGCGCCGAGTCGCCGGGGAGAAGGATGACCGCCGACGCGAATAGCTTCCTGCCCGCCGTGTTGATGCCGAGCGCCACGTACTCGGTGTAATCGTCAAAGATCTCGCGCTGTGCGCCGGTCGCGCCGTTCCAGTACCCTACGCCCCGTGTGTGGTTCGAGATGTCCTGCCAGTTGGCCCCGGGGCCCCACACGACGTGAGGCTTGGAACCCGGGTCCACGGCGAATGAGGCAAGGTTGTATTTGACGGTCGAGGCGTTCCCGCTTTGGGGGACCGCCGTTTCGGACCCCCACGCCCCGCCCGCAAACCGTGCGTGGCGGATGTCGCCGCCGCTGTCGCTGAAATAGATCATGTGGAACGACCCGTCCGGCGCCGCCTGGACCCGCGGGTAGGTCCCCGAGAACCCCGTGGGATTCAACTCCACCTGCGCAAACGCCCCCGCCGGCAGAAGCGCCGCGATCACGAATACGACAGACAGAAAAGGCTTTTTCACGGCGTCCCCTCCTTTGCATCTTTCCAAAGCGCTTTCTACCACAAGCAGATCATTCAACACCAGCAGGGCCGAGATCGGCGTCGAGCGCGTGGATGCGCTCCACGAGCGGTTTTGACTCGCCCACGCCGTAGGTCAGCGTGTCCCGCAGAAGGCCGATGAAGCAGCGGCGAAGACTCGAAAGCGCCGCGGGCCGCGCTTCGGGCCGGGCCGCGCGAACCGCCTCTTCCATGCGGCTGCACTGCGTCTTGAGCTCGCCGATGTGTTCCGTGGCCAGCTCCCTGCTCATCATCCGGGCGGGCCGAAAGACGATGCGCCGGTCGCCGCAATGCGGACAATGCGCGGCGAGGCGCGCGGGGTAGAGCACCTGGCAGTACACGCACGGTTCCTGCACGCCCTGCTCCATCTGCTCCATTTTTTCCATCCCTGCCATCCGCGGCGTCGCGACGACGGAAGGCGCAGCCGGCTTCGGCCCGGCCGTTTCGGGTCCACCCGCGGTTGCACACCCGCCCGCCGCAAGCGCCGCACAAAGCCACCACGTGATCGCCAAAAGGCCCGCCTTCGTCCCACGCATCGCCCGATCCTCCCAAAAAACAGCGCCGCACTCCCGTTTTTCCTGCTACTCGAGTACTTTCTCCCAGTGGCGTCGGATCTCTTCCCCTCTGTCATTGAGGGCGGTCTTCAACTTGTCTATCCCTGATCTTCCGAGGTCGTCCCTCACGGCAGAAAACATGCTGTCCTCCTCCCAGTAGAAATCCTTGGCGTACTTGTTGCCGGAATGCCCGATCGAGTTCCGCCACCGATACAACGGCGAATTCCGCAGGTCCTCGGAGCTTTTGCCGTTTACGAGTCCGTCCAGGGCAATCCGATTGGTCGTTTTGGAACCGCCCGATCCGTCCTCCAATTGGCTGGCATGGTCGGTGAGGAAATCGGAATGATCCAATGCAAACAAGACTCCCGCCTTGCTGCCCGTCCGTACCATTCCGCCCAGCAGGATCGCAGTGTGAATTCTGTTTTCAGGGTTGTCGAACTGGTGGATCAGGCGTTGGGCAGCGCCCGGACCTTTGCACGCTGCATATGCCATTACCGCCGCCGTGGTTGACCGTTTGTCGTCACCGATCGGCAGTTTGTCAGTCAGCACTTTTTCCAGGTAGTCTCTGACGGTCGGATTGCAGTTTTTCTCGAGCGCGTAGAAGAGGTACGGCAACTTCATGCGGTGCTTGTCGCTGATCGCTCTATCGGTCGCCTCGATCAACTTCGGCACCGCTGACTGGCCATGCTCCAGCAACTTCGGCAGGGCCACCTCCGAAGTATCGAACACCTCGTAGTTGAGCAAACCGATCAAATGATCGACGCTCTGGTGCTTGCTCGAAGGGGTGAAGCCCCAAACCACCATCAGGAAAAACCCCGCATTAAGTGCGAGGTGGACCTTCACCTGCCAGGGATTTGGCCTGTTCCGGATCGCCTTCGCACACCTCCACAATACGAAGACCAGCCAGACGCCGCCGGCGATGAGGTTCGTCAGTATCATGCTGCCCCTGGTCAGGAACAACGCTATGATATAGGCAACGACTCCCACGCCGAGGAAGCCAAGGACCCACTTCCACGAGAGGTGCGGTGAGACCACCGTCTTGTCCTTCGGGCGCACGATCGCGCTCAAGACCGATGCGAGAATGAACCAATAAAAGAACAGGGCGCCAGCCTCGAGATTTGGATGGCGTATTCGCAGACCATGATCCGCGCACACTCCGCAGGCGTGGGACAACGCCGGCCATCCAAGGAAAACGAACCCCGCGAGTACGATCGCTGCTGCGTGCAGTTTCATTGCCCGTCTCGTCCGCTGATGACGGACAACCGCATCAGAATTCACTCCCCGTGGGCCGTTCACCTCAACGCTCCTCCTCCTCGAAGTTCACACCGAAGTGATCGGTGACAATCTCACTTTCTGTCGATCCCAAACATGGGTGTTTCGACATTGCCATGAGCCAGACGCGGCCCCATTTCGCGAATCGACCGAAATCGCCAGCGAAGGTTGACGAGATGGTGCAGTTGCCTCCTTCGGGCTCATTGCAGGAGCCTGTTGCCGTCTTGATCGACCCCACGGATTTCCATTCCCCGCTGTTCCAATCCCAAATATGGAACCCGGCACCGGGCGAGATCGACCCTTTTCTCGAAATGTCCGGCCCCGCGCCGGAACCGGTCCAGCCCACCTTCATCTCCGAAAAAGACGATCCGGACGGAACATCGAACCTGGCAACGTGAACGGCGTGAAGGTTTGCCGGGAAACCCGGCGGCGCGTCGCCGGCGGCGTCGGCCTTCCGCAGGTTGGACCAAATGGTCCCGGATATCGTCAGCTCGGCGCCCCGCCCCCCTTCAAGCAATGACAGATCCGCCGTGCGGTTCATCGCCTTGAGAGAAATGCGCGCTTCGGTCCATGAAGACCCATTCCACTCCCAAAGATCTTCGAGGAAAGCTCCGCCGCTGCCTTTTCCTCCTGACAGCAGGACGCTGTTGCGGACGCCGTCATACACCATGGCGTGTCCGGCTCGCGCGTGCGGGTGCGCAGGCGGGGCTATCTCCGTCCAACTCCCTCCATCCCAAACCCATGTGTCGCCAAGCAAGGCGTTGTTGTACCCGCCGAAAAGCACTGTCGATCCCCTGGCGTCATCGTACGCCATCGAATGGAGGTATCTCCCCAAAGGCTTGTTTTCCGGGTGTATCTGCGCCTGTCATCGAAGTGAACCCTGCTCTTGCTATCCCACCCGCCAAAGAGCACAACCTCTGCGCGGCCGGCATCATACGCCATGGCGTGGCCTTCACGGGGCGACGGGCCTTCCGCCGATTCGAACCAGTCGCCTTCGAGGGCTTTCGTCTCATCCTTGACGCCAAACCTCGAAAACCGACCGTCTCGAGCGGCCACCAAGTCGAGTTCTCCGTCGCCAAGAGCGGACGAAAATGCCGGCGCGGCGCCAGGCCACAAAGCGAGCGGATCCCTGACGGCGAGTCTACAGACCCTGAAGTCCCTTGTGGGGTCGCCGCCCCCTCCTGATGCCGGTTGTCTGTTGTCACCTTTCTTCGTTTCACTTGGAAGATCAGAGATGGCCGGATTGGGAGTCGCCGATTGCCTCTTGGTCGAGCAGCCGTCCTTCGAGCAGGCGCTGCAAAGCAGGACTGCGACCAGTCCCACGGCGCCAATCACGACGTGCGCCCTCGAGGCAGCGCGGACTGTTGCCTGGCGCGCAGGACAAACGGAAGACCTTTTCCGCGTTTGCGCCAAGGGATCAGTCCAGCCCCGGGCGTGTCGGGCGCGTTTTTCCGCGGCTGTTGGCACTTGAGCGCTCATGCGGCCGATCCTGTTCGTCCTTCGCAAAAGTCCGAAAACGGATCACCGTCTCTGCGCGGCGTCTGCAACGGCCCGATGTTACCACAAACATCCCCAAGAAAGGAGGGTTGCCGCGCCCACCCCCGCCCCCACGCCCGCGCTGGAATTTGGAGTACGACGCTGTGCACGGCGCAGGCCGCCCGCCGGCGCGTCCTGGAGCCGTGTCTCGCCAAAACCGATCGCTGCTCACCTCGAAGCGTCCGGCGGAGCATCGCGAGACACGGTGGAGGGGCGTGTCGGTGGGCGACCACCAGACATTACTCCGAATCGCAGGCCCGCGGGTTCGTCTTGACTTTTAAAAACACGGCTGATAGCGTCGCCGTACATTTGCGCGTGCCCTCTTGTGCCGGAGGTCCCCTGATATGACCGGAAGGCTTCTGTTGCTGACGACGCTGTGCGCGGCCATCCTGGCAGCACCCGCGCCCGCCGATTCCGCGCAGTACACCAAGGTGGTCGGCGCCTTCTACGACGATGCGCCGTTCCAGGCAAACGTCGACCTGTTTTTTCAGGGCTGGTACAAGCGGTCGTCGGTCACGCGGGAGTACAACAAGGGCACGTCGATGATTGACGCGGCCAACCTGGCATACGCCGAGGACGTCTATACCCTGGTGCCGCGGCTGGACATAGGCGTGTTCCGGGACCTCGAGATCTTCGTGACCTTCCCCGTCGTTCTCTCTTGGACCAAGGACCTTTCGCTCGACTCCTCCACCAGCGGGATGACCCGTTTCACGATCAACCGCCAGAACCTCCCGAAACAGAAGGAGGAGGATGCGATCGTCAAGATCCCCGGGGCCATGGACCGCTCGGGCTACGGTGACATGACCGTGGGGTTCAAGTGGGCGATATTCAACGACCAGCGCCCCAACCACGTGCTCGAGCGCGACAAGGAGGCGGGAACGCTGTGGTGGGACGACACGACCGCGACGTGGCTCATAGCTTTCGAGTACACCATCCCCACCGGTTCGCAAATCGACCCCGCCGTGCCGAACGGCGGGCCGGGGAAAAAAGTCCAGGTCTTGACCTTTTCGACCGCCTTTTCAAAGCGGTTCCGGTATCTCGACCCGTACTTCGGCGTCTTCTACTCCCTCCCTTTCTCGGTCGGGCCCGGGAGCGACACCGACCCGAAGTACTACGACTACATCAGGCCGGGACACAAGGGCGGGTTCAGCGTGGGCACCGAGATCATCCCGTACGAGGACCATAAGGAAGGGCACAAGTTCGGCATCGACGTCAGGCTCGGGACGGTGTTCGTGAGCGACGCGCAGGTGGATCACTCCGAGATGGCCGAGTTCCTGCCGGGCGAAACGTTCTTCAAGAAGGACGAGAACGGCGACTACGAGAGGGACGCCGACGGGTACCCGATCATCGACAAGCCCGACGACTTCGGCCGGCTCACGGCGACCGAGCAGTACGTCGAATTCCTCGGCCAGTTCGGTCTGTATTTCGTCGCCGCGAAGTACTTCAAGTTCGCGACCAACATCGGTTTCGGCCACGACACGATCCACTACCTCACTTTCGACAAGATCGGGACCGACAGGAACAACAACGGGATCGTGAGCAAGGCCGAGGGGGACATCGTCAACCCGGCCTACGAGGCAGAGCTCGACCAGCGGGGGAAACGCCTTCGCCTGAGTGACACGTTCATCTTTTTCTGGAACATCTGCATGACGGGGCAGTTCTAGGCGCGCGTCTTTTAAGCGGATGAAGAAGCGACAGGCCAAATCCGCCGGACCGATCACCAGGGGCACGCCCATCCTCCGGATGATCCGCGACTATCCTCAGACGTGCGCGGTGCTCGAAAGCTACGGGCTTCCGTGCACCGAGTGCGCCCTCGTGCTCACGGCCACCGTGGAGCTGGGGGCGCAGCGCCATCACCTCGACCTCGGCCGCCTGCTCCGTGACCTCAACAAGGCCGCGACCGCGCGGTCCTGACAAGCCCGGTGCCTGGCATCCGCGAAATCCTCGAAGGCATCGCCCGGCCGCTTGAATACGCCACGCGCAACGCGGGCGCCAATCTCGCCGTCATCCGGGACCTCGAGCGGGCGTTCTCGGGAGCGCTTCACGAGGCGTTTCCGCACGCCGACCCCGGGCAAAAGGCATTGATCAAGCGAATGCTCGAACTCGTCCGGGGGTTCGATGCATTGCCAATTGACGAAAAAAAGCGCCGGATCGCCGAATTCGCAGCGATTCGACAAAGGCTCGCGACCGGAGACCATGTACCGGGGACCGGGGACGGTGGGCCGGGGACCACGGACCGCGGACCGCCGTCGGACAGTCAACCATCTGACTCAGTCCTCAGCCCGCAGTCCCCGGTCCTGAACGTCCCGGCTCCCGCCTTCCGCCTTCCGCCTTCCGCCTGTCGTCTGGACACCCCCATCAAGTTCGTAAAGGGCGTTGGGCCCGCGGTCGCCGAAAAGCTCGCGGCGCGGCGCATATTCACCGTCGGTGACGCCCTCACGTTCTTCCCGCGCGCCTACGAGGACCGGCGGAGGCTGCTCAAGACGACCGGACTGCGGGACAAGGAAACGGCCACAGTGATCGGAAAGGTGATCACGCGCGGCCAGGCCGGACCCCGCGTGTGGGAAATGGTAATCGGCGACGGACACGGGTACCTTACGCTCAAGTGGTTCCATTTCAATCGGAGCCTCCTCAAACGCCTGACCGGGGAGTTCTCGGTCGGGGACACGGTGGTTGCCTGCGGGAAGGTCTCGGTCTACCGCGGGCAGTTCCAGGTCGTGCACCCGACCCTGCGCAAGGCCGAGGCGTTCGAAGAAGACGACCTGAACTACCGGCGGATCGTCCCGCTCTATCCCAAGGTCGAGGGCATCACCGAGGGGCACCTGCTCCGCATCATGGCGCGCGCGGTCGAGGACTACTCCGGCGCGATTGTCGAGACGCTCCCCGACTCGTTGCGGGCGGCGCGCGGTCTGATTGGGCGCGCCGACGCCGTCCGGGAGATCCACTTCCCGCCGGCGGACTCGGATTTCGCGGCCCTGGAAACGATGCGGGCCGCCCCCCGCCGCCGGCTCGCGTACGAGGAGTACTTCTTTTTGCAGCTCGGCCTCGCCATGAGAAAGGCCCGCTCGGAGGCCGAGCCGGGAATCGCTTTTCGCGTTGACGGCCGGCCCGAGGACGTCCTGCGCGGCGTCGTGCCGTTCGAGTTGACCGCGGCGCAGAAACGCGCGCTTCGCGAGGTCGCCGCCGACATGCAGCGCCCGGCGCCGATGAACCGCCTTTTGCAGGGTGACGTCGGGAGCGGCAAGACCGCCGTCGCGTTTGCCGCGATGCTCATCGCGGTCGGGAACGGATGCCAGGCCGCGATGCTGGCTCCGACCGAGATCCTGGCCGGCCAGCACCTTCGCAATCTCCGGGCGTACTCGGAAGGAAGGCAGTCCATCGCACTTCTCACGGGAGCGGTGCGCGGTGCGGAAAGGGAAGAGGTCCTTTCCGGGATCGCTTCGGGGCGCGTCAATATCGTCGTCGGGACGCACGCCGTCCTCGAAGAGCAGGTCGAGTTCGGCAGGCTGGGTCTCGCGGTGATCGACGAACAGCACCGTTTCGGCGTCATGCAGCGGGCCGAGATCAGGAGGAAGGGCCGGAATCCGGATATCCTCGTGATGACGGCGACACCGATACCGCGTACGCTGGCGATGAGCCTTTATGGCGATCTCGATCTTTCGGTCATCGACGAGCTCCCGCCCGGGCGCAAGCCGGTGGCGACCAGGGTCTTCTACGACGGCCAGCAGAAGAAGTGCCACGAGGTCATGGAGCGCGAGATCGCGGCGGGGCGGCAGTGCTACGTGGTGTACCCGCTGGTCGAGGAGTCCGAAAAGGTCGATCTTAAGGACGCCACGCGGATGGCCGACGAGTTCCGCTCCCGCGTGTTCCCGGGCCGGCGCGTCGGGCTCCTGCACGGGAGGATGAAGGACGACGAGAAGGACGCGGTGATGTCCGAGTTCAAGTCGGGACGCCTGGACATATTGGTGTCGACCACCGTGATCGAGGTCGGCGTCGACGTGTCCAACGCGACAGTCATGGTCGTTGAGCACGCCGAGCGCTTCGGGCTTTCGCAGCTTCACCAGCTCCGGGGACGCGTCGGCCGCGGGGCGGACCGCTCGTACTGCCTTCTCGTGGCCCGTTACCGCCGGTCCGAGGAGGCCGAGCGGCGCCTGCGAATCATGGAAAAGACAAACGACGGTTTTGCCATTGCCGAGGAGGACCTCGCCATCCGCGGCCCGGGCGAGTTCATCGGGACCCGTCAATCCGGCCTGCCGGACCTCCAGATGACCGGGCTCACGCTCGACTCGCAGCTGCTTTCGCAGGCGCGCGGGGACGCATTCGAGATTGTCCGTCGCGACCCCGATCTCAAGGCGCCGGGAAACCGCATGTTGAAGGACGGTCTGGCGGCGGCCTGGGGGACCGGGATCGATCTGAGCAAGGTGGGTTGACCCACGTTCCAAGGAAAGGGAACGCCATGCAAAAGTGCGCGATGTGCGAGCACGAACAGGAGGCGGGGGAGGAGTGTGAGAACTGCGGGAAGGCGTTTCCGCAAACCGGGCCGACGGCCGGGGCCGCGGTCCCGGCCGCGGATTCCGATGACGACCTGCTGCTTATGCCCGGCGCGACTGTTGCGAACCCGGCGCTCACCTGCCCGCACTGCCAGCAGCCGACTGCCGAGATATTCTGTCCCAACTGCGGGATCAGGGTAAGACCTCACGGGTTCAAGACGCCGGCCCAACCAGTCGAAGCTCCGGCTGCGGCGCCGCGCGCGTACACGTGCCCGCACTGCCAGCAACCGACGACAGAGATGTTCTGCCCGACATGCGCGATTCGCGTAAGATCAGGGGGGGCCGAGAAGTCCGCAATGCCGCAGCTGGCCGGAGCCCTCCGGGCCTATGCGTGCCCGCACTGCCAGCAGCCTACGACCGAACTGTTCTGCCCCGCATGCGGCGTGCGCGTGAGACCCAGGCCGCCCGAACCCCAGCCCGCCACAGGCGCAGAACCCGAACGCCGGGCCTGCCCGTCGTGCGGCCAGTGGACCGAGGCGACGACCTGCCCCCGCTGCGGCGTGAGGATGACGTCGTCGGCACTGTAGGTTGACACCCCGCGCACTTTACTGTTTAATCCGCGCATGAATCTACCGAAGGTCATCGTCGACGCCGCGAGCCGGCCATACGCCGTGGCCGCCGAGAGCAGGAAAAAGGGAAGGGCGCCGATCGCCGTCCTTCCGGGGTACTTCCCGGCCGAACTCGTCGCCGCGGCCGGCGCACACCCGTTCCGCGTCTGGGGCGGGCGGGCGGCGACCGTGAACGCCGACGCCGCCCTGCAGGCGTACATCTGCTCGATGGCCAAATCAGTGCTCGAGGACGTGCTCGACGGCACGCTGGACTTCGCGGCGGGATTCCTGGTCCCCTCGGTCTGCGACACGATGCAGAACCTTTCGGACGTCATCGCGGCGTCCGGCAGGAAGGTGTTCTGCTTCCGATTTCCCCGGTCATCGTTTCCGGACGAGGCGGGCGTGTGGCTCCGGGACGAGGTGGCGCGATTCTCGCGGTGGATGAAGTCCGCCACCGGCCGCGAGCCGTCCGGCGAGGCCCTCGCGTACGAGACCGACCGGTATTCGGCCGTCAAGACCGCTGTGCTCGAGCTTTACGCCTTGAGGCGCGAGTGCCCGCAGGCGTTCACCGGAAGGGGTTTTTACGACGCGGTATTTGCGGCCCAGACCATGGACCCCGGGGCTTTCGCGGACGCCATGAGCGGGTGCGCGGCGAACTTCAAGTGCGGGGACGCGGCCGGCGCGGGCAGGCGTGTGATGGTATCGGGAACGGCGCCCATCCCGCCGGAGTTCCTCGACGTCTTCGCCGAACACGGACTCTGGCTGGCCGACGACGACTTCATGGCCGGCAGAAGGCTTTTCTCGCGCCCCATCCTTGAATCGCTCGGTCCGAAGGACCTGGCGCAGGCGTTTCTGGGCGGGGTGCCATGTCCGTCGAACACGTTCGGCCATGACAAGAGGCCCGGGTACCTCGCCGATCTCGCGAAGGAGGCGGGGGCCGCCGGCGTCGTCTTCTGGCAGACCAAGGCTTGCGAGAACGAGGCGTTTGACCTTCCATGGATCGACGCGGCGCTCAGAGGGAACGGGCTCAAGACGCTCCTTGTCGAGACCGAACAGAAAATGCGGACGTTTGAAACCGCGGCGGCGCGCATAGCAGCGTTTGCGGAGTCACTCTGATGCCGGTGAAGCTTCAGGCCCAGGACGAGCTCAAGTCGCTGATGGCGGCGTACTACCTCGAGGCGAAAAACGCCTCGTACAACGGGAAGAAGGTGGCGTGGGTTTCTTCGGGCGCCCCGGTCGAGTTCCTCTACGCGCTGGACTACGTGCCCATCTATCCCGAGAACTACGCGGCGATGTGCGGCGCGTCGAAGCAGTCGCCGGCGCTCATCGCCGAGGCCGAAGCCGCCGGGTACCTTCCGGACCTGTGCTCATACGCGCGCTGCGACATAGGCGCCGACATCGTACAGGGCGGCCCGGTGATGGGCCTCCCCGACCCGGATCTCATCGTCGCCGGGACGAACATCTGCACGACCATCATTAAGTGGTTCCAGCAGGTGGCCTACCGGAAGAAGAAGCCGTTTGTCGCCATAGAGATGCCGTACCTCACGACCGGGCTCGGGAAAAGCGAAGCTGACTTCGTCGTCGCGCAATTCAGGCGCTTCCGCGACGTCGCGGCGGAGGTCGCCGGGGTTCCCTTTGACGAAGACCGTTTCGTCGAGGTGGTGAAACTCTCGGCCGAGGGGTCCCGGCTCTGGGGCGAGGTGCTCGATATCGCGCGCCGCAGTCCCGCCCCGCTCTCGGCCCTTGACGCGTTCATCCATATCGCCCCCATCGTCACGCTGCGCGGCACCGAGAAACCGATCGAGTACTACAAAACGCTCCTTTCGGAACTCGAAACCCTGTCGCGAGGCGGGCTCATCGCCGACGCCCAGCACACGAGGCTCCTGTGGGACAACCTTCCCATCTGGTTCCGCCTCCGCCGAATGTCCGAGTTTCTGGCTTTCCGGGGCGCAATCGTCGTGGCATCGACGTACACGAACTCGTGGGCGGCCATCAAGGAGATCCCGCGCAAGCTCGACGACATCTACGAGGCGCTCGCCCGCGCATATCTCGAACCGTACATCAACCGGAATTTCCCCGACCGCGTGAAGATCCTGTCGCAGATGGCCTCGGATTTTTCGGCCCACGGGATGATCATGCACAGCAACCGGTCGTGCAAGCCGTACTCGATAGGCCAGTACATGCTCAAAGGCATGTTCACAAAGGAGACCGGGAAACCGGTCCTCATCCTGGACGCCGACATGACCGACCCCCGCGCATACTCGGACGAACAGGCCGAGGGGCGCATCGAGGCCTTTCTCGAACAATGGTTTCAATAGGGATAGATTCGGGCTCGACCGTAACGAAGATCGCCGTAGTGGGCAACGGGGCGGTGATCCACGCCGACTCGGCCCCCACCGGGACCGACCCCGTGCGCTCGGGGACGATGCTTCTCGACCGGGCCAGGGCCGCGGTGCCCGCCGATTTCGGCGGGGAGTCGAAAGTGTGCGTCACCGGCTACGGGCGCAAGCTCCTCGCCCACCTCGGGACACAGAAGACCGAGATCTCGTGCCACGCGCTCGGCACGCACGCCCTGGTCACCGGCAAACTGACGACTCCCGACTCACGACTCACGACTCCGGACTTCGGACTCACGCCTCACGCCTCACGCCTCGCGCCTGGTTTTACCCTGCTCGACATCGGCGGCCAGGACAGCAAGGGGATCAAGGTCGACGCCGGCGGGCACGCGGTGGACTTCGCCATGAACGACAAGTGCGCGGCAGGGACGGGGAAGTTCCTCGAGGTGATCTCGCGAACGCTTGGATTCGGGATTGAGGGCGTGTCGGCGGCGGCGCTTGCTTCGGGCCGGAAGGCCCGGCTTTCGTCAATGTGTACGGTCTTCGCCGACTCCGAGGTGGTGTCGCTCACCGCGCGCGGAGAGCGTCCCGACGAAATCGCCTGGGCTGCCTGTTACGCGGTCGCCGAACGCTGCGCCGGCCTCGTCAAACGGATGGGCGTGAAGGGCGTCCTGATTTTCACCGGCGGCGTTTCCGACCTCCCCGCCGTGGCCGAGGCGCTCAAGGAAATCCTCCAAGTCGACGTCATCTCCCCTCCCCTCGCCCGCTTCTCCGGCGCCCTCGGCGCGGCGCTCTTCGCGGCAAAATAGGTCTACTTCCACATCGCAGCGGCGGCGCCGGCAAAGGCCAGCACGACCGCGAGGACCTTGCGCAGCGTCACGGGCTCGCCAAGGAAAAGCGCCCCGAGGATTAGGGCAAAGATCACGTTTGTCTGGTTTAGGACCCCTGCGATCCCGGCGCTGGTGTACTTGAAGCCGACCACCCACATGATCATCGCGACGTAGGCGCCGATGAACGCGGCCGGGACTGTGAAGCGCCAGGAGGCGTTGGGCGTAAAGCAAGCGCGAACGGATCCGCGGTTTTGCCTCGTCAGCGCCTGAAGGCACAGAAGCGCCGTCCCCCCGATGAGACGGACAGTGGCGGCCCACCATGGATCGGCAGTGTTCAAAACCGGCTTGGCGAGCACGATCCCCGCCGCCATGAACGTGACCGAGACGAGCCCCAGAGCGACGCCCTCGGCAAGCATCTTCCGATCGGCACGTGCCGCCGTGCGCGCGGGCTCCCACGTGCCCACGACCACGGCGCCCATCATCAGCGCGGCTCCCGATACGATCGCGAGCCCCAGCGGCTCGCCGAGGTACAGAAATGCGAAAACGACGACGGCGGGACTGTAAAGGCTCGCGACTATCGAGAGCCTCCCCGCGCCCAGGCGGTTGAGCGCCGCGAAAAACAGCGAGTCCGCGATCCCGATCCCCAGCGCCCCCGAGGCGAGAAGGATCGCCCAATCGGAAGGCGGGTGCGACGGATCCAGGAGGCGGACGCCAATGATCGGCAGGGTCACAAGAAAAAGGACCAGCCCCACGGCGTCCTTGAAAAGGTTGAGCGCCACAGGGGGCACGTGCTCGCCGCCCTTGCGGAACAGGATGGTCGCGATCGCCCACACAAGCGCGCACGCAACCGAAAAAAACTCCCCGCTCGAAAAGATGCCCGGATCCACGGGCGGAATCTAGCACACGGGAACCGCAAATGGCCATGGTTCGTGGCGGCCGGTTCGTGGCGGCCGGGAGTTGAAAACCGCCTGGAATTGTCGTAGCTTGGCGGCGGCGAATGGGCAATCCAACCGTGGAGGGGTTCATGGCCCGCAAGACGACCGGGGAACTGGCGGCGTCGCTCAAAGGCGTGGTGGAAATCGACTCGAAAGGCGGGGTGACCGTAAAGGACAAAAAGCGGCTCGCGGCCGAGGTCATCGAAACCCTTGCCATGGAATCGGCCGTCGCCGACATCCCGGCGGTCAAGGACTACGCGAACTGGCTGATCTGGGAGATCGGACGCGAGCTGGGCGTCCAGCCGGCGTCGATTTTCGAGCTTTATCTGGCGCGCGGGCGGGGGGAGATTTCGGGTTTTTCGGTCCCGGCGGTGAACCTCCGCGGCATGACCTTCCACTCGGCACGGGCGATGCTCCGTGCGGCAAAAAGGCTCCACGCCGGCGCGTTCATCTTCGAGATCGCAAAGTCCGAGATGGGGTACACGTTGCAGCGGCCCGCCGAATACACAGCGCAGGTAGCCGCCGCCGCGATCGCCGAAGGCTACACCGGGCCCGTATTCATCCAGGGAGACCACTTCCAGGCAAACATCAAGAAGTTCCGGGAAGACCGCGGCAAGGAGGTCCAGTCGCTCCGTGACCTCATCACCGAGGCGGTCGGCGCCGGTTTCTACAACATTGACATCGATTCCTCCACGCTCGTGGACCTTTCGAAAGGAACGGTTCTCGAGCAGCAGAGGGACAACTTCGAAGTCGCGGCCGAGCTTACGGCGTTCATCCGGAAGATCGAGCCGGCGGGCGTCACGGTCTCGGTGGGCGGCGAGATCGGCGAGGTGGGCAAGAAGAACTCGACCGAAGAGGAACTGCACGCGTTCATGACCGGGTACAAAGAGACTCTTGCGAAACTCGGCGCGGATCTCAGGGGCCTTGCGAAGATGAGCGTCCAGACCGGCACCTCGCACGGCGGCGTCGTCCTCCCGGACGGGACCGTCGCCAAGGTCGCGCTGGATTTTTCGGTGCTCGACAATCTCGGCCGCGTGGGACGCGAGAAGTACGCGATGGCCGGAGCGGTCCAGCACGGCGCATCCACGCTTCCCGAAGACGCTTTCGACAAGTTCCCGGCCGTCGGGACCGCCGAGGTGCACCTGGCCACCGGCTTCCAGAACCTGCTGTACGACAGCCCCAACCTGCCGTCGGCCCTTCGCGACAGAATCTACGCGTGGGTCAAGGAGAACTGCAAAGACGAATGGAAGGCGGGCGACTCCGAACAGCAGTTCATATACAAGGCCCGGAAGAAGGGCATCGGGCCCTTCAAGAAGGACTTCTGGGCGCTCCCGGCGGAGGCGAAAGACAGGATCATGGCCGAGCTCGAGACGAAGTTCCATCTCATTTTCTCGAAACTCCGCATCGAGAACACCTTCGAGGTGGTCAAAGACCGCATCCCCGTGATTGCCGTCCGAAAGGCACCCCCCTCCGGACGCGTCGAGGGGAAGGAGCTGGACGGCGAGGGGGACGACTAGAAACGGTAAGGGGACTTATGCCGAGCGATCGCGAACGTCTGCTGGCCATCCTAAAGGAAAAGTCGTTTCAGAGGCGCGAGGTCATTTTGGCGTCGGGACGCAGGAGCAGCTTCTACATCGACTGCAAGCAGACCGCCCTGACCGCCGAGGGGCACTACCTCATCGGGCGGCTGGTGCTTGAGGAGATCGGTTCGATAGCAGGCGGGGTGGACGCCGTGGCGGGAGTGACGCTCGGCGGCGACCCGCTGGTTTCCGCCGTGAGCCTCACGAGCTATGTCGAAGGCAAGCCGCTGCCCGCGCTCATCATTCGCAAGGAGCTCAAGGGGCACGGCACCGAGGCATGGATCGAGGGCATGAACAACGTGAGGCCCGGAGCGCGCGTGGTGATGATCGAGGACGTTGTGACGACGGGCGGGTCCACGCTCCGCGCGTGCGCAAAGGCCCGGGACGCGGGGCTTTCAGTGGCGGGAGTAATAGCGCTCGTCGACCGCCAGGAGGGCGGGCGCAAGGCGATCGAGGCCGCGGGCCATTCGCTCTCGGCGCTTTTTGTCAAAAGCGATTTCATCAAGGAGTGAGCGGCCGATGGTTTGCACTGTTTCCACCCGTCAGCGCACGCGCGTCATCGGCCCCCTGCTTCTGTGCGCCTGCGCCTGCGTTCTCTGGGCGTGTCCGGCGAGCCGCTCGGGACCCGTGAGCTACCGCGTGCAGCGCGAGTATTCCGCCGGGGACTACGAGGAGGTGCTCACCCGGTGGACCCGCCGGGCCGACATCTACCGCGAGCTCCAGAGCGAGGCATTCATCGCAGCGACGTTCAAGTCGCCGGATTTCCGCAGGGCCTTCGTGTCGGCCTATGCGAAAACCATGGACCTCCCCGCCCCGGATGCGGCAAGGCTCTGGGCGGCGGAGTCGGCAGCAGCGAAAGATTGGCACGAGATCACCGTGGTGATGTACACCACCGACCGCAAGTGGAACGACCTCGACACCCGGGATTCCGTCTGGCGCGTGCGGGTCCTGTCCGAGGCGACCGGCGCGGAGGCATTCCCGGCCGAGGTAACAAGCGTCAAGGAGCTCAGCCCGCAGATGCGGAAGTTGTATCCCCAGGCCACGCCGTTTACGAGGTTCTATTTCCTGAGGTTTCCGAAAAAGAGCGCGGACGGACGGGACCTTCCGGGCGAGGGAGGCGGCCGGCTCCGGCTCGAGCTCGTGAGCGGTCTTGGAAAGGCCGTCTGCTCGTGGGAATTTGCACCTTGAGAGGCATTCCGCTGCCCGGGGCCGCGCCGGGAATTTGCGCGGGCCGGACGCGTGGCCTATACTTGACAGAGTGAGGCTGGCGGACAGTGCGGCATAAAAAACACATTGCGTGTGCGGCGGCTGCGGTTGCGGTTGCCGGTTGGTCCGGTGCGGCGGCCGCGGACAACTTCTACGCGTGTCCATCGGCGGACGGGGACGTCGTGTACACCAACTTCCGCCGCGCCAAGTCGTGCAAGCTCTTCGCGAAGGGATCGAACAAGCCCGCCTTCTCGCGCAGAACCTTCATCAAGTCGGGCGGCAAGGTCGAACGGAACTGGGCGGAGTACGATGCAGTGATCAACGAGGCGGCGCAGAAGTACAACCTGCCCGCCTACCTCATCAAGGCCGTCATCGTGACCGAGTCGTCGCTCGACCCCGCGGCGGTGTCTTCGGCGGGCGCGGAGGGTCTCATGCAGCTCATGCCCGGGACGGCGGCGGACATGTACGTTTCCGACTCGTTCGACCCGCGCGAGAACATCATGGGGGGGGCGCGCTACCTCCGTGTGCTGGCCAACATGTTTGACGGCGACCTCGTCCTGATGCTCGCGGGGTACAATGCCGGCCACAACCGCGTCCAGAAGAGCGGAAACAAGATCCCCAACATCGCCGAAACCAAGGACTACGTCCGCAAGGTCCTGAAACACTACTTCCAGTTCAAGAAAGAGCACCTTTCCGCCCAAAGCAAAACCGGCGGCGAGGGTTCTTGACCGGCGTTCTGCAGTCGGAAATCGCGGATCGTCGCTTTCGGTTCGCGGATCGAGATCCGGGTTGAAAAAGGGAATCAAAGAGGAGTTCTTCAACCTCCCCAACACCATCACGCTGGCGAGGATCTGCATGATCCCCGTCACCGTGGCGTTGATGGCGTTTGACACCCCCGTGAGCTGTTTCTGGGCGGCGCTGGTTTTCTCGATCGCGAGCGCCACGGATTTTTTGGACGGCTGGGTCGCGAGGCGCTGGAACCTCATCACCATCACCGGCAAGTTCCTCGACCCGCTCGCCGACAAGCTCATCGTGATGTCCACGCTTGTGATGATCGTGGCGTACGGGCGGGCGCCGGCGTGGGCGATCATCGTCATCATCGCGCGGGAGCTCGCCATCACGTCGCTGCGCGCCCTGGCGGCCGGCGAGGGGATGGTGATGGCCGCGGGGCAGGAAGGGAAGTGGAAGGCGGCTCTCCAGATGGTCGGGATCGTGGGTCTCATCGTCCACTACCCGCACGTGGTGGACTTCGGCGTCTACAGGACGCGGTTCCATTTTCACGAAGCCGGGCTGCTGCTCCTTTACATTTCGCTCTTCTTCTCGCTTCTGTCGGCCGGCAAGTACCTGCGGTGGTTCGTCGAAGAGGCCGATCGCCGCCACCGCTCCAAGGACTCCTGATGACCTACAGACATCTATTCAGCGAACTCAAGATCGGGCCGATGACCCTGAAGAACAGGATCGCCATGCCGGCCATGCACCTCCACTACGACGACGCGGGCGAGGTGACGGACAGGCTCGTGGAATTCTACGCCGCCCGCGCCGAGGGCGGGGCGGGGTTCATCGTCGTCGGGGGTTGCTCGATAGACACCCCGGGCGGCGGCGCCATGATGCCGGGGCTGTATGACGACGCGTTCGTTCCGGGACTCAAAAGGCTCGCGGACGCCGTCAAGGCGCACGGGGCACGGGTGGGCGCGCAGCTCTTTCACGCCGGCCGGTATTCTTACTCGTTTCTGTTCGGCATCGACCCCATCGCGCCCTCGCCCATCGCGTCGAAACTGACGCGGCAGGTGCCGCACGAGATGACGCGCGACGAGATCGCTTCCCTGGTCCGCGCCTTCGGCGACGGGGCCGAACGCGCGGTCGCGGCGGGTTTTGACGCGGTGGAAGTCATCGGGTCGGCCGGGTACCTTCTGTGCCAGTTCCTCTCGCCGATCGCCAACGCGCGGACCGACGAGTACGGCGGCAGCCTTGAAAACCGGATGCGCTTCCCCCGCGAGGTCATGCGAGAGGTGCGGCGGCGGATCGGAGGGGGCGTCGCGCTCACCGTCCGCGTGGCCGGGAACGAGTTCATGGGCGACCATGCCCGCCGCGACGAGGTCTTTTCGGTCACCCGGATGTACGAGGAGGAGGGTGCGGACGCCTTGAGCGTCACCGGCGGCTGGCACGAGTCGCTGGTGCCGCAGATCACCGGGCACCTGCCGGCGGCGGGGTACGCGTATCTCGCCCGCGACATCCGGGAGCGGGCGAAGATCCCCGTCTTTGCGAGCAACCGGCTGGGCAGGCCCGAGCTGGCCGAGGAAATGCTGCGGCGCGGGTTCGCCGACGGGATCAACATGGCGCGGCCGCTTCTTGCGGACCCCGACGTTCCGCGAAAGGCGAAGGGAGGGCGCGAGCGCGAGATCCGGCCCTGCATCGGCTGCAACCAGGAGTGCCTCGACAACGTGTTCAAGGCCCTGCCCACAGCGTGCACCGTGAACCCGGCGGCGAGCCGCGAACGTGAGTGCAAACTCGAGGCGACCTCCAGGAAGAAAAAGGTCGCGGTCGTCGGCGGAGGCCCGGCGGGCTGCGAGACGGCGCGGACGGCGGCCCTCCGCGGACACGACGTAACGCTATTCGAGCGCCACCCTTCGCGGCTCGGCGGCCAGCTCCACGACGCGTGCGCCGCCCCGGGAAAGGACCCTTATTCGGAGCTCGCCGCGTTCCACCAGGCCGAACTGCGACGACTCGGGGTGGACGTGCGTTTGGGCCGGTCCGCGTCGGTCGAGAGCCTCCGTGCCGGAGGGTTCGATGCGGTCATCGTCGCGGCGGGGTCGTCGCAGATCCGGCCGCCGGTCCCCGGCATTGACCTCCCTCACGTCGTCCTCGCGCGGGACGTCCTTGAAGGCCTCCACGACTGGACCGACGATGTCGTCATCGTGGGCGCCGGCGGCGTGGGGCTCGACACGGCGCACGTGATAGCCGATCGAGACACCATAGACGGCCGGATGGTCAAGTTCCTCCTCGACAACGACGCCGAGCCGGTCGAAACGATCCGGCGCCTCTCGACAAGGGCGCGGCGGCGGATCACCGTCATAGACATGCTGGAGCGGCCCGGTGCGGACATAGGAAGATCTACGAAGTGGATCATCCTCCAGGAGCTAAAAAGACTGGGCGTTGCGATCATGGTGTCCGCCAGACTCAAGGCCGTCCATCCGGACCGTGTGGAGGTCGAAGTGGACGGCGCCGTCAAAGAGATCCCTGCGACAACCGTGATCATCGCCGCCGGCGCGCGACCGAACGCCGACCTCTTCGAGAAATGCAAGGGAGTGTTCGCCGAGGTCCACCTCGTCGGCGACGCCAGCTCCCCGCGCAACATCACGACGGCCATACGCGAGGGCTTTGAAGCAGGCAGGACGGTGTAGTCCGGAAATGGAATCCAGGTTTTCAGGAGGTTGTCCGATGAAGCACTCCGCTGCGTTTTGCCGGCTGGCGTTTGTCGCGCTGATGATGATGATCGTGGCGTTTGTCGCCGTGTGTGGCGACATGGGCGTCGCGACGATCGAGGACGAAGACGGGGCGGTCTCCGGCGGCGACCGCGGGCGCCGTGACGGAGGGGAGGGACCGGAAGACCGGGGAACAACGGACACGGGCGCGCAGAGCGACGCCGCCGAAGACGTGCCCGGTCCGTCCGATGCGTCCGATCCGTCCGATACGTCCTATCCGTCCGACGGGTCGTTTGATTCGGGAGAACAGGACGACGCCGGGGGAGTCACCGACGCGGAGACCGCCGACACGGGACAACCCGGCGACGGCGGCCACCCGGGGGACACCGGGAACGGGGACGCGGGGCATGGCGACGCAGGCCACGGGGACACCGGGCACGGGGACGGCGGCCAGCCGGGCGACGCCGGGCACCCGATCGACACCGGCCATCCGGACACGGGCGGAACCCCCGATGCGGGCGCGACATGCACTCTCAACACCGGCATCCCCGCGTGCAACACATGCCTGCGGACGGATTGTGTGAGCCGGTGCGCCACGTGCCAGAACAACCCCGCGTGCGTGAGCGTCTTCGAGTGCGGTCTGCTGTGCGATCCGAGCGATACGGCGTGTCTCGACGCCTGCGCGACGCAGTATCCCGGCGGCGCGTTCGACGGCGCAAACTTGTACAACTGCGCGGTGTCGAACTGCCAGCTCCAGTGCGTGCAGGCCCCGGACGGCGGCACCGTGACGGACTCCGGCCTGCCGTTTGACGCGGGGTTCCTCCCCGACGGCGGGTCGGTCATCTGCAACTTGAGCTGGGGTTCGCAGGCGTGCAGCGACTGCTTTCACAGCGCGTGCTCTTCCCAGTGCCAGAACTGCGCCAAGAACGCCGACTGCGTCTCGGCCCTGATGTGTGTCGCGCAGTGCCCGCAGGGCGACATGCAATGCTGGAACGGCTGCGTGAGCCAGTATCCCGGAAGCTTCAGCCTCCTGATGGCGCTCTACAACTGCATGTCCGGAAACTGCGGAGCGCAGTGCGGACTGTAAGAAGGCACGAGGCAGGAGGCGGGAGTGTATGTTCGGGACGCGGAACAAGGAAGGGGATCATGATCAAGACCAAGCAACGGATCGTATGGGCGATGATGGCTGTTCTTGCCCCGGTGTTTGCCTTTTGTGCGTGCGACGAGGACGAAACGTTGCCCGAGAGCGGCGGCCAAGCGGAAGACCGGGGGCCGACTCCCGAGGACGGGGCGACTTCGGGCGACGCGGGACTGCGGGAGGATTCCGGCCGGTCCGACGTGTCCCACTCGTCCGACGGGTCCTTCGACGCGGCAACGGACGGCGACGGGGGACCGGAGGAGGTCGTAGCCTGCGGCGAAGGGGGCGAGTACAGGGAAGGATACGACGGCAAACGGTGCACGACCGGGGGCGAGAAATGCCTGCTCACCCCCTGCCCCGGAAACTCCGTCGACCACATCACGTGCGAATGCACTTTGGGGATCTGGGAGTGCGGGCTGCTCTCTTGCGGGCAGGATGCGGGGTACGACGCGGGCGCAGATGCGACGTACGATGCCGGGCCTGCCGACATCGGTCTCGCGGACGCCCACGATCTCGACATCGGCAATCTTGATGCGGGCACGGCCGACGGCGGAATGGACGGCGGGCACGCGGGCGACGCCGGGCACCCCGACGGCGGGCCGAATCCACAACCGCCGTCAAGCCCCGTCAAGCTCATCTTCATCCATCATTCAACAGGCGAGAACTGGCTGGGCGACGACCACGGAGAACTCGGGACGACGCTCCGGGACAACAACTACTTCGTCTCGGACACGAACTACGGCTGGGGGCCAAACGGGATAGGCGACACGACGGACATCGGTCACTGGTTCAACTGGTTCCGCGGGTCGAATGCCGCCGCGATCATGAGCGCAGTCTTCGCCGAGAGCGGACAGCACTCGTCGTACTCGCGCCTCGCCCCGGACCCGGGCGGCCAAAACGAAATCGTCATGTTCAAGTCGTGCTTCCCGAACTCGGCGCTAAAGGGGAACCCCGCCGATCCCGTGCCGGCCATCGGGTCGAACCCCCTCAAAGGCCAGGACGCGTACTCGGCCGCACACACCGTGGCGAACGCCAAGGGCATCTACACAGACATCCTCGAGTACTTCAAGGTGCACCAGGAAAAGCTCTTCGTGGTCGTCACGGCGCCGCCGCTTCAGGACCCGACGCACTCGTCGAACGCGAGGGCTTTCAACCAGTGGCTCGTGGACGATTGGCTTCTGGCGTACCCGCACGACAACGTGTTCGTGTTCGATTTCTACAACGTGCTCACCACCAACGGCGGCGACAGCGAGACCAACGACCTCGGCCAGGAGACGGGGAACCATCACCGGTGGTGGAAGGGCGCCATACAGCACAAGATAGACGGCGACGACGACGGGAATGGCAACGTGCTCGAATACGACTCATGGGGCGACGACCACCCGACCCCCGCCGGCGGCAGGAAGGCCTCGGTCGAGTTCGCAAAGCTCCTCAACACCGCCTGGCACAAGTGGAGCGGGGAATAACGCGCTGTCACCGGGGGGGGCGGCATTCGGCGATGTGGTCGTCTTTTCCCTCGTTCCACTTGGCGGGAGCGTCGGCCAGCGCCTGCGCGCATGAGGCGTCTCCGGCAAGGAAGGCCCGCAGAAAGGCCGCCGAATACCAGCGCACGAGGTCGAACATGCGCTCCGGGCCGAGTGTCCCCTCGTCGCCCAGAACCGTGTAGCCGAGGTGCCCGGCACCTTTGAGCACCACAATGCACGCGTCTCCGCCAGCCCTCCCGTGGCAGTCGTACCTGGTATGACCGCGGCATGAGAGAACCAAGCCGCCGGTCAACAGGCACTGATGGTGTTCTTGCGTCCGCTCTGAAAACATCTGCTTGCTTTCCTCGCTCAAACCCGGTTCTCTTTCCAACACCGGGCCTGGGGCGAGGTGTTCAACCTAAAGATGCAGGACCGAAGGGCCGACCACCTCGGGGCAGGTCGATTATGGGTATGGGCTTCGAGCCCGCTGTCGTATCTGACCACCCCTTGCGGCCCACCCGGTTGAGCATCGAGCTCGAAGAGGTAGTTGCCGTCGCGCCCACCTCTCCTTCGGGAGAATGGCCCTCCGGTCCTGCGAAGGAGGTCTCGTAAGCCATGGTACATTTCGCCGGTCTCGATGTCCACAAGCGCGTCGTCGAAGCCTGTGTTCTCGACGAAGGGGGCAACATCCTCCTCAGGGAGCGGTTCCCGGCCTCGCGCCAGGAGATCGAACGCTTCGCCTCCCGCCGTCTCTCCAAGGAAGACCGCGTCGCCCTCGAGGCCACGACCAACACCTGGCCCATCTTCAATATCTTGAAACCCTTCGTCGCCGAGGTTGTCGTCTCGAATCCGCTGCGCACCCGCGCCATCGCCGAATCCCAAGTCAAGACCGACAAGGTCGACGCCTTCGTCCTCGCCCAACTCCTCCGCACCAACTTCCTTCCCCGCGTCTGGGCGCCCGACGACCACACCAGGCTCATCCGCAGACTCACCTCCCGCCGCTCCTCCCTCGTCGGCGACCGCACCGCCGTCAAGAACCGGGGCGGATTTCGTTCCTGATAATCATAGAAGGCTCCTCGTTGAGATCTGTGGGATAATCCCACGGCGAGTAACAACCCCAACGAGGAGGCCAAATGCGAACGCACACAAACAGAGTGTACTGCGGAATCGACCTTCATGG
>JACRCP010000138.1 GCA_016218965.1 Deltaproteobacteria bacterium | reverse complement strand
GCCGTGGGATTCGTCGAAGACTTCAACGGGGACAAACTGGTTTTGCTTCCGATAGAGAGCCATCCCGACCCGGAGACGGGTGAGCTGAACATCACGGAAGTGCTGACGGCGTACCACGACTGGAGCGTCTGGCACGACTACAGGCTGGTCCGGGACGCCGAGGGGATGATCGAGCTTCTGGCGGACGGCGATCCGACACCGGTCATCACTTACCCTTACGAGTCGCTGAACATGGGATCCCTCGGTGGACCGGCGGTTCTGTTCGGCAACCTCATCGAAGGCCAGAACGCCCGTGTGCTCTTTGAGTTCGACCAGTTCGACTACAGCGTCGGGATGCCAAATACCGACGGGTGCACGAGCGCCGACGAGAGGATGCAGCTCCTGTCGCTCATCAATATGACGGAGGTCTTCGACCCGACCTACGAGGCAAACGAAGTCATTGGCCGCCTCAAGATCGCCACCGTCGAGGGTCTGGCAAGCAACACGCAGGAACACAAGTTCTTCCTGCGCACCGTGCGGGAGATTCGAGACGCCTCCGGCAACTTGGTGCGACTTGTCGCCGACAACGCGCAGATCGGGCCGGTGGGGATTGGAAAGAACCCGCCGCACATTGTCGCCGAAGGGCTGAGTTCGTGGGACGGGGCCGACTCGCAGGGGAATAGACTGGCCGACGGCGTCTACCTGTACGGCGTCAGCTTCGAGCTTGTCAGAACCGACACGAAAGGGAAAGAAAAGATCCTGAGCACTCTTCAAGCTGGCGGCGGGCCGGTACAGTTGGCCTCGCCGTTTCCGGTGAAGCCCCGAGTCTTCAAGAACCGGAACGCCACGAAGTACTATTTCTCGGCCGACTGGGTCGATGCGAGGGAGGTCGGGAAGTTCAGGAACTACGCCGTGGGATCCTGTTCCGTTGGCGCCGACCCGATACTTGACGTTGTCTACGATTCGGGGAGCGTGGCGGGTACGTACCCCAAGGTCGCGACCAACGACAACACGATGTGGTGTACGTGTCGCTATCCATATGGCAACTGCGGTTGGCAATGCACCTGGGGATCATACGTCACAATCACTCCGCGCAGGTCCGGGTGGGTGGTGATACTGGTTCGGGCGAAAGCGGCGAACAAGGGCGGAACGTGTCCCTTGAGAGAGTGGTTCAGGGCGGGAAATGGACGCCTTGGGCGACTGGATTCACGTTCGGCGGAGACCGAGTGGATTGGGGTTGGCTCAACGGGGACGAGATCCAGAATGTGAGTATGAGCGACGAGCAGGACACTTTGCTCATCCAAGCGAAACCAACAACGTTCGATGTGGCGCTGGAACCCGATGGCAGGCCGGCATGGGACGACGACAGCGGGATCGACTATGCTTCACGAGCCACGATGGGATTCACCCAGCTCGCCGGTTCGACGTTCATCGGGCAGAAGCCTTGGGGGGAGCCAGGCGTCGACCATCTCTACCGAAACGACGTCAACAACGACACGGACGGCGACGGGTTGGGGGACGCCCTCGAGGTGGAGTTGAAGACGTGCAAGGACCGCAACTCCGTCGCCGGGAACTGGGTGTGCTCCAACTCCTTCAACTCACAGGACTCTGACGGTGACGGGTTGAGTGATCACATCGAGGTTTTCGGTTGCGACCAGATGTGCTACGACGCAAGCGGAACAACCTTGACGAAAGACGGTTGCTACTCCTTTCCCCAAGAATGCCCAGCCGGAAAACTTGTCAAAAACCCGTTCGCCCAGGAACTACCAAAGTGGGGATCCGATCCGAGGCGGGCCGACATTTTTGTCGAAGTCGACACAACAGATGGCTACAACAAAACGCCTCAGAACCATGCGGAAAAATGGGCGGCCAGATTCAACGATCCCAAATCCACGCTCCATAACCCGGACGGCTCGGTGGGGGTTCGCCTGCATTTGGATATCGGAGAGGCGTGTACCAAGCCAACTCTCTGTGGCAAATGGGGCGGCCATTCGAGTGTGCCAGCGAACCTGAACCTCAACCAAGCCTACGATGGGTATTTCGACAGGATAAGGCGTCACCTGTTTCGATATGGGCTGGGTGCCGCGGGTGTCGGGGGACAAGCTCCGGGGGACCGGTTTGTTTTCGGTGTCGGCCATCCGATACCGGCCACGATCTACGACGGTTCGTGGGCCAAGGCGACGCATGAAACGGGACACACCGCCGGGGTCGGTCACGAAGGCTACGAAGCCGCAGGGCCCTTCAACTGCAAGCCCCAGTACACAAGCTTGATGAACTACACCTACAACACGACTCTGAACGGCAGCATTGACAACATTCATTTTTCTTGGGGCGAGTTCGCGAATGTCGATCTGAACCCTTCGGGTTTGTGTGAAACCACCGGTCTTGCAACCGACGACTTCAGCAAGATATCGTTCCTAACGAATGACCCTTTTTACTTCCATGTGGACCAAAACTGTTCACCCGGGACGGGGCGATACTGTGGAGTGGACTGGAACCGCGACGGCGTCATCGACGACTGCATCGGGCCGGCCCGGGCGTTCATCAACTACGTTCGGTGGCAAGAATGTGACGGTCCGGGCTACCGGAAAAACGACAACGTGGACGTTGAAGGAATCGAGTTGCTGAGCGCCAACGGTCCGGTGCTTGCTTCCTTCGACGCCGAGCTCTACCTTTTCCATACCCATTTCGATCCGGCGCTGGCATCGGCATACATTGCCCAATCGAGATTCGTTGGCTTCGCGGGATGTTCCGGAAAATCCGCTTGCGACCAATGGGAAGGCGGCACGCCTATTACGGGCTGGGGTGCAAGCAGTAGCCCGGCCCTCGCGGCTATCACAATGGCAGACGGGTCCAATCGGCTCGTCATGGTGTACCGGATCGGCGCCGATCTTTATGCCAGGTACATGGACGCGTCCCGGCAGTGGCACGACATCGGTTGGCTGTCACAACAAGCGCGGTTCGATCCGGCGCTTGTAAACTTCAGGGGACAGCTGCTGCTCATGTTCGCGGGGCTCGATTCGTACTTGTACGCTACGGCCATGGATTCGGCCGGGAATTGGTCGGGTGCCCAGAGAATCAAAAACGGGAGCAGCAGCGCCATTCTGAGTGCGACAGCGCCTTCCCTCGCCGTGGTGCCATACTTCCCAAGTGGGAGCGACCAATCGATTGTTCATCTGGTGTTCGGCGCTCTGGGGAGCCAACAGCTCGCGATGAGTTTCCTCGACCCGGCCTCGGCCCTTTGGCAGGACGGTCTGAATGTAGGCACGTACTGGAATCCCCAAGTGTGGTTTGAGCCCGCGTGGGCTCCGGAACGACCTGCCTCGTCGGAACGCGTTGGCTTTGCCTGGTTGCCGGACGCGAAATTGCTCCATGGCGGGCGTTTTTACCTCATGTACAAAGGGCCGTGGCTTGGGGTGGCAAACAACAACAACGTGCACTTCAACTTCATGACGACGCGAACGCCGGGTGGACCTTGGGAGTGGAACATGACGGGACTACAGGACAACTATTTCACTCATACCGAGCATGGGATATCCATGATCTACCACGAACATCCGCAACGGACAGGCTTGTGGGCTACGTTTACGGACGCTGACAAGGGCAACGCGGTCAGGTTTGTTCCTTTCGCCGACGGCTTGATTCCCGTCCCTTTGGCGGATGCGGATGACTGGAAGCCCATGCGACGAGGCATCTGTCGAGTGTTGCGAACGGACGCCGACAACTACTGCGGACTCCAAGAGTACCCTCACCCTCCACCGCCTCCAGGCGCATGGTAGTGGAGGGCTCGCCGGTGCGCGATCTGGTGACAGCGGTGTTTTTTTCGGCTTTCTTGTTCATCGCCTGCAACTGGGAAAGGCAGGAGGCACGCCCGTCACGGGCCGGCGCGGCAGTTCCGCCGGAATGGGGGTTTGACGCAGCTGCCCGCCGGGATATTGGGTCGGATGCCGGACATGAGCCGCCCGACGCTCCCGATGGAGTTGACGTCGGCGTTTCGGACGTTTCGGTGGGGCACGACACCCCTGACGCGGGAAACGACCGGGCTTTCGATGCTAACGGTGGCGACGCGCCGCCACAGGACGTGGCTGACGCAGGTCAGCCGGACTTGCCCGATTGCAATGAGCAACCCGACGTCGGGAACTACTGTTCGGCCTCGCCCGATGGCGGCGCTTTTGGAGACAGCCAAGTGTTTGACCGGGTGTGGGAGTACTGCCAGACCGGCTTTTGGCCCTTGGACATTTACGTGCACGGCGATGGACAGTTTTTCATGTCGGTGCCGGAATGGAACACGTCTCGCGTGGTTTCGGTGGATGGGCAAGGGAAAGAGGTCTTCAGCACTACTTTGCCGGGTCTAGTGGGCATCCCGGCGATGGGCGAGGACGGATTTGTCTATTTGATCTCGGACCAGCAGGCGTTGTTCGCCCTCGATCGGACAGGGCGAGTGGTCCTGAACGTTCAGTTGCACGAGAAGTGCAGCAATTTCGCGTTTTCCCCGAGTATCGGACAGGACGGCACGCTCTATGCGGCAATCAGTTGCCAGACGAACAGTCTTGATGGAGGTCCCCCGGAAAACACGGGTGTCATTGCGGCTGTGAAGGATGGCAAGATCAAGTGGAAGATCGAGAAACCGAATTCGTACTGGGTGACCAATCCGGTGATCGATGCCGAGGGAAACCTGTACACCACCGATATCCAGGCCGGGACGCTCGATTCGTACGATGCGGCCGGGGCCATGAGATGGACCATCGTGTTGAAATGGCAGGAACCCGTGTTCGGGGGATGGCCTCTCGTGCTGGGGAGAGACGCGGAGTACGTCTTTTTCTCCACCAAGTTGATCGCCGTGGACCGCATGGGTCGAAAGCTGTGGGAAAAGAATTTCCCGGAATTCGGCAACACCAATGGTCCTCGGCAGGTGCTGGTCGACCAAAGTGACAACGCGGTTGTGGCCGCCAGCGTCGAAGCTGGCGACAAGTATGACGCAAGCCTGTACGTCCTGGATCGGTGCGGCAAGGTACTGGCATCGAAAAAGATTCCAGGCGTCTTGATACAATGCCCGTTGACTCTGGTGTCCGACGGGTCATTGTATTTGAGTGGGGTCGCCGACCACGCCACGCCGGAGGGGGAGTTGGCCCGCGACGTCCACGTCTACAGGCTCGACTCGCGACTGAAGGAACTCGAAAAAAGGGTCGAGACCAGGTTGAACAACGGGGACGCGCCACCGTGCCCCATAGGGCTGGTCGGGTGTGGCGAGATGTACTTCATCGCATCCAAACTCGAAGGGACAGACCCGAACCACAACCCTTCGTGTCTTTACAAGTATAGAGTGCGGCCCGATCTTGGCCTTTCCAAGGGCGCCTGGCCGGTTTGGGGGGCGGACATGGCGAATACCTGTCGGGTCGGGCGGAAGTGAAGCACGTGATGGCCTCCGCCCGCTGCGCTTTCGATCGAGCCAACGTGCGTTTTGGCGTCGTCTGCTTTGACTTTTCCATCCTGTAATGAAAGAATCCGTCCGAAACCGTAGGGAAGCGGGGTTTCGAGATGGCCAACATCAACTACCAGCGCAAGGGAATTCGCATCACGGTGGCCGTGTTCGGGCCGGGGAAGTCGGGAAAGCACTCGTTTCTCGAGAGCCTCCGGCGGATGAGCAAGGCCCCGGCCGAGATGATGTCGGTTCGGGAAGAGGGGGGCGAGATGTTCTCGTTTTTCGTCTCGGCCGAACCGAGGAAGCTCGACGGCGTCGAGCTCCACGCCCGGTTCCTGACGGCGCGCGACATCGAGGGCGGCGGCCGGGTGTGGGAGTCCGTGCTCAAGCAGGCCGACGGCGCCATTTTCGTGGCGGACTGCAGTCCCGGCGCCGAGTTCGAAAACCTCAAGGCGCAATCGATCTTCAACCATCTGCTGTCGCAGGGGGCGTCCGAGGCGTCGGCGTTCTTTTTCAACAAGGGCGACCTCCCGCGAGCGGTGGGCAAGGACCGGATGAACACCGATCTCAACCCCGCGGGGAAACCCTCGTTTGCGGGGAACACGCTTTCGGGCCAGAACGTGGCCGAGGCCGCGCTTTCCGTGGCGCGGGCGGCGTTCGGCCGTTTTCAGAAACCGTTCGAAGAGATGGCCGGCACCGGCTCGCTCTCCGCGCGGGTGTCGCTGGCCCTTTCCGGGGTCCCGACCCCCGCCCCGAAACCGGCGGAGGCCGCGGAAAAACCAGCCGCTGCCCGGGTTGCTCCCGTGCCCGAACCGGCCAAGCCCAAACCCTCGGCGCCGCCCGCACCGGCGCCGTCCGTCCAGCCGGCGGCGGCCAAGCCCGCGGCGCCCGAGCCGCCGGCACCCTCGACCGAACCGCCGGCGCCGAAACCGCCGTCCGACGAACTCACGGTCGAGATAGACTCGTCAGTCTTTGAAGCCGTTGCGCCCGCCGATCTCGCCGCAGCCGACGCGCCGCCGGCGCAGGTCCAACCGGCCCCGACGGGGCCTCCGGAGTCGGCGCCGCCGCCACCGCCGCAGGCGGCCGAGGCGCCGTTGCCGTCCGTCGCACGGACGCAACCCCACCCGGCGGCGGAAGTCCCACTTGTCACGGAGGATGAGATCCGCGATCTTGAGGCGAAACTGGTCGCGCTCTCAACCGCGTCTTCGGCCATACCCGAGTTATGCGAAACAATCACGCACGTTTCGGTTGCCGTCAAGATGCTCTCCGACCGGATAGCGGGGCTCGAGGCTGCGGCGAACGCCTGCGACGGGGCCGCGGTCAACTTCGAAACGTTCCGCCCGGCGCTCGACAAGTTAATGGGTCTCCCGGCGGCGGTCGCGGCTCTTCGCGACGAGAACGAGCGCGTCCGCCAGCACCTGGACGGCGAGGCCTCGTCGAGGACCCGCGAGGCCGAGGCCCATGCCTCGGCGCTGGCGCAGGCAAACGAGCAGCTGGCGCAGGCCGCGTCGCGCGAGGAGCGCCTCGCGTCCAAGCTGACCGAAGCCGCTGCCGAGATCGAAAAACTCAAGGCGTCGTCTTCGGCACTCGAGGATCGCGCGGCCGGGCTCGAAAAGGAATGCGCCGCGGCGCGCGACGAGTTGGGTGACGCCCAGGCCCGGGAGCGGGACCTCTCCGTCCGGCTTTCCGAGGCGTTAAGCGAAGGTCAGTCCGGGTCGGCGAAATGCGCCGAGGTCGAGGCACGGTTGGCCGAAAGCGAAGCGGCTGCAGCCAAGGCCCTCTCGGACGCGGCCGAAGCCGGAAAGAGGCTTGCCGACGCCGATGCCGAAGCGGCCAGGGCTTCCGCCGAGGCGGCCGGGCTCCGAAAGGGGATCGAGGGCGCAAACGCCGAACTGGCGGCGCATGAGAAGACCCTCGAAACCGAACGTGCCCGGGCGCAGACGGCCGAGGAGGCCGCCAGGGCGCTCGCCGCCGAAAAAGAATCGCTCGCCGCCGCGGCGGCCGAGGCCGCGCGGGTGGGCGAACTCGAAGGGGAACTGTCGGCCGGACGGGCGCGGAGCGCCGCGCTCGAGCAGTCGCTCGCGGCCGCGCGGGCCGAGGTGGAAACGGCCGTCAAGACGGAGGCCGCCGAGGGTGTCCTGCGCGAGCAGGTCCAGACGCTTACGCAGATGCTCGACAGGAAGAACCGCGAGCTCGAGATGTCAATCCAGCAGGTCACAGGGATGGAAAAAGCCCTCGAGGAAGCGCGGGCCGGGGTCAAAAGCGCCGCGGACGACGCGGCTGCCAAGCTCGGCCAGGAGCTGGTGATCCTTCAGCTCGAGCTGCAGAACCGCGATGAGCAGGTCCGCATGCTCGAGGCACAGGTCGCCGCGACGCAGGGCGAGGCGCAGGCGCTTCGGAGCCAGGTCGCCGAGCTCTCGCGCCAGGTGCTGGCCTTCCAGGCCGCTCAGGCGGCCGTGCAGGCGGCACAGGCGTCGCCCGCATCCCCGTTCGTCGCACCCGCCGCAGTCCACGACGCCCACACGCGCCCGGTCCCCGTGCCGTCCCAGCAGGCCGCGCCTCCCGCCGGCCAGCCGCCGAGATCGGCGGCGCGACCGGCCGCACCTCCGCCGGCCATGCCGCCGCGGTCGCAGGCGGCGCAGACGGCGCCGAAATCGGCCGCGTCCCTGGCCGCCAGACCCCCGGCCGCGCCGCCGAGGTCACAGGCCGTTCCCGCGGCGAAACCCATCATTCCGCCCGCGCCGGCGGGGTCCACGAACCAGGACCCGGCCCACGCCGGCGCAAAGCAGATGGCAAGGGTGCTCGTAATGACGTTCGTCAAAAACCACGAGAAAGATCTTCTCGACACGCTCAGGAGCGGCGCTTACCAGAAGGCCTTTGGGCCGATGTTAAACGAGCTCCGCAAGACATACGATGCACGTGTCCCGGCTCGGGTGGCGGCGGTGGCCGACTACTTTTCCGAGGAACTCAACGCCGCGATCGAAACGCTCAAAAAGAAACTCGGCTGAACGTGGTCCGAAAGGTGACGGGGTCCGGGAAATGTAGTTTTGAAACTTCCCGCGTTTTCATGATAAAAGCAAAACACGTATCGGGGGTGCATCGCACAAGGGGAGTCACAGCCATGAAGAAGATCCTGATACTGACGGTGCTGGCCGTATTCGCGGCGGCCTCGGCCGCGAACGCCCAGGAACGCACGCCGGCCGGAGAGGGCGAAAAAGACGCCGTCAAGGACGCCAAGGACCCCAAGGCCTCCGAGACCAGGGGCAAAGACGCTCCGGCCGCAAGGAAAAAAACCGAAGAAAAGGCCGGCGGCAAAAAAGAAGAAAACGCGAAGGCCCATGAGTCGAAAAAACCTGCCGAAACGCTCAAGGCCCCCGCGGCGGGAGAGACCAAACTCAGGCCGGGCCGCGGCGCTCCAGCCGAAAAGAAGGACGAATCGAAGCCGGCAGCCGAGGGACCTTCCGCGCCGGGCCCGACTCCCGCGGCCGAGCGAAAGGACCTCGCCCCGCTGCAGGCGCCGAAGAAGGCCGGGCCCTCGGGCGATGACGCGATCGAGGAAGGGGTCGCCCTGTTCAAGGCCGGGAAATACCCCGATTCGGCGGATACGCTTTCCGGCGCGGTCGGGCAGATGCCCAACTACCCGCGAACCGCGCTGCTTCTGGCGAACTCCCTTTTTGCAGTCGGGAACTTCGGGACCGCGGCCGGCGAGCTTTCGCGCGGGCTTTCGCTCGCGCGCGCCGTGGACAAGGAGATCAAGGAGATCAAGGAGATCTGGCGCGACTACGTGCTGCTCAAACAGCGCATCGACGGACTGGGCCGCCTTGTCGAGGCCAACCCCGAAGACACCACGCTTCGCCTCCTGTACGGTTTCTACTACGGGATGGCCGGGTACCGCGAATATGCAAACAAGGTGCTGCGCTCGATCCCCGCGGACTCGGACGACGGGCCGGCGGTTGCGGTGCTTCTGCAAAGCAAGCTCCCGAAGAAACCGTGGATCGATCTCCCCCCGCCGGCATATCAGCCGGCGCTCGGCCGCCGCCCGCCCCCGCGCGGCGCGCCGTACCCGCCCCCTCCGCCCCCGCCCCCGCCGGACATCACGCGGCACCTGAACATCGGCTTCGGCTTCGGCGGGAACATCATCAACGGGCAGTTGCGAAAAGGGGCTCGCTCGGCGACCGAGGGCTTCGGGAGCGGCAGGTTCTTCATCGGGTTCCTGCTCGACAAGCTCGAGATCGACTTCAATTTCGGCTGGCAGAGCCTGCACGGCGAACTGATCCTCCCCACGTTCTACGGCCGGGAATTGAGCATCAACCTCTATTCGATGGGGCTCGAGGCCTCATGGCACGTACTTCAGGGCAGGCGCGCCCGGGGTTTTGACCCGTCGGTGCGCGTGGGCTATGCGTTCCACGAGATGGAGGCGAATGACTCCTACTACTACGGCGATTATTACTACCCGGCTACCACAGCGGCGGTCGGCCACGGCCCGATGGCGGGCCTGAGCCTTGACTACGTCTTCGCGTTCTACCCCCTTGACATCACGTTGGGGCTCGACACGTTCTACCAAGTGCTCCTCCTGCAGGACGACGCCGGCGCGCCGCTTGACGGCGGGTCGCTCAACATCCAGGGGAAGGTGGGGTTCAGGTTCTGAGTTCTGAGGCGCGCGTGCACACAGTTGCGATGGTCACGATGCGCACGTGGTCCCCGCCGCGCATCTCAAAACGTTCCTAGATGCCGCGCAACGGCAGAGCTACTTGATACATACCGCCCGGACCTGTTTGAGATCGGTGTGGCCGGCAAGGATTTTCTCTATTCCGTCCTGCAGCAGGGTGGTCATGCCGTCTTTGATGGCTTGCTCGCGCATGGCCTCCACACTGCCCTTGGCCTGGATCAACCGCTTCATCTCGTCGGTTCCGATCAGCAGCTCGTGAACCCCCGCGCGCCCCTTGTAGCCCGTCCCGCCGCACTCGGGGCAGTTGCCGGGGCTGTAGAGCATTAGGTCCTTTGAAAAACGGATCCCCAGCCGTTCGAAGGCGTCCTGACCATAGAGATCGGCCAGGTCCTTGAACTCCTTGGCCGAAGGGGCGTATGCCTGCTTGCACTTCTTGCACAGCTTGCGCACCAGGCGCTGCGCCAGGATGCCCAGCAGCGAGTCGGCGAAATTGAAAGGGTCGATGCCCATATCGATCAGACGCACGACGGTCTCGGGGGCCGAGTTGGTGTGCAGGGTCGAGAGCACCAGGTGTCCGGTCAGAGAGGCCTCGACGCCGGTCTGGGCGGTTTCCTGGTCGCGCATCTCGCCCACCATGATCACGTCCGGGTCGGCGCGCAGGAACGCGCGCATGGCGGCGGCGAAGGTGAAGTCGATTTTCGGCTGCACCTGGACCTGCCGCAGGCCCTTCTGCGTGATCTCGACCGGATCCTCGGCGGTCCAGACCTTCAGGTCCGGCGTGTTGATGAAGCCCAGGGCCGAGTGCAGCGTGGTGGTCTTGCCCGACCCGGTGGGTCCGACACACAGGATGATCCCGTAGGGCTTGCTCACCGCCTCCTTGAAGGCCGCCAGGTTGCGGGGCGAAAACCCCATGTCGTCGAGCGGGATCGGTTTCGAGGCGGCCAGGATGCGCATCACCACGTCCTCCTCCTGGCCGGTGGTGGGGATGGTGGCCACGCGCAGCTCGATGGTCCCTTGTTTGGCGCGGAAGCGGATCTTGCCGTCCTGGGGCTTGCGCTTCTCCGAGATGTCCAGGCTGGCCATGATCTTCAAGCGCGACACCAGCGCCTGCCGGTAGGTGGGCGGGATCTCCTGGTAGACCATGCACTCGCCGTCGATGCGGAAACGAATCCGGGTCGGGTCCGTGCGCCCCATGGGTTCGACGTGGATATCGGAGGCGTTGCGATCATAGCCATCCATGATGATCTTGTTGGCCAGACGAACGATGGCCGAGTCGGATTCGTTCACCACCTCGCCTTCCTGATCTGCGGGCTCCGCGCCGCTTTCTTCCCCGGTGAGCTCCACCAGGATCTCGGAGACACTGCCGCTGGGCGGCGCCTCGGCCTGCCCGTAGGAGGCGTTGATGTATTCGACGATGTCGCGGTCGAGCGCCACCAGAAATTCGTGGCGCGGCGCCAGCTGCATGACCCGGATCGTGTCGACCATGTTGAGATCGGAAGGGTCCTCGACCGCGATCTTCGCAACCCCGCCGGTCACGCTCACCGGCGCCGCGACGATCTTGGTCAGGTAGTCGTGCTTGAAACGCTGGCGGCAGGCGTCGGGCATGCGCTGGCTGCCGTCGAAGGCGAAATAGCCCGTGCCGTAGAACTGGGCCAGGCTCTTGAGCACCTCCTCCTTGGCAACCGTGTATTTGTCCACCAGCACGTTGGCGACCTTCTGGTTGTTCATCCGGGCGAAGCTGAGCGCCTCCTCCAAACCCTTCTCCGGGATCAAGCCGCGCTCGATCAACTGGGCAAACCTGTTGGGCGCCCGCGGCTTGGCGAGCCGCCGCCGATTGTACAAGGCGATGCCCAGCGTCTCGGCAATCTCCTTCGCCGCCTCCAGGTCCTCCGCGGAGAATTCGGTCCCATCCCGCTTGTTGAGCAGCTGCAGCACCCCCATCAGGTACTTCTGGTACGGTATGGGCAGGGTCAGGACCTGCCTGGTGCGAAAACCGGTCCGGCGGTCCCAGCTGTCGTCGAACTTCAAATCGGGATGGTAGGTGCGCAGCAACGCGGGATTGTAGGCGTCCTTGATGTTGAGGGTCTGGCCCGAAAGGGCGCAGTACCCCACCAGGGATCCCAACCCGCGCGCTTCCCTGATCTCGCGGATCTCATCCCCCTCCTTGTAGAGACTGAAGACCTGCTGGGTCTTGGCGTCGATGGCGTAGATGGTGAGCCGTTCGGCATCGACCAGCTCAAGCAGCCGCGGCTTGAGGTCCACGATGATCTCCGAGACATCCTGGGACCCGTGAATCAGGTTGATCAGTCCGGTGAGTTTCTCCCGGTACTGCAGCTCCTTCTGCAGTTTTTCCGTCGGCATCACCCTGGTCATTTGATTGGCACCATCACCGCTGGTTTTTCCCATCCGGAGACTCCTTTTTGGGCCTTGCGGGGCAGGATACAGCAACGGCCGTGGACTGGCAATCCTTCGCTCCTTCGATGTGCCTAAATCGGGGCCGCTCTTGACAAAGTCGGGTTCGAGGGGCTGGCGGCCACGAGGAAGCGGGCGGCAGAGATGTTCGTGGAGTACTATTCCAAGTCAACCGCACCGGCGAGGTACGCCCGGAATTCTGCGACGGACCGACATCCTCTCGCTGCCACCCGCCAGGGCCCGCCAAAACGCGGTCTGACCGGCCTTCCCGGCGTCCCCCCGGCACGGTTTCGTTGGGCG
>JACRCP010000136.1 GCA_016218965.1 Deltaproteobacteria bacterium | reverse complement strand
GGCGGCGGACGGACCGAAGGAGGTTTTCTACGTGACACAGGAGCACGAGGCGGGAAGGATAAGCTTCATCACGGCGCCCGCGGGGGGCGAAGGCCCCGTAGACATCCGCACCGTCACCGGCTTCGAACTCAACAGCGCCGGAAACTGACAGGAGGGACCCATGAAACGGACGTTCCTTGCTACGGCTTTGGCTGCGCTTGCGGCCGCGTGCGGTGGAAGGGCGGACAATCTGAGCGACGTGTACGTCTACCTCGGGCCGCAACCCTCCGGCGACACGGTTTTCTACCTTAACAAACCTCTTAGGGATCTGATGTGGCTGGACACGGAGGCGCGGCAGATGCGGCGCGAGCGTCTGGAGTTCAAGACGGACCTCCTGGTGCCTTTGAAGGCGCGGGGACTGGTGGGTCTGGTGACGTTCGAGGGCGGCATGTTTCGCGTATTCGACGCCGGCGCCAGAAACGTCGTCAGGGAGGTCGGGTTGGGCACGGCGTATGACCGGTACCAGGTCACACCCGGCGGCACGCACCTGATTGCGACGTCGTCGCTCCCGCCCGAGGCGCTTGCCGAGTCGGGGGTCATTGGATTCCTTCCCGGGAAGGTGCTCGTCATCGACCTTGCCGCGTTTGGTCTGGAGACCATCGACGTGGCGTGGGAGGTCTCGCAGGGGACGTTTGTGTTTCCGCCGGCGGGTTCGCCGGGGGCCGGCGCGGTTGCCGCGGTGCTGGTGCCCCAGGGGGTCATAGTGTTCAACTACGCCGACGCGTCGGTCGCGGCGGCATCGCAGGAACTGGGGTTTCCCGGCAGGGAGCCGCGCCCAACAGCGGGGGTGTTTTCGCACGACGCAAAGACCCTGTTTGTCGTGGCCGACGGGAGCACCGACATATTCAGCGTTGGGATAGCACAGGAGGGGGGCAGGTTCAGGACCTCGCTTAACTTTTTGCCGTCACAGGCGCAGCTTGGCCAGATAACCACCGTTCCCGAGCCGACGCTGTACAACAGCGTGGTCGCGTTCTATCCCGACATGCAGGAGGTCGTCGTTTTGGATGACAACGCGACGATCTCCGACGAGCTTCACATTCCGGTCCCTGCGATGCTGAAGTACGCCGGCACGATCCTGGACGAGGGCGGACACCCGTGGGTGGCGGTGACGTGCGCGGGCGGGCAGCTCAAGCTCATCAACCCGACCAACGGCGAAGTCAAGGGCTCGGCACTCGAGGGAGAGATCGGGTGGACGAAGACGGTACCCGAAACCGACGACCGATACCTTGTGGTCGAGGCGAGGCGGGACAACGAGGAGCGGGTCGCTGTCGTGTCGCTCGGGACGGTGGTGGAGGAGGAGGTGGCGACAACGACGGTGCGACTCTTCCGGGTGGTGTTTACCGACGTCGTGGCCGAGACGCTGTTTTCGGGGACGACGACGTACATGATCTTCGAGTCGGCGAAGAAGGTTGCCAGGATCGACATGAAGGCGAACGAGCTGAGCGACCGGGACATGCCGGCGCCGGCGTTTCGGGGCGCCCTTCTGGGGGCCGACCTTGTTTTCGTGGACCACCGGGCATTTGGCGAAGAAAGCGGCATTGCCGGCGAATCGGGGCTGGTGTCGGTGGTGGACATGGCCCCCGGATCGGCGGAGGACCCGTGGAGCGTCGGGGGATTTTTGCTGGGCGGGTTTATGGAGTAGTTCCACAGGAGGTTGACATGAGACGCACGGTTTCGGCGGTGGTGGCATTTGGGTTGGTTCTTGGTGCGGCGCCGGCGCTGGCGGATGTCGGGCTGGCCGTCGGGGGCGGGAGCATGGTCGTCCCCGACCGGAGCTACGACCCGTTTTCGCAGAATGACAACCTGGGCGTCGGAATGCTCTCGATCCGGGCCGCCCCGTTCCGCAAGGGGGTTCTCGCGGGCCTCGGCTTCGAGGCGGCGTACGCCGGCGGCACGGCGTCCGACGCCGTCTGGGGCGAGTTCGACACCAACCTCACGCTCAACATCCTGAGCTTCGGCCCGTCGTACCGCCGGGAGGTGACGGACTGGTTCGTGCCGTACGGGCGCCTGCTGCTGAGCGTGGCATGGGGCGACGTCGGGGTGAAAAGTACCGCCGACAACGCGGTGGATGACTCGGCGACGGCCTTTGGCGGGAGCCTTGCGCTGGGGTTCGAACTCCTGATGCCGCGCAGAGTGCTGTATCCGGACACGGGGCGGAAGGACGCCTGGTACAAACCGGACAACTTCGGGGTCTTTTTCGAGGCGGGCTACGGCATCTACGACGCCCTCGTCTTCAGCCGTGCCAACGTCCCCGAGATCGAGGGGGAGGGCGCCGGCAAGGCATCTTACCGGCCCGCGGGTCCCGCCCTGGGTTCCCTCTCGCTCTCCGGCCCCACCATCAGGACAGGATTTGTGGCGAACTTCTGACGAAAGTCCCGGAGGTCTCCGGCGAGGAGGTCAGGCATGAAAACGGCTCTCGCGGTTTTCCTCTTCGAGATCCTGGCCGTGTGTGCGTCCGTCTACGTCGGTTGCGGAATGGGGGACGACGAGGCCGCGGATGCCGGCGCCGCCGGCGCGCCTTCCGCGTACCACCCCGGGGAAGACGGCGGCGGCGGCGGCTACTACGAGGTCTGTTACTACGACAGCGATTGCAGCTACGGATACTACTGCGTCGACGGCCAGTGCGTCTATCAGGGCGGTGGAGGCGGAGGTTCGGACGCAGGAGCGGGCGGCGGGTACGACGCGGGGTACGTGGACACTTACGTACCGCCCGAGAAGCCTGTGTACATACCGAGTCCGCCTGTTGCGTCGAAGAACTACGTGTACGTGCTCAATGCGCAGAACGGGACGGTGGTACGGATCAACCCG
>JACRCP010000137.1 GCA_016218965.1 Deltaproteobacteria bacterium | reverse complement strand
GCCCGTTTCTCCGCCAGGAGCTTGCGCAGCCCCCTGCCGTAGTCGGTTGCGAACCACTTGTTGGGGGCGATGTACGAGACGTTCCCCCGGCAGATCTCGAGGCCCTTCTCGAAAAACGGCAGGTAAATGTCGAAGTTGCTCACGGCCGATGCGTACCGCTCTCCGAGGTAATCAACGGCGTCGGGATCATATTGCCGCAGCTTCTGGACCCGTACGTACGGCGGGTTGCCGATTACGGCGTCGAAGCCGGCGCCTTCGATGCGTTCAAACCCCCTGGCAGTCCCCGGGCGCGGGCCGTAGAAGACCTCGGGGAATTCCAGTTCCCAATGGAAGAAGCGCTTTTCGGTCGCTGCGGCAAGCGCCTTGTCGACCACTTCCATGTGGTGCTTCGGGAGCTTCGGGTACACGGCGGCCGGGTTGTACGCCCAATCCTGCGCCCGGCCGCTCCTGATGAACTTGATTGCAGGATTGTGCTCGATCTTCCGCTTTCCTTTTCCGTCGAAGGATGGCTCATTGCCGAACCACTGACTCGTCCACACGTCGAAGATGCGCTTCACCGGGTCGAGCGCCGCGCTGGCGATGCCGTACTGGCGCCGGGATTCCTTCACCTGTGCGGTCGTGACATCGGGGAGGGCGCCGACGGCGATCATCCCGCCGACCGCTGTCTTGGCGCCCTCGAAGCGGCTGCCGCCGAGGAGGTCTAGCTGGCCCTTCTCCGCATCATGCAGATCTTTTTCGGTCGCGCCGATCAGGGAATTTCCGCAGCGAAGGTGGTGGTCCAGAAACGAGAGCGGCGCGCCGAGGGTGAAGCAGTCGAGCCAGAGCGAGACCTTGGCGAGCTCGACGGCCATCGGGTTGAGATCGACGCCGTAGATGCAGCGCTTCAGGACGTGGCGCTTGAGCAGGTTCACGTCGACGAGCCTTCGCGCGTCAATCGTGATCCCCTGATCTTCAAGCCCGCTCGCGATGGAACGGCGCATCTCTTCGAGGTGCGCGGTAGCCGGGTTCCAGCGGAAACCGTTGAGGAAGTTGATGATCTTCTCGGTGATGAAATCGACGGTTTCGACCAGGAAATGGCCGGAACCCATCGCCGGGTCCAGCACCTTGAGGCCAAAGATCTCGTCGACTATCTTCCTGTCGGCGTCGCTCAAGAGCCCTGCGGGCGCTGCTTTCATCCCGTGGCGGACTTTTTCGGCCTCTTTCTTTTCGAACGCCTTTCGCTCGATCTCGGCCCGCCGAAGGGCGGGGCGCAGCGTGTCGAGCTTCGCTTCAAGGACCGGGCCGACGGCGTGCGCGACGATGTACTTCACGATATGGTCCGGCGTGTAGTACGAGCCGGTCGCGCGGCGTTCGTGCTTGTCGTTTTCCAGATAGATCTCGCCCCTGCGGACCACGTTTCCCCGTTTGGCCGCACGTCCCGCCGCATCCGGGTCCATCCGGTCCAGCGCCACGTACAACTCACTGCCCTTGTCCTTGATGATGCCAAGGTCCTCGCCGGCAATCCGGAGGTCAAACTCCAGAAGGCCCTCGTAGATCGACCCGAGCTGTCTCACGCCCAGCGACTTGTAGTCAATGAAGACAAGCGCGTGGCTCTTTTCGTCTTCGTCACGGGCCAGCAGATCGATCGCCAGCGCCAAGTGACAGTCGGGAACCGCGGCCGAACGCAGAAACCTCGCCGACTCGGCCTCTGGCGAACAATCGTCGGCTTCCGGGTCGGTCATGAACAGGCCACCGTTGTAGAAAGGCACGTTTTGATCTGGTGAGCCTTTGTCGATGATCGAGAAGAGCCTGGCCAGCCTGCCGTACAATTCGAATGAGCCGTCCGTGTACGCGGCGCAGATCCTGCCATCGGCCTCGTCACAGACGCCGCCCGCGCGTTCGGTTATCTCTTTCTTGATCTTGTCCAGACTGATTTCGAAATAGTCCCGCGTCTCCCGGACCGGGAGCAGATCCCGGGACTCGGCGTACAGAAGGAACAGGAGCCGGTAGAGCAGCGAGAGCGTCCCGCAGTAGACCTCGTCGAGCTGAGCCCGCTCATCCTTGGTCCGCCACTTGTTCGAACCCTTGAGGTCTTCGATGAACCCCCGGGCAAGGTGCGGGAAAACCTCTTTGAAGACCCGGTCCTTGAGACGTTCGCCAAGCCTTTTGGCGTAGTCCTTGCTTCCCGCGAGCACCGCATCGTCAAACGACACCCCCGCCGGCTGTCCGGGAGACCCGGCAGTCGCCGGTTCGAATGCCTGTCGCCTGAACAAAAGCCAGAAATACCGAAACGACCTGGCCGGGTCGTGCGCGAGCGGCCCGGTCTGAAGCAGTATTTCCTCGAGATCCTGCTCGAAGTAGTTCGTCGCGCGCGAGTGCGCCCCGGCCGAGTAGAGCCGCCAGATCTTCCCGTTGGTGACTATCCCCCACGGGGCGACGTTTTTCTCCAACAGCGAGACGACGACCAGGCCCGGGTTCTCGTCCGGAGTCTGCTTGTCCCTTTGGGGATCTTTCCCGTCAAGCGATCGCCCCCAGGTGTAGGCAAGACAGAAGGCGAGGGGTTTTGCGCCGCCGCCCCCGGTGAGCACGTAGTCCGGTTCGGTCGAATCGCTGTCGGCCTTCTTCCCGAACCTGAACGAGAACCCCAGCGCCCTGACCGCCGGCTCAATGACATCCGCCCTGACCGCCGCCTCGTCGCAGTTGAAAAGGCGCGACGCCGCACCCTGATAGAGCTTCAACAGTTCCGAGTAAACGGTTTTGGGATCTTCGGTCCATTCGGCGCGTTCGCGCAGGCGCTGTTCCAGAAAGTAGTCGGAGAACAGCGCCCGGTTGTTGAATGACTCCGACGACCAGTAGGCGGTATCAAACGCCGCGGCGAGTTTTTCAAACTGCGCGATCGGGTCCGGTTCGGTCCGTGTGAGCCGGCGGAGAACCCTTAGCCTCACCTGGTCGGGCTTGCGGCGTTCGACCGTGAGGACCTTGGGGACGATATCGACCTGTCGATTGCCAATGCCGGAATCGTCCCCGGCATCCGGGATGACCCTTGAAAGAAGCACGAGATCCAGCCGCTCGAAGTCCGCCGTGAGGACCAACAGGTAGTTCCCCGCCCGGTTCCGGAACGCCCTCGCGAGAGCCCTCGTGGTCATCACGGTGACGGACTTGAGCTCGAACAGGTACACCTGGAACAGCCCGTCTTCATCAGCCAGACGCTCAATCCGACGGATCTGCCGGAGGGTGGCTTCGGCCGTAATGCCGAGGTGTCCCGGTTGCTGGACTATCCTTTTGGACGTGTCGTAGCCGAGCGTCGAAAAAAACGCGCAAAGGGCATCGGCGCCGCTCAGTTCGAGCACGTCGCGTTCGTTGACTTGGTGGTCGAGCGTTCTATCCATTGGAACGCCCGTTTTATCGCAGGTCGGGCTTCCGCTTGTCAAACTCCGGGGCGCGGAATAGACTCCGCCGAGCATCGGCGAGGTGGACATGCGCATGAACAGGATGGTCGTCCAGGTGTTCTCCGCGGCGCTGGTCGCCGCGCTTTGGGCGGGCGGCGGGTGCGCGAAGAAATCCGAGATGGTCGCGCCGCCGGACCATGTGATTGCGGTCAAGAGGGCATCGGGGCCGATCGTCATTGACGGGGTGCTTGACGAGGCGGCGTGGAAAAAGGCCGCCCGGAGCGGGCCGTTCGGGTTCGCCGACGGCAAGGGCGGCTCGCCGCTTTTTCGCACCGAGGCGGTGCTCCTCTGGGACGACACGAACCTCTATATCGGTTTCGACGTCGAGGACCCCGACGTATGGAACGGCTACACGAAGGACGACGAGCCGATCTACGACGAGGAGGTCGTCGAGTTCTTCGCCAACCCCCAAGACGACCAGCGCGAGTACTACGAGTTCCAGGTGAACCCGCAAAACGTCCATTTTGACGCGTTTTTCACGCACCACCGATCGGATCTAAAAAAGGCGGTCGCGTGGAACGGGGCGTGGAAGTCGGCGGTCAAGGTGGACGGGACGCGCAACAAACGCGATGACATTGACAAGGGCTACACCGTCGAGATTTCGATCCCGTTTTCACTCTTCCACGCCGCCGGCGGGAAGGCGCCGAAACCCGGTTCGCACTGGCGGGCCGACATGTTCAGGTTCGAGCGTCCCGCCCGCAGGCAGATCCGCGAGGCCCATGCCTGGTCGCCCACGCCCAACTGGGACTTCCACGCCATGAAAGATTGGGGCTGGATCCGCTTTGAGAAGTGAGCACCAGTAGTCAGTTGCCAGTTGCCAGTAGCCAGTGGTCGGCGGACTGACAAAAAGACACTCCGCCAAGGTTCCCGGCAGGGAACGCCCGAGATTAGCCCAGGACTTCAGTCCTGGGGCAGCTTGCAGCAGCGCCAGCCGCGCGCGGGGGACTGGGTCGAGGTCGAGACATTGTACGTCTTGTCGCATGACGACGTGTCGCCGCTGTTGTACGCACCGCCCGCGATCGGCTGGAAACCGAGCGCACGGGCGTCGTCGAATACCCATTCATACAGATTCCCCGACATGTCGAAAGCGCCGAAGCCGCTTGTGCATTGCGCCAGCGACCCCGTCGGCACCGCCGCCGCGGACGAGGTGTTGCACGCGGCCGCCTCGTAGGTATCTCCGTAGGGATACTCCAGGCCGCCGGGCCCGGCGCACGCCGTGTACCATTCCTGCGCCGTGCAGAGGTGTTTGCCCGAGTTCCTGCACACCTGTCCGGCCTGGAAGAACGTGATGAACGCGCTCGGCTTGACTCCCTGTGCGGCGCACGAATACACCTTCTCGGTTTCGGGGAGTCCGCCGTCGCCCACCTTGTCGGGAAAACCCAGCGGGTAGTCGTCCCCGTTCCAGCCGTAGGCGGTCCCCTGCAACCCGCACGTCGCCGACGATGACGCAAACGCCTCATACCTGTCGATGCAGAACCCTTCGGCCTCGGCCATCTCGGAGGGACAGCAGAACGTATTCCCGCATGCCTCGCCGGGGCCGCAGTCGACCGGATCGCCCCAATCAAGGAATGGGGAATTCCCCTTCGAGCAGACCCGGTAGGCGTCGTTTCCTTCGCACTTCGATTCATTCTCGGCGCACGCGTCGTGCCCGCACGTGCCTTGGCGGCATTCGTCCGGATCAACGCATTGGATGCGCGCACCCCAGGTCAGGCAGCTGTTTCCGGATTGTTCGCAGATCCGGTACGCCTCGGTCCCGTCGCAGGCGCGCTCGCCCGCAATGCCGCACTCGCCGCACCCGCCGTCGCCTCCGTCTTTCCCGGCATCGCCCGCGTCGAGGCCGCCGTCCCCCGAGTCGCCGCCGTCCTTCCCCGCGTCGCCGGCGTCTCGCCCGGCATCGCCCGCGTCCGCTCCGGCGTCGCCTCCCGCATCGCCGGCATCGCGTCCTGCGTCCCAGCCTCCGTCCTTTGGTCGCGCGTCGGCCGACCCCCCGGAGTCGGCGTTCTCCCCGATGTCGTCCACCGGCGCCCCGGCATCCTCGGGCCGCTCAACGCACGCGCCCTCGGCCGAGCAGACCATCCGCCCGGGGCAGTCGATGTCATACGAACACTCCGGCGTCGACGAGCACGCCCACGGGAGGGCGGCTCCCAGAGAGAGGACGACAGGCCCGATGCAGCGAAGGTATCGCATCATCCGACAAGATGTTAACAGAACCTTGCGCGGCGGGCCAATTTTCAGGAGTCCTTCTTCTCGGCGAACCGGTCGAGCTTTTTCTCGACGGCCTTGAGCCTGTCGGAGATCCCGTCGAGCATCTCCTCGAGGTCGCCGATCTTCTGGCCGATTTTCTCAAAATCAGCCGTCGAGGGGAGGTTCAGGCTCGAGAGGGCGTGCTGAACGTTCTTGTCGACCTTGCTCTTGGTCGCGAGCGCCTGCGTGATGATGATCTGGAGCGCCGCCAGGAACTTTTCGTTGCCGAGGACCTGGTTGGTGATCTTCCCTATGAGCTCCTCGCCGCGATCGGCTATGCGCTTGACCACCACGTCGTGCTTGAAAGGCATCGCGGACCTCCTCTTTTCGAAGTGACGGGGCCATTCAATACCCGCCGGCTGCCGAAGTCAACCCGTGGTTCCGAACGGGGTGCGTTGCATGAACCCGGGTTCGAATTCAAGGTCGACGTGGCGCCGGCGCAGGGGGCCGCCCGGACGCGACCCGGTTGTGCCGGAGCGGCGTTTTCGGGCGACCTCCGGGCGCCTGCACAGGCGCCCCCATACAACGACGCATCCGAAAACGACGCAAAGGCGCGGCCGGGGAGCAAGACGGGCGGCAGATGACCCGGGTCTGTGCAACGCACCCTTCCGAACGTGGGATTCGGAGTACGCGACGGAACGCCCCACCCCGGCACGCTCTGGGTGCCGGATACGAACGCAGTTGTCACGATCGGCTCGGAGTTGATCATCAAGCACATCCAGAACGCGTGAGCTCGAAAGTCCGGGGCCAAGGCATTCACGCCAACCGCCGCCAACCGCCGCCTTGCCTTCCCCGGGAAACAGTGAGAAGATTTGGCGTCGATTGGAGCGACCGCACATGACTTGCCGTGCCGTGATGGTCCTGTTTCTTGCGTCGGTGGCGCCGGTCGCGGCCGGTTGTTACGACATCGAGACCAACCAGGGCGGCGCAGGCCTGCACGATGCGGGCACGGATGCCCGGCCCAGCGACCGGGACGCCGGACACGCGAACGATTCGGATTCGGTCTCCGACGCCTTCGACGCCGGCAACGGGATTCCGGACTCTGGCCTCGACACCGGTGACTTTGATGCCGACAACGCGGACTCCGGTCCGAACTTGGCGGACGCGGGTCCCGATACCGCGGATGCCGGCGCCGACGCCGACGACACCGGCGCGGACGCCGACGACACGGGCCCCGACTCCGGATGTCCGGACATCATCGACCATAGCGCGAACCTTCCGCCGGGCGTGATCCCTCCGATGATCTGGTTCTGGCGCGGCATCCATCAGAACAACCTGGACTGGTACACCGACGCATCGGGTCAGCGCTGCGGAAACGGCGACACCACGATGTGGTTCATAATGCCCAACGGCCATTGCGACGGCGCGCCGTCGTGCGATCCGGACCATTTCGGCACTCCCGAAAGCCCGTGCACGGGCACCGACTGCTGCTGGCGCAACTGGGACGACCCCCGCGGGCCCGAATTCCGGGTGACCGGCAACACCGGTCCGGTGACCGTCGTCAACTGGGGCGCGCGGCTGTCGGGCGGCGGGAAGGCCGAAGGCTACGGGTTCGGGGTGACCATCTGCGCCGCGCCGGGCACGACGGCGATCATAGACACCTGCCCGCGCTGCGACGTGCACAGCTGCGTCGAGACCAACTACCCGCAGTTCGTCGACCAGTGCGACCCGGTCCGCCTGACGGCCAAGCCCGCGAAGCCCGGCCTCCCACCCGAGAATGCGGGCTGCTACAGCAACATCAACGATGTCACGATCACGTTCTGACCGCCGACTGCTACGACATCGTACGTCGTCCTCCGCGCGCTCGGCCTCCCGTCGAAGGCCCCCGCCTACATCGCTTGGCGCGGCGGCGACGGCACGACAAACCGTGTCAGATTGAATAGAGTTTCGCCATTCGCCGCGCGGCGTCGCGGAGGTCTTTTCGGAGCGATTCGGGGGCGAGCACCTCGACGCTGTCCTCGAAGCCCAAGAGAAACGAGCGGAGGACCAGCGTATCCGGCACCGTGGCGCGCAGGACCTTGTGCCCGCCTTTTGCGGTTTCGATGATCTGGTCCTTCGAAAGCGGCGTCTCGGAGAGGAACTTTTCGGCGCCGTCGGAAAGGAACCGGAGTCTCAGATTCGCGGGGCGCTCGGCCAGACGGACGCCAAGCGCACCGGAGTTGATGAACGCGTCGAGGTCAAAACCTTTGGGCACGGCGCGAAGCTCCTGGATGACCTCGGCCTTTTGCATGCGGTGCAAAAGATACACGTACGGGTCGGGGTGGCCGTCGGCCACGGCGACGAGGTACACGACCGGCTCGCGGATCACCAGCCCCAGCGGGTGGAGCAGAAGTTCGATCGGTTTGGACCTGTGTGCGGCGCAGTACCAGACTAAAAGCTTCTTTTCGTAGAGCAACGCCTCGTACACGCGCTCGAGGACCGAATTGTCGATCTTCGCGGGCGCGAGCGCCTGCCCCCTCGGAAGGTACCGGACCTTCGCGGGCCACTTGGCGAACTTCGATTCGGGGAGGGCCTTTAACACCTCGGCCGCGCGGGCCTGGTACGGGGCGAGCTTGTCGCAGATTGATTTTGGCAGGAGCCGGTTGGTGAAGTGTTCGAGAATGTGGAACGTGAGCGCGGTCGAGGGCTCCATGGCGGGGATGTCCATGATCGAAGCCGCCGGTGTCCAGTACCACCCGCGCGGTTTGTTGTCGTCGTGGCCGATCGGGAAGTACGGGTGGCGCATGAGATCACAGAGGTCGCGTTCGATTGTCCGCCGCGTGACCCTGATCTTCAGATCACCCAGCACCCCCTCGATCTCGAGCGCGCTCGTCTTGGCGGGATGGCGTCTGAGCGCCCGCAGGATCAGCCAGTGCCGGTACAATGTCTTGTTCATGTGCCGCCCTCCGTTTCGGGCCATATTCCACCAGACTGCCGCGCCGCCGTGTTCATGCAGAGCATCGCGCAGACCCGGGCAACGAGCGCAATCGGCACGGTTGGGGGACGGCCGCCGACACTGGGTCTCGTGCAAATGCCAGGTTCATGCCGCCACGGCCTCACCCGAGGAGGTGAAGAGGATGTACCGCTCTGCCACTTCCTCGCCAGTTACATTTTGCCAGATGCGGGCGTACTCGTCGAGCTGGGGCCCGTACGTCTTTTTGAGCGCCTCCACGCGACCGTCGGGCACGTCGGTCTTGAAATCCACGAGCACCCACCCTGCGCGGTCCTTGAACAGAAGGTCGGCCCGACCGAGATGGATCGACTTTCCGTCGGCCGACGGCGCGCCCATCGGAACCTCGGTGAAGCGTTCTTCGGCCTTGAGAATCCGTTGCCAGAGTTTCGTCTTGGGAACGCCGTTTGCGTACTCGAGAAGCGCATCAACAAGTGCCGGCTCAGGGTCACGCTCAAAGGCATCGGTGAGGGCGTTCCGCGCAAGCTCCGGCGTGGGCCCGGCGCCTCTGTCGAGCATCGCCTGCAACACCGTGTGCATCGCCGTCCCGAACTCCGGCCCCAGGCCGGTCCCGCCTGCGGGCGCGGGCTTCGCCTCCAGCTCCGAGAAGGCCTTTTCGTCGCGGCCCGGGACGGCGGAGGAGGCGGTCAGCTCCATCGTCTTTGAGAAGGGCGCAAGCCGCGGAGGGGCCGCGGGAGTCTCCGGTTCGACCGCGATCTCCGGGATTTCGGTCCCCGTGCCGCCTATCGCGTCCAGTATCGTTGACCACACATTCGACGAGACCAGGACGCCTTTGTCGTTTGCGGCGCGACAGACGACCAGGAGGTCCTTGGCCCGCGTAGCCGCCACGTACTGGAGGCGCGCCTGCTCGGCGGCCGTGTGCTCCTCCTCGGGACCGGAAAGCGCGGCCCACACAGGGGGCTCCGCGACCTTGTCGCGCCCGCGCTCGCCCTTTGCCCGCTCGACAAGCACCCAGCCCCTTTCGGCGTCGCGCTCGACTATTACCGGCCGGATGCCGCCCTTCGGTTTCGCGAGCGCCCCCGCCAGCACGACCACCCGCCCTTCGAGCCCCTTGGCCTTGTGGAGGTTCATAAGGCGCGCGGCGTCGCGCCGTCCCGGGCAAAGCGAGATCGAATCGGCGTCTCCCGCCGCCGCTGCCGCAAGGCCGGTCGCGATGTCCTCGAGCGAGGCCGATCCTTTTGAGGCAAGTCCGCGCGCAAGCTCCAGGATCTTTTCGAGACCGCCCAGGTCCTGCATGGGCGTTTCCGACGCGAGCGCAAGCCGGCGGATCTCGAGGCGGTCGACGATCCTCCCCAACGCCGCCGCCGGCGGAAGGCCCCTGGCCGCCGTGCGAAGCTCCCGAAGGACGCCGAAGAAACCGCCGAGCCGCAGAGCAAGGCCCGAATCGAGGCCTTCGGGCATTGGCGCGAAAAACGAGAACCTGCATGATCGCTTGCCGTGCGCCTTCCCGAAGGCGTACAGCTCGCGATCCGAGATGCCAAACAGCGGGCCGCGAAGAAGGCCCACGAGCGCGACCTCGTCGTCGGGGTCCGAGACTACGGCAAGCGCCGAAAGGAGCGCGGACGCCGCGATCGAATCCGCCAGATCCCCCGCCCCCGTCACCTCGACCGGGATCCCCGCCGCGTTCATCTCCGAGGCAAGCGGGCCAAGAGCGTCCTTTCGCATCGTGAGGACCAGGAAGTCTTTCCACGCGACGGCGGAAAGGTCAAGCTTGCCGGCGCGGCAGGCCCGGAGGAACCGGACGACCCTTCGGTTGATCTGCGCGTGGGCCTCGGCGACGTCGCCCGAGCCACATCGCCCGGTGTACGTGCACGTCATCACCGCGGGATCAATCCGGCCGATCCTGACCGGCCGCATCTCCTCGTACTGGGCCTGGAACCTGGTGCCCCCCGGCTCAAACAGGCGCCCTGAGAGCGAATTGACGAACGCGGCGACGGCGGGCTGCGCGCGGAAACTCGCCCCGAGCGACACGACCCCGCACCCGGGCGAACGCTCAAACATCGCACGCACCGCGTTGAACACCTCGATGTCCGCCCGCCTGAATCGGTAGATGGACTGCTTCGGATCTCCCACGACCATCAGGGCGCCGGTCCGTATGACGCGCCTTTTCCATTCCGCACCGCTTTCGCGCCTCCCGGGTTTGATCCCCCGCGGGGCCTTGGGATCGTCCGCGCACAGGTACGCCAGCACCTCGGCCTGAAGGGGATCAGTGTCTTGGAACTCGTCAACCAGCACGTATTTGAAGCGCTCCGAGAGATCCCCCCTCACCTCGTCGTTGTCACGCAACAGGTTCCGGGCCAACAGGAGCAGGTCGGCGAAGTTGACCGTGCCGGATTCCGCGCGGCGCTTCCTGTAGTGGTCGGCCGCGAGGCGGGCGACGCGGATGGCGGCAAGGTACCGCGCGGCGTTGAACGCCGCGACGAACTTCCCGCCGGCTGAGCTTGGTGCGACGAACTCCGCCAATGCGCCAAAAGCCTCGTTGACCCTGCGCCCGCGCTCGCCCGCCGATTTTTCCTTGTTCTTGTTTACAGGGTGGAACTTTTCGGGCGCGGTCTTTTTGGCGATCGCTTCAAGCAGGCGGCCTAGCACCGCATGTCTTTTTTTGAGCCGCCCGCCGGCATCAAGGAGCCAGCGCATCTCCCGGTCGAGGACCTCGCATGCCGCGTTGACGAGAAAAACCCGATCGGCACTCGCCGCGACGACCGCGTTGACGAGCGCGACGGCCTTTGCGGCCACGGCGCCCGCGTCGAAAGGACCGGCCTCGCAGTCCGGAAAGGACACCTCGGGGAAGGCGCAGACGTTGTCGTACGTGAGCCTGACATCGCCGATCCCGAGTTCGATATCCGAAAGAGAGAGAGCCAGGCCCGGGTGGTCGACGGGGAACCGCAGGCAGAACTCCTCCCACGCCCTGCTTCTCGCGGCTTCCTCCGCTTCCTCCTCGATCTCGACAAAATCGGGGGGCAGGCCCGACTCGACGGGGCGCTCGCGCAAAAGGCGCGCGCAAAAGGCGTGGATGGTCCCGACGAACGCGCGGTCGATCTCCGAAAGGGCCCGAAGCGCCGCCGACCGCCACGCCTCCGGCGCCTTTGAGTTTCTTGCTGCGAGCTCGAGGTACGTCTGGAACCGCTGGCGCATCTCGGCCGCGGCCTTTCTCGAAAACGTCACGGCCGCGATGTCGCCGCACGTCGCGCGCCCCGTAACGGCAAGCGAAACGAGCCGGGCCGACATGCACGCGGTCTTGCCGCTCCCGGCGCCGGCCTCCACGAAAAACGACGTGTCGAGATCCTCGATCAAGCGGCGGCGGACCGCCTGGTCGGGCGGCGCCATGGCGCCAGGCTCGCGCGGGAAAAGTATCTCGTCAAGTCTCATCGAATTTCTTCCCGAAGATCATCGCCCCCATCCCCGAAAATGCGCTCCCGCGGACCTTCTCGATTGCGGCCGAACGGCCGGGCACGCAGGCCGCCTTGTAGTCGCAGTAGGTGCAGTCCCCCCCCGTCGGCGGAAAGTGCCCCGCGGCGGTCGTGGCGCAGACGCACGACAGGATCTCCTCGGCAACCTTGCGTCCCTCGGGACCGAGGTCAACCTCGGCCTCCACCGGCTGTCCGTCCCGGCCGGTGTAGAGGAACCCGCCTGCCGACACGCCCTGCCCAAGGAGCGCCTCGACCGCGCAGGCGTAAAGGAAAGGCTGAAGGAGGCTCCCCGCGCCGAAGTTTTTGCCGGGATCGCGGAATGCCCCGGTCTTGTAGTCCCAGACCGCGGCCCCCCGGCCTTCCCTCCGGACGTCCACCCGATCGATCCTGCCTCTTAACATGAGGAAGCGGCCCCCGCCGGCCGGCACCTTGACCGGGACCGGGAACCTCGCCCCCCTTGTACTCATGCCGAACTCCATCTCGAGCTCGACGGGTTTCCATTCTTTCGAGAGACGTGCCCACGTACGCGCAAACACGTCCATCGCCTCGTCCACGCGCGCCATCTCGATTTCGAACGCCATCTGGCTCGGCGGGGGATGTCGTTCCGCGTACTCGCGCGCCACGCGTCTTCCTGTTTTCTTCGCGTCGGATGTTTTACCCGCGATGACTTCGGCGCCGTAGCGCTGGAACGCCATGTGCAGAAGCTCGCCGTGGCCCAGTTGGTCCAGCCATTCAAGCGGGCTGAATTCAAGGTCTCCTTCGGGCCGTATCCCGAGGACGTTTCCGAAAAGATACCTCATGGGGCAGCGCGCGAGCGTCTGGATGCGCGAGGCGGAGAGCACGTAGTCCGGGTCGGCGCACGGGTCGCGGTACGGGCCGATGTCGCCGTCGAATTCCGTGAAACCCGCGCCGGCGCGGGCGGCCAGCGCATCCAGCCCCCGCGCTATTCGTGGTTCCCCGCGGGCGAGCCTGATCCTCTTTCGGCTCTCCGCAAAGACGCCCAGCACGACCTCGTCGGCCGGCGAGAGCGCGGCAGATTCGGGCAGATATGAGGGCCATGCGCCTCCACGGGCAGTCCCGATGTCGGAATACGAAGCATCGGGCGCGCCGCCGCCCAGCCGATAGCAGTCGAGCGCAACACGCGACGGAAAACACTCGGCCCCCGCAGCCGGATCGCCCCCCGGCCACGAGACGACGACGCACCCGCGCAGGCGCGCAAGCGCGGCCCGCGCTTCGATGCCCCGCTCGTCGAATGCCGATCTGCGGGTGCGAAGATTCAGCCGCTTGCGGAGATGATCGCGCATGAACGGGTCCTGAAGAAACGTCCCCGGGTAGCGCCCGTCGTCCATGCCGGGAACGAAGGTGAGCGGCCGGGCGTCCAGGCCCGCCGAGGCAAGGTTCGTCACGTGAATCCGTCCCGGCGACGGGTGCGACTGGCTCACGCGCACGGAATCCATGGCGTCCGCGAAACGCGCCACGAGCGCCGCCGCTTCCGTCTTCGTTTCGATCTCGCAGAGGGCCTCGATCTCGGAGCGGAGCGCACGCACGGCGGCGCCTTCGAGATTCGAGACCGGCCTAAAGAGCGAGAGGACTTGAAGGCACGCCCTGCCCAAAGTGGCGGCGGAGACAGAGTCGAGGCCGGAGGTTAAGCGGGCAAAAAGCGTCGCAAGCGCCTGAGCGTTGTCGGACCTCGACCGCGCTCCGGCGCGCGGGGGATCGCCCTCGGCGCCGGCGCCCGCCGTGCCGGCCGCCTCTTGCGCGGCCGCCTCGACCTCGCGGGCGATGCGCTCGCGGCCCTGCGAAAGTCCCCGGAAGGCGCCGATATTTCGCAGCACGCGCGCCAGCCTGTAGGCAAACGGTCCGCCATCGCCCGCGATCGCTTCGACGGGAAGGTCGCCGGACGAGAGCAGGGAGTGCAGGACCGCCGCATCGAAGTCCGAGCCGACCCACTCGACGAACTTCCGAAGGCACCTCGCCGGCCTGGTGTGCCGGGCGTGGATCCCGTGCTCGAACGAGACGAGGTCGAGGGGGTCTTTGGCGAACTGCCCCCCGACTTCGTACACGAGCGGGACGTACGTCTCCTCGTCCATGAGGGCCACCTCGACGTCCTCGAACGGTGTGCGGGACCTTTCCGGCTTGAGCAGCCTTCGGAAGATCTCGCGCACTTCGCAAAACGGGCTGGCCGCCTCGAAGACCTCGACCTCCGGACCCGCCCGTTTGGCGGCGTCGGCGATGTGCGCCGCCCCTATCCACGCAAGCCTCGGGGCGGGCGGACCCGGCTCTTCGCCGGCCAAAGAGATCTTCTCGCGGTCGAGGTCCAGCCGCTCGGACCCGTGTTTCAGGAGATGGTCAACAAGTCCCCGCTCGAGGCCCGTCAGCGTGTCGTAGAGCCCGCCTGCGAGCACGAGTTTCGTCCCGCGCGTGAGCGATCCCTTGAGCGCGGTCTCGAAGACAAGCGCCCGGTCCGCCGCCCTGGACTCGGCGAGGAGCCGCATGTACTCGTCGTAGACGTCGCGGAGCGCGCCTTTTCCCAGATCTCCTGGTGTCACGCCGCCAATCCGGAGGTCGGTGATGGTGCGGGCGAGCGCCGACACCGCCCCCGGCGTGCGCGGACCGAGCGAAAGCGCTACGCCCTTCTCCTTTCGATCGTCTATCGAAGTCCACGCGCGCTCGACGAGGTCCTCGAACATCACCGGCGAGAGCGCCGTGCAGCCCTTCGACGAGAGCGCCGGCTCGGCGAGCATCAAAGCCAGACGCGAAACACTGGTGCCGTGGGCGTTCACCCACCCGCGCGTCATCCTCGCAAGCGCTCGAAGCGCGGTGTCCGCCTGCCGGGGCGATGGAAACACGACGTATTTCGCCTGCCAGGGGTACTCCGCAAGTACGGCGTCGAGCGATTCGAGAACCTTGTTCATCTTGATGCCGGCGGCCACCCGCCCTCCTCGCGAAGCGATCCGACTCACCTTTCGAGTAACACAACCGCGCCCCCAAGTGAAGCGCCTGCCGGATCCGATGCGATCAACCGCGTCGGATGCAGGCGCGGATCACGGCGCGTCTTCGGGCGGACGCTCAACCGTCCATGTGCGGTAGATGTGGACGAGCGTCGCATTGTGCCAGACGAGGGCGAACGGGATCGTGAAGAACACGCCGACGCAGCAGGCAAGCAATCCGGCGATCGCGGCCGCGGTGTAGATGGCCGCGAAGATGAGCGACAGGCCCGCTACGGACCAGAAGTGTGCCCTGACGATTCGGGCCGAGGTCTTCACCGCCGCCCAGCCGGACTCGGGATGGTCCCAGACCGCGACCGGCGTGAAAACGAAGAACAGCATCACGCACATGAGGACGAGCGCGACAGGCACCGCCGCGGCGCAACCCAACACAATCGCCAGGATGATCTTGTCGGTGTCCCAGTTGTTGACGCCCGCCCAGATCCCCATGGGGATCAGGACGGCCAGGACCGCGGCAACGATTAGCGCCGCGCCCGTGAGCCCGACGAACAACGGCGGGAACGCCGTGACGACCGCCTGCCAGTAGCGCTGCTTGAAACCCTCGAACAGGTCCTCGAGCCTCACGTTCCTGCCGTCGGCCCGAAGCCGGATTGCGTACACCAATCCCGCGGTGAGCGGGGGCTGTGCAAAGATGGCGATTGCCAACCCGGCCAGGGCGCCCATGTACGGGGCCGCCCCCATCACGCCCAGGAAGGCCTGCAAAAGGTACGCGAGCAGTCCGATGACCCAAAGCGTCGAGATGTTGGCCGCCACAAGCCGCCATCCCCTGGAAACCGCGTCGAAGACGCCGGTGGAGTAGACCCGGGGCGGCGGGCCTGGAATCGCGGGCGGTTCTGACAGCGGTGCTTCCACGTGACTACTGTCGGGGGAACCGGAGGAAAAGTCAACACGGACTGGAATTTGGAGTACGTGCGGGGCTGTGGGTGTCGGCTACGAGCGTACTCCGAATGCCACTGCGCCAGGAGAAGCTTGGAAAAGGAGGAAGCCATGTAGAAGAAATGATACGAGGCTGAAACCTTTAGTGGAACCTTGCGGGTAATCAAGCCCGTCCGGCCAAGGCTGCTCACAGCCGG
>JACRCP010000135.1 GCA_016218965.1 Deltaproteobacteria bacterium | reverse complement strand
CTTCACATTTCTGACCGCCGATGCATCCCGTCCGGCTTCGTTGCGCGTCGCTTACGTACCTCTGGTACGCGGCGCTCCGCACGCCTCGCCGGCCGGGCGCCTCGACGCCCATAAATGCGAACTTATTTTTGCGCGAACCCTAACTCTCACGCACAATCCTTCGCCTTTCTTCGCTCGTGCTTTTCCTTGAACGCCTGAATTGCGAGATCAAGGATCGACGTGGCTACTTGGGAGGGGCTCACTTGCGTCCCGCTTCGGCTCCAGGTTCGGGCGATACGCTGGAGTTCTTCCCAGCTTCGCTCCGAAAACCGTACCTTCCGGACGACCTCAAGGCCTTTGAGAGTCGGCCGGCCGCCGCTCGACGCCAAATTGTCGACGACCCAGTTCCGGAGTTCATCAAGGAACGGCGGAGCGAAATAGAAAGGAATTGGGACCTCTCGATGGTGGGTCGCGCCAGTGATCTTCTCGACTTGCGCCGGGCTGAACAGTCTCTTGGCCATGGTACACCTCTACGGATCGGTTCGATCCTCGACATCACCCATTTCGAGCCGGTCGGATAGCGCGCAGGCCTGACCAGTACGTCGCCAGCAGGGCGGGGAGGGCGGCGAGGTCGGTCGGGTCGCGCACGAGCACGACGGTACGAATGCCCGAGACCGCTTCACCTCGAATCGCCGCGGCCGCCGCGCGAAACGGCCACTGCATCGCGCCCCACGCGACACGGTAAAGCTCATTCGCCGGCGTCCATGTCTTGACCGTGGCGAAAACCGCCGCCGTGAGAAGTACGACCGCGATCAACTCCCGTCTGGAGTGTCCGTCGAACTTCCCCGCCGCCGCCCGCGCGAACTCAAAGAGAGCCTGAAGGAGCAACGGGAAGAAGAGAAGCCCCGCAAGGTCTGAGAGCTTTCCGGTCACGACGCCCGGGCACGCGTGTTTGAGAAAGTGGTCGTTTAGAAGCAAAAGCGCCATCCCGCAGATGGGCACCGGGCGCACGAGAAGCTCGCCGGGGATCGGCCGGCCGCCCCCAGGCGTCATTCGAAAACTATCTCCATCGCGGCGCCTTCAATGGGGTCGCCGGTCGGCGTTGCGCTCGCTTCAACGTACCATTCCACGTAGACCTGGCCGGCGCCGACGAACGTCATCGAATAGCCGCGGGAGCATGCGTTGATGTCGCACGGGCCGAAATCCAGGCTGTCCGAGATCGTCATTGTCGCGGGCTGGCCGCGTATCAGATCGGTTTCCGCCGTCACCTCGGACGGGTTTCCGTCCGTCGATGCAAGGTCGCGCCTGTACGTCACCGCGACGTGTCCGAGGTTCCCGAGCGGAAGGTCCTGAAGCGTCGCGGTCACGTAGACGTTGATCGTTCCTCCCTCCCAGGTTTCGATCTTCTTCCCTTCCGGTCCCGAAGTCCGGATCGTGAAATGCGCCGTGGAGGTCGTTTCGGAGTAGTTGAGGGCCCGGGCGGGGCCGGAAGCCGAGGCCGAGAGCCTGGCGGCGGTCTGCTCGTCGTCGGGGCTCGTGGCTATCGACGCAAGCGCCGCCGCGAGCGTCACGATTGCCGAGAGCCCGATCCTTGTGCGATTCTTCATGCCGCAAGTATCGCACGGGAACGGACCGGGCGCGAGTTTTCGGTCAAAAAAGTCGGTGTTGAAAGAAGTTGGTGTTCTTCCCGTCGGTTTTTGTTATCATGCGTTCGTAGTTTGAGGGTCCGCGTGTGTGGCCGAGCAACTGCCGAGGTGGGGCGTGGTTTTTCGCCGGAGACACGTTCTGGATCCCTTGACGGGCGGTAACCCGCCGCTCCTGAGGCTTGTTGCTTTTCTCCTGCTCGTTGCCTGCCCGTTTGCTTGCGACGATACTCAATCCGATTCCTCGTCTGACCCCGCTTCCGACTGTGAACGCAACAGCGACTGCCCGGGCACGCAGGTGTGCAGTCCGACGGGACGGTGCATCGAACAGTGCAAGACCGACAAGGATTGCGCTGCGGGGGAGACTTGCGAGGACTCGGTCTGCACGGCTTTCGACGGCCGTGGTGTCCATTCGGACGCCGGCGATACAGGAAAGGACGCCGGCTCAAACGACTCGGGCGTCGAGGAAGACGTTGGCAAGGACGGAGGTGGCGACGCCGGACCGGATACGGCCGAGGACGGGGCGCTTCCGGATGTTGAAGATGCCGGTGGCGACGAAGGCGCGAGCGAAGGCGAAGACGCGGCGCTCGCGGATGCGTCGGACGCCGGAGGAGACGCTGGCTTCGTCTGCGCCACGGGCACCAAGCGCTGCTCGCCGGACGATCTCGCCGTCGAGATATGCATCAACAACCAATGGAAGAACTTCGACCCGTGCGCGTCGTACGATGCCGCCTGCCAGGCGACCGACGGCGGCGCCGGCTGCGCCATCCCCCGATGGCGGTTCTTCTGATGGTGGCCCCGCGGACACGGGCGCGTCTGACGGAGGGTTTTTGGACGGCGGGACCGGCGACGCGTCGATCGACTGTACCAAGATCGATTACACACAGGCCGATCAGTTCTGCGTCGATCTGGCTGTCCCGGTGTGCGATCTGTGGAAGCAATGCTCACCCGGAGAGTTCACGGACGGTGGGATGACGATCGAATCCTGCCGCCAGATGAACCTTGAGCCCTGCAAACAGTGGAACCGCGTGGTGATGTGCTGCCCCGGCGTGACGTTCGACCGCGACCACGCGTACCAGTGTTTGAGCGATGCCCTTGCGATCAACTCCTGTTACGACCCGGAACCTTCGACGTGCGAGGACCCGTACATTTACACCGGCTACAGTCAGGAAAAGTGCGGTTTCTGAAAGGAGAGGGGCCATGAGGAATTTCAGGATCGCGGGGTTGTTGGTCGTCGCGTTTCTTCTGGTACTCTCCGCTCCGGCGTCCGCCGCACGCCTGCCGCGGTTCGACACGGCCGACGTGACCTTGACCTCGGAAAAGGCCGAGTACGCCGAGGGCGAAATCGCGCTGGTGACAGTCCAGGTCCTGCGCGCCTTCACGCAGGAGCCGATCTCCAGCGGCGAGCTTCAGTTGACGGCGACGTTCCCCGACGGTTTCATGCCGATAGGCGTGACCAAGGTCGATGCGGCGAACTTCAACTCGATCACCGCGGCACTCAAGAGTTCCGACCCCAACATCTATTCGGTTCAGGTCTTTCAGACCGACACGGACCTCCAGAAAGAACTTGAGCAGGAGCGAGACGGCATACTTGCGGAACTTGACTCCCTGCGTAAGGAGCGCGCCGAGGCGACGAACCTGTTCACCAGGGTGTGGCTCGATGCCAGAATTTCGCTCCGGGATCGGGACCTTTCGAAAGTACTTGCGAACCTCGGAAACGTCACGCAACTCATTGGGACGAAAGCGATGGGGCTTTTCGTGCGCTCCTCCACGCCGGTGGCGTCGAAGGACCCGTGCGATTCCCTGTCCGGGGCGCAGGTGGTCTTTGGTCCCGAGAAGTACTGGCAGCGTTTCCTGTTCCCGAACAACCGCCGCTTCTTCACGACCCCGGCGGCGGGTCAGGTCTGCATCAGCGTGAAGAACGGCTCGACGTGGGTCTGGCAGCGGGCAACCAAAGGCGAGATCAAGTTGGACGGCAAGGTGGTCATCGACTCAAGTCGCTTCGGGAGCGGCGTG
>JACRCP010000134.1 GCA_016218965.1 Deltaproteobacteria bacterium | reverse complement strand
CGGTGATTCTGACGAACCTTCCGCCGAAGACTCCCGGCAAGCTTAGGGTCGTCGTGATCGACCGAGACACCGGCCGCCCCGTGCGCGGCGCATCGGTGGTCGTCGGTTCCGGCGCGCCGGTTGCCACCGGCGCCGATGGGACCGCCGAATCAGATCCCTTGCCCGGCGGGGTCCACGTATTCCACACCGACTATTCGTACGTCTCGATTCTGGGCGCGGCCCTCGACGACTACCTTGTGCACCTGACGCCCGTCGAAAAAAAGGCCGGCGGGTACAGGGCGCACTTCGATTTTTCGCGGTTCCGGCAGTTGATGCGGGAGGGGCTGGCCGGTTGCAGCGTTGTCGACGCCCTCGATCTGGGAGTTTCGGCATTCTGGGGAGAGCCGCTTCTCACACACATCAAATGGGAACCCAACGAATACTACCCATACGGCTCCGACGAGTGGAGCGTGGTGGGCGTCGGCGTCGGGATCAACATATGGGATGGCGGCGAAGGGAACGCTGTCAAAAACAGTTTCGCGAAATGCGCCAGGGGCTATCGGAGCGCGTGGGCGTTTGGTTTGGACATCAACGGAACGACACTCACCGACATCATGGCGCAGGACATCTCGAGCTACGTCAAAGTCCCGCGGCACGCCTTCGCGCCGTTCTTCGCCACGGAAACCATGCCGCTCGTCCCAACCCCCACGGACGACTCCGTGTACAAGAAACCCATCTCCAAAAAGCCGTTCATCCCCGATTACGAACATTTCCCGGAGCTCGATTTGAAGTTCCGGATGCCGTTCATGATTGATACCGACGTCCTGCTGCCGCTCCAGCCGAAAAGCGGAAAGAAGTTCATGAGGGAGGTCCTTGCGTTCGAAGGCGTGTACCTGCCGCAAATGGGTCTGGTCCCACTGGCGTTCGCGGGAAACAGGGACTGGTCAGACCCCTTGGATGGCGTCGTCGATGAGAGGAACACGATTCTTGGGGATCTCGAATCCGGCCACATCCGTTTCAAGGCGGCGCCGCCGTACCGCGGGCTTGAGGGACATGGCTTTATGACCGTATTCATGGCGCTGGAGCCGACCGGGGCGAATACCGGCGCGACAATAGATGACCCGCCCTCCCCGGTGTCGGCGACGATGCGGATGACCGACACCATCGAGCCTTTCGTGGATCTCTCACAGGCCCCGTTTCTGGAATTCGCCGAGGGCACGTTGTTCGGCAGAACCGCCCGGGAGATCCGGCCCGAACGGGTTGAGGGGGCGTCGCTGCTCCGCTTCGCGATCGGGCTTTCGTATGACCGAAGTTGGCACATCTACGCACCGCCAGGGAGCGCCGAGCCGATCCCGCTTCCCTCGGTGCCGGCCGGTTTGCCTGACACGACGGCGGATTCCGGGATGACTGTCCACGCCGCGAGCCTGCGCGACGGCTTGACGATTGATGACCTGTTCTCGACGCGCTCGGCCGTTCACCCCGACGACATGTTGCCCATTGTCGAACGCGTTTCGTCGCAACCGTGCTTCAAGCGGTTCCTCCCGTCGGACAGGTGGTACGAAGACAAGTGCCTGGGTAGCTTCACGCACCCGGCCTGCGAACCATCGTGCGAGCTTCTCAAATGACGGCGCGGCAGACATCCCGAACCGCACGCGTGAGCAAGCGGCATGAAGCGCACCGCTCCGTCACCGTCGCGGTTCGGATCTGGAGAGCGGCAATCCCATCTCGCCCCACTCTGCTCCTCGCATTCGCCCTCTCCATCTTCTCCTGCGCCCCAAGCCCGGCGTTTGAAGGCGGCGCGTGCGAAAAGGCCGGCGACTGTGCGGAAGGACTTCTTTGCCTCGGGCGCGTGTGCAGGCACGAGCGCGGCGGGCACGCCACGGATGACTCCGGGTCAGTGTGCAGGCCGGACTGCACGCACAAATGCGACGGGCTGCCTGACGGCTGCGGCGGGGTTTGCACGCAGCCGTGCGACTGGATGAAAGTGCCAGCGGGCAGTGACAACCCGCCCGTGCCCGATTATGCGGCGATGGTTTACGACTCGCGGCAGGAGCGAACCGTTCTGTTCATCAATCGAAATGAAGGTTGGATTGAGATGAACGAGACGTGGGAAAGGAGCAAAGCCGGCTGGAAAAAGATGAACCCAAGACACCAGCCTCGAGATGGACTCACCGGTTATGCGGTGGCATATGACCGAGACAGAGGGAATACCGTACTCTTCGGCGGGGGTTACCCCGAAAACTCGAACGTTTTTGTGGTCGATGAAACCTGGACCTGGGACGGAGAGGATTGGCATCTCGAATCACCGTCTTTCCGCCCGCCGGCGAGGTTCGTCCTTGCGATGGCGTACGACGAGAATCGGGGCCGCGTGGTCCTCTACGGCGGCGACGTTCATTCGGACAACCCACTGAGCAAGACTTGCCTCTCGGACACGTGGGAATGGGACGGGCGCGAATGGCACATCATGCGGCCCGTGACGAGTCCTCCGTGCCGGCTTTCGGAGTCCGTCGCGTATGATCCCGTCAGGAAAAAGGTTGTCTTGTTTGGGGGGTACGATGAGGTATTCGGTCCGTATCCAGTTCCATCCCGGTATTTCAATGACTTGTGGGAATGGGACGGGGAAGCGTGGACGGAGACCACCCCGGAGAATCCTCCCGAGTTCGAGAGGTTGTTGGTGACCTACGACGCCAATCGCCGAAAACTGTTCATCTACCCAGGGGCTCCCTCCTTGGTCACGTTTTGGTTTGGCCCATGGATCCCTGCACCGGGAGGATGGGAACTGGATGGCAATTCGTTCAATTGGATCGAGTTGCCGGGTGGAGAGTTCGCCGGATTCGGCTACGGCATGTCATTCGACGAATCAACACGCCGCCTCGTCTTGTTCGGGATGAGCAGACAACGTCTCAACGACACCCTCGAATGGGAAGACAACGGGTGGCAGCCTTCGCAACTGTTTGTCGCACCGACGGCGCGCAGTGGGGCGCACATGGGCTTCGACAACCGTCGTGGAGTGATCGTGCTCCTCGGCGGATCGGGCCATCGACCGGCAAACGGAGACTCGGAACGCGGAGAGACATGGGAGTGGGATGGACACGTTTGGCGGCTGCGGAATCCGGTCGACCGGCCGCCGGAGGCTGAGTGGCGGGCGATGGTCTACGACGACGTTCGCGGACACATGTTGCTCTACAACAGCGGGTGTCATGCCGAAGGGGGATCTTGCGGGGAAACTTGGACTTGGGACGGAAACGCATGGTGGCGCCTGGCGACGGCGCACAGCCCGGGCGAGAGAAGGAACGCCGCGATGGCGTTCGACAGTGCAAGAGGCCGGGCCGTACTGTTCGGCGGTTCCGGCATCTCAGGCGGCGTCAATGATGCACACACGTGGGAATTCGACGGCGAAGACTGGGTCGTCAGGCGGACGCCTCAAAACCCGGAGGGAAGGACCGGTCACGCCATGGTGTACGACAAGAAACGCGGACGGGCCGTTATGTTCGGCGGCGAAGGCTCCGAGACGTTCCGCGACACGTGGGAGTGGGACGGAGAAACGTGGACGAAAGCTGCCGACGACGGAGAGCCCGAGGGTGACTTCTTCTTCGCGATGGCCTACGACTCGGCGCGCGCCCGCGTGCTCCTGCACGGCAGCTATCTCGGTCGCACCGACAATGACTCGATGGAAACTTGGGAGTGGGACGGCCGATCTTGGAGAAGACTGGTTCCCTCCAACCGCCCGTCGGCGTGGTACGGCTTCGCCATGGCCTACGACAGTTGGCGCGACCGATTGGTCTTGTTCGGCGGCAGTCCCGACGGCAGATGGAACCTGGACGAGACCTGGGAGTTCGGAGCACAATAACGATGGAGGGGCCGGAATGACGAGAACGACAGCCGGCATGTTCGCCTTTTGCCTGGGCGTCGTGTGCCTGTGCGCCTGCGACGTGTCCGTCCGGGAGGCGGGCGGCGACGCCGCCGAGGATCGAGATGCGTCAAGCGACTCGGGCCTGCCGCCAGACGCCGGAACCTCGGCGGACGCGGGAGGCTTGTGCGACTTCGTCGGTTGCGACTGCACGGTGTTCCCGTGTGCGGACGGCCTCGTATGCTCGGACGATGACGTCTGCACCGAACCGCTCGTCTGCCTGCCTCTCGACGCGGAGTGCGCCGACGACACAGAGTGCTGCCCGCCTGTCGAACCCCAGAAGGGCGTGTGGTGCGGCACCGAGGGTACTTGTGCCGAGTGTTCCGAATTGGGCAACCTGTGCACCAGCGACTTCGACTGCTGCCCGCCGATCAATACAGAATCCGTCCTCATGTGCACGAGCAGGGGCATCTGCAGACCCATCTGCGAAAAAGACACCGAATGTCCCGCGGGCGAAACCTGCATGTTGAGCGGCGAATGCTTCCCCATCCCTTGTTCGGCCGATTCGCAATGCCCCGGCGAGCACTGCTGTTCGGGCGTGTGCAAGACAGATTGCGGCTACGGCCCGCCCGAGGCCTGTGCCATCACGACGCCGGGCGGGGTGATCTTCGAGGGCAGGACGAAAAGACTTCACGCAATCGCCTGGAAAGGGGACGCCAGGAAGGGCGCGCAGATGGTCCCGTGGACGGCGTTCACGTGGTCGAGCACCGACCCCGCTGTCGCGATGGTGGATCAACATAGTGGCGAAGTGACCGGCGGCCCCGCCGAAGGCAAGGCGACAATCTCCGCCAGGGCCGGCGCGATCGAGTGCGGAAGTGTCGTCGTGGCAAACCACCTCCCTGTCGGAGCCGGAGTTGTCCGCGTCGTCGTCCACGATGCCGAGACCGGCGCTCCTGTCGAGGGCGGGGACGTTGTCATCGGTTCGAACGTCGCGACCAAGACCGACGCATCCGGCATGGCCATCATCACCTCGCCTCCCGCCGACGTTCACGTCTTCCACGACGCGTACACGTGGGTTTCGCTCGTTGGCCTCGGCCTTGACGACTACGTCGTGTACCTCCGGCCCAATCCCGACGAAACGGTCGCCGGCGGGTATCGCGGGAAATTCGACTTCAGTTCGGAGCCCCGCGGCTACCAGTTCGGCCGCGCCTGCACCAGCTCGACTGCACACGCGTGGGACGTGCCGCTGACGGTCGCCGGTAGTTGGTTGTTCTATGACGCCGGCCCCGACATGCGCTGTGACGAACTCATCCTCACCCATATCCAACTCAGAACGAGCGAAGGCGCGTTCACCGACATGGACGAGTGGCTCCCGACCGCCGGGGGGTTCATGGCCAACCCGGAACAAATGGGCGCCGAGAATCTGCTTCCGTCGTACCGTGCGCTTGGCCGCAAGGGGTTTCGGGCCGCCTGGGCAATCGCCGGCGGTCTGCCGTCACGCGACGTCTCGAAACTCTGGTCGATGCTCCACACGCACCCCGACCCGATCCGCATGTCATTTGAGGACGTCTCTGCCGGCATTGTCGGCATGGCGATGGTCCGGTATCTGCAAAACCTGGGACACGCCGTCCAATCGGTTTTCGAGGTCGTTCCTATGCCGAAAACCGCTACGCCGAACGCGGACAACGGTGAACCTCTGGTCGCGTCGCCCACGACGGCAGACTACCCGGGTTTCCCCGAGCTTGACCTCAAACCCGCAAACCGCCTCGCGCTAAAAACCGTGGCGAGTCTGCCGACACTCCCGAGACTCGCGGGGAAATGTCTTGGAGGTCTGTATGTCGAGGGACAGACAGTTCTGGCCGGGATGGGTGCCGTCACACTCGGCAAGAACGTGGGAATTGACAATCCAGATGCCCCGGACGTCGAAGACGACTGCGTCGTCAACAACCCGTACGAGGAAAACCCTGAAGACGTCACGGACGGCCAAGTCGCCCTGCGCATGTCGCCGAACCACGACGGACTCGAAGCGAATCCGTACCGGCTCGTCGTACTCGCGTCCGATTTCAACCGGGCCTCCGAAACAGTTGACCACTCGCCCATCGGCATCCCGTTCAACGCCGTCATCGGCGGAGCCGCACAGCCGCTCTCGGGGCGGATAGTCCGCCTCGGCCCGGTCGTGCCGCGCGAGGTGCAGGTCCCGGAATTCCTGGCGCTGCCCGAAGGCGCGTCGTTCGACACGGCCTCACGCACGATTGCCGCTCCTCCCGTCGCGATTGCAGGCGCCGTTGCCTACAGGTTCACGCTCGCGAACGCCGGCGACGCGTGGCAAGTCTACACCGACACGAACAACTCGACGATCGTCCTCCCGACCCCGCCCGCCGGCCGCGCCGACCGCGCGACCGATGCCCGTATGACCGTTCACGCCTTCAGCACGCGCGGCTCAACGCTTGCCGAGCTTGTGTCGTCCGCCCGCGGGGCCGAGATCGACATTCTGGGCGAACAAGTCGACGCCTTCTCGCGCCTCACGTGCTTAAAGAAAGTCCCGACAACCGACCCCGACTACTTCGAGAAGTGCGAGCCCTCCGATCCGTCGAAGACCGACGAAGCCTGCAACCCGGCGTGCGAGATCAAATGACCAAGGAGGAGAACATGTGGCAATGCAAAAAGTCGCTGGCTGTGGCAATCGCCGTCGTGGCGGCGCTCCTCCCGCCGGGCGTTTCGCGGGCGCAGGAGTGCAACGAGACGGCGCCCAACATGCTCCTGGTGGTCGACCTGTCGGGGAGCATGGACGACTACGTCAGCGGTTGGAGCGGCCCGACAAAATGGGACGTCGTCAAGGGGGCGGTGAAGTCCATCGCGGACAAGTACGCGCTAAACAGCATCCGGTTCGGGCTGGAGTTGTTCGCCGATCCGGATCAGAGCGGCAACTGCACGGCGGGGAAGATCCACGTCGGGATCGCCGACAACAACGCGGCGGCAATCCAGAACAAGATGAATGCCGAATCCCCGTGGAGCAATACTCCCATCAAAGGCGCTCTCGACACCGCCAACGCCTACCAGGGGATCCGGGATGCGACCCGTTCCAACTACGTCCTCCTGTTCACCGACGGCCAGGAGACCTGCGACGCCGATCAGCGCGCCCCGGTGCAGGCGGTCAAGAACCTCCGGGCGAACAACATCAAGACCTTCGTCGTGGGGTTCGGCTCGGGCGTCGATTCGGCATTGCTCGCCGAGATGGCCGCCGAGGGCGGGACCGCAAGGCCGGTGCCGCCGCACTACTACGCCGCCGACACCAGTGTTGAGCTTTCGGACGCCTTCGAAGAGATCGCCTCGATAATTTCCGCCATCGGCGGCCCGTGCTCCGTCCCGGGGCTTCTGGGCGTCTGCGCCCAAAGCGAATGGAGTTGCTCAAACGGCAATGTTGTCTGCCTGCAAGAAAACTGGCCGTCGGTCGAAACCTGCGACGGCCTTGACAATAACTGTGACGGCCCGATCGATGAAGACCTGATCCGGCTCTGCCCGGCCGACGGGGGCACGGGTGTTCAGGTCTGTTCCAGCGGAACCTGGGGCGAGTGCGTCGTCGACTACGACGGGGCAATCCCGGACAGCGGGCCGATGGATGCCGGATCGCCGGACACCGGAACCCCCGACGCGGGGGCGCCCGACACGGGGACGCCCGACACGGAGACGCCCGATAGGAGGCTCCGCATAATTAAGTTTACGTTTCATGAGTTCTTGGCATGCGGGCTGACTGTGTAGTTCCATTGGGGTAGCGTCTTGCTCGCCACGACGTTGAGCGCACGCATTTCGGCGTCGGTGACCTTGATGCCTTTGGG
>JACRCP010000133.1 GCA_016218965.1 Deltaproteobacteria bacterium | reverse complement strand
TTTTTCAAAAAACGGCGAAGAAAGCACTCCTGCTGGCCGTCCTCGCAGAGGATGACGAGTTGCACGTTCCGCCGGTTCATCGTTCCCACCCTCGAGCAATCATCTCTGAGAGCTTGAGCGCATCTTCGACTTTCAGGTCCGCAACGGGCCGGGCGATCACGGGCCCGGAGTCCGCACGATGGAGCAGAATACCGTGTTCCGAGCCGAGGTAGTCGATCATCTCGGGGTGATGCGAGCAGAGAATCACCTGCGGGACGGTTGTTCCACACGCATCCGACAACGCCATCAGCCAAGGCTGGATCTCCGCCAACGCCACGTAGTTGTCGGGTTCGTCCAGAAACAGCGCGTGCCCCTGGCCTGCCGCAAGGTGGAGCAGGGCATAGAGAACAACGGCCGCTCGTTGTCCGTCGGATATCTGGTCGACGTAGAGTTCGTAGCGTTGGCCCCTCTCCTCGAACGTGACCACCAGCACACGGGCGTCCTTGCCGACGCTCTCCAGCCGGAGTCCTTTGAAGCCGCTGATCACCTCGACCAGCGCGTCTGTGTAGTCTGGGAGCAGGTCCGGGCGCTCCTGCACCGCGCCTCGATACCACGACGCGAAATTGCCGGCGTCGCGCGCGAGTACCGGGTCTTCGGCTCTCGTCTCGGCCCCGATCCCCGGCGGGTAGGTGCCGCAGACGACAATCTGGCGGACGAAGTCGAGGAATCTCGACGGGCGCGGGTTGTCCCTGTGTGGCGCGTAGCGCGCCAACCATGACTCCGACCAGTCTCCGGGAAAGCTGGGGCCGAGACTGTGGTCGTCGCGATATAACTGGACACTGCCGTCTTTGAACTCGAACAGCGGACCTGTCGGGGCGGCCAGCCTTTCGAGCACTATTCGCGCACGCCCAGCGGCTTGTTCGTGCTCGATCTCCAGCCGGTACGTGAGCGGCCCGGTGGCCTCGGTCTCGACATCCATTTCGAACACCTGGACCGGCCTCGTCTGCCAGCGGGTCAGCGTGGAAGCTGGAAACGCGCCCTTGTCGGTGATCTTCGTCTTGGCGGAGAGAATCTGCCGGAGTGCGTAGACCACGTCCAGCACCGACGACTTGCCCGAGCCGTTCGGCCCGAGAAGCAAGGCGAGATATTCAAGGCGCAGTTCGAAATTGACCAAGCATTTGTAGTTGTCCACATAGATTCGCTTGAGCATGGTTCTCTTCCCTCCGACTCCCGTTGCGCCCTTTCGATATACAGGATTCGACTATGGATGACAACAGCGGTCCGTGCGCACCACTGCGGCGGGATGCTGGCGGGTAATCGGGCGCGCGCCGCAGCGGGCCAAGCCGTTCACCCTGCGTCCCGTGGTCCACATTTGGTCCAAACGGGGTTTTTCCACAAAAAGCAACCGGACCCTCAAGGCTGAAAACCTCAAGGGTCCGGCGCATTTAAGTTGGCGGGGTGGACGGGGTTCGAACCCGCGGCCTCCGACGTGACAGGCCGGCGTTATAACCAACTTAACTACCACCCCTTGCGAGCCATCAGCTTTCAGCCGGCGGCATCAAACCCTGACATCATCAACGAGCCGTCGCAACGCGCCTTGCGGTCGGCCTGGGCGGATTCTGCATGGTGGGCGGAACAGGATTCGAACCTGCGGCCCCCGGCGTGTAAGACCGGTGCTCCACCGCTGAGCTATCCGCCCGCGAGGCCCGGTGTAAGTACCAGAGAAGACCCTGGGTGTCAAGGAAGAACAAGCCCCGAAATAATCCTTGCGTATTGGGCGTTTTGGAATTAAGGTTACGCCCTGTTTTTGGGGACGGACCTTTTGGGTGCCGGCGCGGGATCCCGGCAGAACGACACACGCATACCAAGGAGAGGATCATGAACGTGAGGAAGGTGCTTGTTGTTGCGGCTTTTGCCGCCGGGCTCGTGGCGGCGCTCCTGTTGACCGGGTGCGAACCCCCGCAGGGAGGGGCCAAAAAGAGCCCCGATGCCGTCAAGGTCGAGTTCTACGTGATGTCGCAGTGCCCGTACGGCGTCCAGGTCGAGAACGCCGTCAAGGAGGTCGTCGACAAGTTGGGCCCCGACATCGACTTCAGCCTCGAGTTCATCGGCAACAAGGACGCAAAGGGCAACCTGACCTCGATGCACGGTCCCGACGAGGTGGCGGGCGGCATCGTTCAGCTTTGCGCGGCCAAGTATGCCCCGGCCAAATACATGGACATGATCCAGTGTCAGAACAAGAACACGAAAGAAGTGGCGAAGAACTGGGAAAAGTGCGCGCAGGACGCCAGGCTCCCGGTGGCAAAGATCCGGTCGTGCAAGGACGGGCCCGAAGGAAAACAGCTTCTCCAGGCGTCGTTCGAGCGCGCGCAGGCCAAAAGCGCGCGCGGCAGCCCGACCATCTTCATCGCGGGCAAGCCTTACAGCGGCAAACGCGCGACCGCCAACTTCTTTCGCGCAATATGCGCCGAGCACAAGGGCGCCAAAAAGCCGCTTGCTTGCCAGAACATCCCCGAGTCCCCAAAGGTCAACGTGACTTACCTGAGCGACAAGCGCTGCACCGAATGCAACCTCAGGGGCGTGCAGGGCATGGTCTCGTCCGGCGTCGACAACCCGGTCGCAAAAAACCTCGACTACTCCGACCCCGAAGGGAAGAAGCTGTACGACGAAGCGAAACTCACGAACCTCCCCGCGGCCGTCTTTGACGCGACGCTGGACGCCGACAAGGAAGCGACAGGCAACCCGCGGTTCATCCGCGGCGTGCGCCAGGTCGGGCAGTACAGGGTCCTGGATCAGGGCGCGACCTGGAACCCGATCTGCGCCGGCGAAGGCGGGTGCGCCATCGAGGGATGCGGCCACACGGCGGCGTGCCGCCAGGAGGTCCCGAACAAGCTCGAGGTCTTCGTGATGTCGCAATGCCCATACGGCGTCAGGGCGCTCGACGCGATGGACGAGGTCCTGAAGAACTTCGACAAGAAGATTGATTTCAAGGTCAACTTCATCGCCAACGGAACCGCCGAGAAGGGCTTCACGGCGCTCCACGGCCAGCCCGAGGTCGACGAAAACATCCGCGAGCTCTGCGCCATCAAGCTCTACGAAAAGGGCTACAAGTTCATGGACTACGTCCTGTGCCGCAACAAGGAGATCAAGAGCGCCGATTGGGAGAAGTGCACCGGCAGCAACGGCATCGACACGAAGAAGATGAAGGCCTGCTTCGAGGGCGAGGGCAAGAAGCTCCACGAGGAAAACATCAAGATTGCAAATGCCCTCGGGATCGGCGGGTCGCCGACGTGGCTTGCCAACAACCTGGCCAAAAACCGGTTCTCCGGGATCGACGCCGAAACCATCAAGAGCAACCTCTGCAGGTACAACAAGGACCTCAAGGGCTGTGAGAACAAGCTGACTGGCGGCGGGGGCCCCGGCGGCGGGCCCGCCCCCAAGGGCGGCGGGTGCGGACAGTAGACGAAGGCAAGAGGCACGAGACAACAGGCACGAGTCAGGCCGGGTCCCCAGGCGGGGCCCGGCCTTTTCATTGATCCAGGTGCGATGCGAAATACACGGGTCGGGATACTGGGGTCTGGTTCCATTGCGCAGAACCACTTCGAAGCCTTTGCGCGCGTCGCCGGCGTGGGGGTCGTCGCCGTGGCGAGCCCCACCGAAGCGAACGTGCGCGCTTTTGCCCGGCGCAACGGCATCCCCCGGTGGTTCACCGACTGGCGAAAGCTCGCCGACCTGCCGGACGTGCACGTGGTGAGCATCGGCTCGCCGAATTTCCTTCACGCCGCGCAGGCGATTGCATGTCTGGGTGCCGGCAAGCACGTCATATGCGAAAAGCCCCTTTGTCTCACGCTTGAGGAAGCAGACGCCATCATCGCGGCCGAGAAGCGGAACTGCAAAACGCTCTTCTACGCCGAGAACCTGTGTTTCGTCCCGAAGGCAGTCAGGTTCAAGGAGATCGTCGATGCCGGCGGCGTAGGAAAACCCTACTTGGTCAAGGAGTGGGAGAAACACGCCGGGCCGTACTCGCCTTGGTTCTTCCGGCGCGAGCAAGCCGGCGGCGGGGCGATGATGGACATGGGGTGCCATGCAATCGAGTTCTGCCGGTGGTTCATGGGAAAGCCCAGGGTCAGGAGCGTCTTCGCGCACTGCGGCCTTTACCTTCACGAAAAAATCACGAAGCTCGACGACAATATCGTGGTCATCATGGAGTTCGAAAACGGGGCGATTGCGCACGTCGAGGCTTCCTGGGCGCTCAAGGGCGGCATGGACTCGGTGGCCGAATGTTGCGGAACCGAAGGCGCAATCTGCGCGGATCTGTACCGCGGGACCGGCATCAGGTGTTTCTCCGAACGCGGGTACTCGTCGGGCGGACAGCGGCGGCAGGGTTGGCACACTCCCGAATACGACACGCGATTCGAGCACGGGTACGTGGGCGAGATGGCGCACTTCGTCGAGTGCATCCGGACGGGCGGGAAACCGACCGAGGGCACGGAGGACGGCAGGGCCGTGCTCGAGATCATGCTCGCCGCGTACCACTCGGCCGGGACGGGAAAGAGGGTTGCCCTCCCGTTCCGCCCGGAAGGCGTGGAGTACCCCGTGGACCTTTGGCTGAAGGCCCGAGCGACAAACCGGCGACCTCGGGTGCCACGGACAAGCGAAGGCTTGTCCGTGTGTGACGGAACTCCGGCATCCAGGGACGTTCGATGTCAGAGACAATCTGACGCTTTCGCACGGTGAGGCTGTGAGACGACGTGTTCCGAACTCCGGCACGGACAACCCGCGGTTGTCCGTGGCACCCGGATCGTGGTAGGAAGGCGGCCAGGAGGTCAAAATGGGAAAACAGCTCGGCGTCGGGATCGTGGGGTCGGGGTTCATTGCGCAGGTGCATTTTGACGCGTTCCAGTTCGTCAAAGACGCGCGGGTCGTCGCGTCGGCCGACGTAGACCAGAAACGCGGAAAAGCCTTCCAGAAGAAAAATTCGCCCAAGCACTTCTTCTCGGACCACCGGAAGCTCGCCGAGATGGACGAGGTGGATGTCGTCACGCTCGGCGTGCCAAACTACCTGCACGCGTCTTTCGCCATCGACATCTTGAACCGCGGAAAGCACGTGATCTGCGAGAAACCGCTCTGCATGACGCTTGAGGAGGCCGACGCAATCATCGCGGCCATGAAGCGCAACAGGCGCGAGGTCTTCTACGCCGAGGAACTGTGTTTCGCACCCAAGTTCGTCCAGATGAAGAGGGTGGTGGACGCCGGGGCCGTGGGCCGGCCGTACTTGGTCAAGGAGTGGGAGAAACACGCCGGGCCGTACTCGCCGTGGTTCTGGAAACGCGAGACCGCCGGCGGCGGGATCATGATGGACATGGGGTGCCACGCCATCGAGTTCTGCCGCTGGTTCGCCGGGAAACCGAAGGTCAAAAGCGTTTTCGCCCATTGCGGTCTGTACCTTCACAAGAAGATCACCAGGCTCGACGACAACATCATCGTCATCATGGAATTCGACGACGGCTCGATCGCCAACGTCGAGGCGTCGTGGGCGCTCAAGGGCGGGATGGACTCGGTCGCCGAGTGCTACGGGACCGACGGGGTCATCTACGCCGACCTCCTTCGCGGGATGGGCATCAGGTGTTTTTCGGAGAAGGGCTTCGGGCCGAACCCCGCCGAGATGCAGGGCTGGCGGTACCACGAGTACGACTGGAACTGGGAGAACGGTTATCCCCACGAGATGATGCACTTCGCCGACTGTATCCGCACCGGGAAGAAACCGATCGAAGGGGCCGAAGACGGGAAGGTCGTCCTCGAGATCATGCTCGCGGCGTACCATTCGGCGGGCACGGGACAACGCGTGAGCCTGCCATTCAGGCCCAAGGGAGTGAAATACCCGGTGGATCTGTGGCTCAAGCCCCAGCCGGGACTGCGCGGCTAGGTCTTTCGCCGAGGTGGAACGGCGTTTTCGGCGGTGGTATTATCAGCTAGGGCACGCGGCCCGGAGGTGAAACAATGGGTTTCGTCTACGCAAACATCCAACTCTCGAATCCGAAGATCGCATCGCTCAAGGCGATCTCCGTCAAGGCGCTCGTGGACACGGGTGCGATGACCATATGCATACCGGAGCACATCGCCGTTCAGCTCAAGCTCAAGGAGATTGAAAAGCGCGAAATCACGACCGCCGACGAAACCTCGCATCTGGTGTCGTACGTAGGCCCGATTCAGATCAATTTTGAGAACCGAACCTGTTTTTCTGGAGCGCTCGTAATAGGGAAGTCGGTTCTCATGGGGGCTGTCCCGATGGAGGACATGGATCTCGTCATTGCCCCCTCCGGCCGGACGATCACCGTCAACCCCCAAAGCCCCAACATCCCCTCGGCACTGGTGAAGTGAGACTCACTTCACCTCCACCGGAACCTTCGCCGCCGGGCGCTTGATCTCGCAGATGGTCGAGATGCACACGACAAAGTGAAGGTCGGCAGAGACCTCGTACTTGCCGGCCTTGGCGCCCTTGAAGGGGGCCTTGAAGACGGGTTTCAGCACGTCTTTCACGTCATCCTTGCCGAACTTGAGCTTCTGGAACTCCAGGCCCGGCGTTTCCGTCACCGTCATCTTGAGCGGCGATTCCTTGTGGAACTCGTAGCCGTCGGTAGCCTTGATCTCGACGACGAGCTGGCCCTCTTTCCCGACTTCGAGACTCGACGTCGAAGCCGACGTCACGACCTCGTAGTGGAGCTTGTCGGCGGCAGGCTGAGGGGTCTCGGCCGCGCGGCACGGGCCGGACAGCGCAAAGGCCATCGCGGCGCCGGCGGAAATCGCGATCATGGCGACGATGAGTCTAGTCTTCACGCAGGACCTCCGGGTTGACCATGGGTGCCACGGACAACCTCAGGTTGTCCGTGCGGGACGGTCGGCCGAGCGGACACGGACAAGATCGCTGTGCATTCTTGTCCGTGGCACCCGATCACCGCCAAATGCGTAATACCAGAGAAAAGGCACACCGTCCATCGCTGACGCCCTCACCTCTGCGGCGGCGCACGAACAAAAACCGGCGCAATTGAATTCTTCGTCGTCCCGTCGCCGAGTTTGCCGTGCTGGTTGCCGCCCCAGCAGGCGGCGGTGCCGTTCGTGAACACCGCGCACGTGTGCTCGGCGCCGCATGAGACCGAGACAACATTGGCCAGACCCTTGACCGCAAAGGGGAGGGTGCTCCGCTTTTCGTCACTGTACGCGCCCGCGTGCGCGGTCCTCCCGGTCGTCGCGCCCAACTGTCCCGCGTTGTTGCTTCCCCAGCAGCGGACCGTCCCGTCGCGTATCACCGCGCAATTGTGCATGAGACCGGCCGAGATCGACACGACGCCCGAAAGCCCGTGAGCTTCGACCGGTTTCGCCGACCCTTTCTGCCTGCCGGTCGAGAGCTGGCCCATGTGGTTCGGTCCCCAGCATTTCACTCCGGAATCCCCGCCCAGGACGCACGAGTGGTATCCGCCGGCGGCGACCGCCGAAACCGCCTCTGCCTTCTCGACCGCGTGAGGGGCCGCGGAACAGCCGTGAAGGAACCCGCCCGAGTCGCACTGGTCGGGTTCCTTTTTGGCGGTGATGCCGAGCTGGCTGTGCGTGTTCGATCCCCAGCATGCCGCGGTACTGTCCTTCAGCAGGGCGCAATTGTAGTCGCCTCCGGCCGAAACCGAGTTGGCCTCGACGCCTTCGACGTCCACGGGGACGCGGCTGCACGGCATTTCACCGGTCGAGCCGGCGCACTTTTCTTTTGATTCGGATGGTGAGGTCCCGAGTTGTGCCGAAGCGTTAAGTCCCCAACACTTGATTCCCCCTCCCGAGCGGACGGCACACGTGTGCGACCAGCCGGCGGTGACTTGGACGGCGTCTTCGATGCCCTTCACGTAGACTGGAACGGCCGAGTCCGGGCGTTCCCCGTTCCCCAACTGGCCGAAAGCGTTGGCGCCCCAGCATTTGACTTTGCCCCCGGCCAGAACCGCGCAGGTGTGAAGCTGTCCCGCCGAGACGACGCTTGCGTCCGCGATTTCTTCGACCTGCGCCGGCAGCGGGGATTCCGCCGTTCCCCGGGCGCCGACCTGCCCGTGTGAATTGGAGCCCCAACATCTCACGGCGCCGTCCGCCATGAGGACGCACGTGTGCTGAGCGCCCGCCGAAACCGCCTTGACGTTTCCGAGGATCGGGACCGGTTTGGAACAACTGGCGAGGCCGGCGGCGAATAGGGCGGAGGCCAGCGCCGGGCAGAGCGCCGGCCGGACACTCAACCGCAGAGACCGCAGAGGGCGCCGAGACGAAACCACGTTTTGTTCGACCGAAGAGACCACTGAGATCACACAGTCGGTCACTTCTTCTGGGGCGCGGGTGCGGGCGGAGCCGGCGACGCGGGGGCCGGGGCCGGGGCGGGCGACTGCCCCGCGGCCGGAGGCGTCTGCGCGGCCTGACCGGGGACAGGGCCGGGCGGAGCCGTTCCGGCGTCCGGCGGCATCGCGGCGGCGGCGGCCTTGAAGTCGGCCACCGCCTGCTTTTTCATCGTCTCGATCTCCTCGGTCGTGTAGACCGCGGCCTTCCCTTCGATGAGCTTCAAGACGTCGCCGATCATCCGGGTGTACTTGGCCCCGTCGGTGAATTTCGCCGCGCCCTGGGAGTCGGCCTCGGCGAATTTCTTGAGGGCGTTCTTGAGCTGGCTCGTCGCGTCGTCGAGAATCCTCTTGGCCTCGCGGTACGAAAGGTCTCCGCGCAGCGACCCGAGTTTTTTGAGCTCGTCCGAGCTTGCCTTCAGCTTCGCGAGCCGCTCCATGTACGCCGCGCCCAGGCTGAACTCACCGGCGTCCTCCGAGTAGATCCGGTCCTGGGACAATCTCATCAGGATGCTCCAGATCTCGCGGTCCATCTCGGCCCGATCCGCGAATTCTCTGGCCGGAATGCTCTGGCCTGCGGGGAGCTTGATTGGCGCGTAGACCGTTCGCAGTTCGGGGTCCTCGGGTGTCCAGTTGTCGCGCCCCATCGGCAGGAAGTTGCCCTTTTTGACGACCAGGTAGCCCTTTTCCGACTCGATGAAGAACTTCCGGCTGTTGATCTCGCTCAGAAGCCACGCGAGGGCAACGAGCAGGCCGACGATGATGGTCCAGAGGATCACCGTGCCCAGACGGGGACCATGCGGCTCGGGCGGCTTCGGCTCGGGGGTCGATGTTTCGGTTTCGTTCTCTTCGCTCATCTTCTACCCCTGTCAGTTTTCCATGTACCCCACGAAGGGGAGGTTGCGGTATTTCTCTTCCCAGTCCAGGCCGTAGCCGACGACGAACTTGTCAGGGATTGTGAAACCCAGATAGTCGATGGGGACCTCGACCTTCGTCCGCGCCGGTTTTTGGAGCAACGAGCAGACCTTGACGCTTGAGGGCCTGCGCGTCCTGAGGTTTTCGAGGAGGTACTTCATGGTAAGTCCCGTGTCCACGATGTCCTCGACCACGAGCACGTGCCGCCCCTCTATCGGTTTCGAGATGTCCAGCAGGATCTGCACCACGCCCGAATGCTCGGTCGAGTCTCCGTACGAACTGAGCCTCATGAAGTCAATCACATGCGGCACGGTCACCTGCCGCACGAGGTCCGAAAGGAACACGAACGAGCCCTTGAGTATCCCGATGACCACGAGCTCCCGCCCGTCGTAGTCCTTCGAGATCTTTGCGCCGAGCTCGGCTACCTTGGCCGCGATCTCGTTTTCGCTTATCAGGACGCTGACCTTGCCCATGCCCGTTTCCCGTCCGGTGCCCGTGTTCTCAAATCCCAAATCCCAAATTCTTAGACGAACGAATTGTTGATGATCTCCCCCACGCCCCCCGCACCGGGGACGATGTACTGGTGGTCGTTGAGGCCCCTCTCCCGGTCCCAATGCGTGCCCGGAACGGTGGCGAGAACCGACGCCTCGGAGAGCCCGCGGTCCAGCCGCAACGCGTAGACGCGCATCTCGGGGTGGGCCCGGGTCACGTGACGAAGGTACTCGGGCGTGACCATGAGGTTGGCCGCGATGACCTTTTTCGGCCGGCCAAGTTTCCGCGCGCCGTACTCCTTGAGTACCGACGAGAGCGTGCTTCCGGTCGCCCCCATGGGGTCCGGGAACACAAGGATCGAGCCTTCGATGCTGCCGCCAATCTTGCTCGACTCGACGATGGCGCCGGTGACGCACCCTCTCTCGTCGGTCGAGCGGCTTGACGAAATGAAGTCCTGCCTCACCGCGTCGGGACCGAGGCACCACGACAGGAAATCGAAGAACGCAAGCGACGGGATGACTCCCGCACGCATGATGCAGCAGATCACCGCACGGACCGAGGTGTCGAGGCCCGTCCCCCGCACGACCCCCGCCGGGGTTAGCGAGTGCATCCGCGTCTTCGTCTCGACCCGGGCCGCCGGGAACTCGCCGTCGAGCACCATCCGCGCGAGCTCGGCGTACAGGTAGCGGACGAGGGCGTTGATGTCCGGCTGGCGCGTGTCTGGCGAGGAGAACCGCGCCAGCAGGTGAAAGAGCGACGGGCTGTCGGCGATGTGGACATTCGGCCCGTAAAGATGGACCAACCCGCCCGGGGTCCGGGGTTTCGGATTCGTTTTTCGGGCGGACTCCGCCCGGCCTCTCGGCCTCGCTTCAGCCGCCCCTGCGCGTCTTTTTCGTTTGCTGACCACTGGCCACTGATCACTTGTATTTGAGGTACAGCCTTATGATCTCCGCGATCAACTCCTGGATGGTGATGCGGTTCTTCTGAGCGAGGATCGAGAGGGTCTTGAGGTTCTCGTGCGAAACCTTGACCCCGACCATCTGGTGTTCGGCGGTGGAATCGACGTTTCGGACCTTGACGTCGGACGAGAGTTCGCGCCGGTCGCCATCTTCGGGGAGCGGCGGCGGCTGGGGCCGGATCTGCTTCGAGAGTGTCTTGCGCTCGACTTCGATGTCCTCGCGGAAGAGTTGTTTGACGAAGTTCGCCAGGTGAACGTTGCTCGGCGTGAACTCGTGCTGGGTGAGGAAGCTGTCGATGTCGTACTGCATGTCCCACGCGCTCTGGTACCGGCGGTTCCGGTCCTTTTCGAGCGCTTTCATCAGGATCTGTTCGACCTGTTTCGAAACTTCCGGCTTGAAATACGACGGAGGGTAGATCTTTCCCTCGACGATCGAGCGGATGATGACCTCGTCGTTGTCGCCCGTGAAGAGCCTGTAGCCGGTTATCCATTCGTACAGGACCACCCCGAGCGAGAAGATGTCCGATCGGTGGTCCACCTCCTTGAGTTGGCACTGCTCGGGGGACATGTACGAGAGCTTGCCCTTGACCTCGCCGGGGCGGTCGGTCTGGGCCAGGTTCTCGGCCTTGGCAATGCCGAAATCCAGCAGTTTCACCCCCCCGTCGAACGAAACGATCACGTTTTCGGGCGTAACGTCGCGGTGCACGACGTTGAGCGCGTGACCCTTGTTGTCGGTCTTGGAATGCGCGTAGTAGAGGCCCTCGCAGCAGTTCGAGGCGATCTTCAAGGCGTATTCCATCGGGAACGGGATGCCGACCCTGTTGCTCGCGTTGATGATCCGGTTCATGTCGCGGCCCGAGACGTACTCCATGGCAATGAAGAACGAATCGCCGATCCTGCCCAGATCGAAGATCTGGCAGATGTTGGGGTGTGAGAGCTGGGCGGCGAGTTTGGCCTCGTTTAGGAACATCTGGACGAAGTCGGGCGAGTCCGAGAAGTTCGACTTGATCTTCTTGATGGCGATGTTCTTCTCGAACCCCTCGGCCCCCGCCTGCCGGGCGAGGAATATCTCGGCCATCCCGCCCGAAGCGATGCGCTTGACGAGCGTGTATTTGCCGAAGCGCTGGCCTTCGGAAAAGTCGGCTTCCTGGAGGGCCTGACGGCTCACTTCACCTTCTCCGAGATCCTGGCGAATTCCCGCATGGCGTCGCGCATGACCCTGGGCATGTCGAGGGTCTTCCAATCGCCGTCCTGGTAGACGACGCGCCCGTCGCACATCGTCAGGTAGACGTCGGACGCCCGGTGGGCGTACACGAGCCTCCCAAAGACGTCCCCGCCGGGCCGGCAGTGCGGCCCGTCTTCGCGGACGAGGACGAGATCCGCCCTGGCCCCGGGGCGGAGGCAGCCAATCTGGCCCGGCATGCCGAGAGCCTCGGCGGCGTCCGAGGTCGCCATTGCGAACACCGTCCGGGCGTTCATGGCGGTCACTCCGACGCGCGGTTTGTGCAGAAGCGCCGCGAGGCGCATCTCGTGCCACGCGTCGAGGTTGTTGTTGCACGGAGCGCCGTCCGCGCCGAGTGTGACGTTTATGCCGGCGGCCTTGAGCTCCGGGACCTTCGCGACGCCCGAGCCCAACTTGAGGTTGGCCGAAGGGCAGTGGACCACCCGGGTGCCGGTCTCGCGCAGAAGGCGCATGTCGTGAGCCGTAAGCCAGATGCAGTGGGCGAGGAACACGTTGGGGCCGGCGGCGCCGAGCTCGATCAGGTAGGTGACGTTCTCGACGCCCCTCTGTTCGCGGACAATGTGGGTCTCGGTGGGGTTCTCGCTCGCATGGGTGGTGAACACCACGTTGTGGCGCCTCGCGAGCGCCGCGGCCTCGCGAAGAAGGTCCTCGGTGCACGAAAGGGCGAACCTGGGGGCAAAGGCGACGCGGATCCGCCCGCCGTGCGAGTTGTTGTGTTTCTCGATGAGGCCCGTTGCCGCGGCAAGGGAGTCAGCCGTCTTTTCGCGCAGGCCGAACGGGACGCCCTGCCCGGCGTCCATCATGAGCTTGCCTATCGTCGCCCGGATCCCGGCCGCCCCCGCCTCCTCGAACAGGGCGCCGGTATGGTTGACGCTCCCCATGTCCAGGATTGTCGTCGTGCCCGACGCGATGAGCTCGGCCAGCCCGAGCCGGGCCGACGCGCGCGTCGAGGCCTCGTCCATGGCCCCTTCGAGCGGCCAAATGCGTCCGCGGAGCCATTCCAGAAGGTCCATGTCGTCGGCCGCCCCGCGAAAGAGCGTCTGCACGAGGTGGACGTGCGTCTGGATCAGCCCCGGGATCACCAGCATGCCCGTCGCGTCGATCACCCGTGCCGGGGGCGGGCCCGGATCGAGGCCCGGACCCACCGCCTCTACAACGCCGCCGCTGACAAGGACGTCGCCTTCCAAAACCCCGATGCCGGGGTCCATCGAGACAATGGTTCCGCCTCTGACAAGGGTTTTCAAGCTCACGGGTGATATGCCTGACTCCCCAAAGACGGGCGTCATATTAGGGCCTAGTCCAGTGAAAAATCAAGCACTTTGACCGGTTCGGACGCGATGCCGAAGCGGACCTGTTCGCGCAAGCCCTCGGCATCGCCTCCTATGTGGAACGGCGCCGGCTTCGATGCGACGATCTCCACGTCCGAGACGAGGAAATCGATGAAACGGGGAGAGCGGAACGTCCCTTCCCAGATGGGGCCCATGTTGAGCACCAGTTCCGGGATCCCGGCCTGTACGATGCGCAGGTTCATCAATCCCGGCATCGTCATCGCGTACGGAAACGCCTTCATGTTGAACCCGTAGTTGGGTGTCGTCGCGCATCCGATGACGTTGGCGGGCCCGTGATAGATGATATCGCCCCGGCCGAAGCGCGCGGGGACCGGCCTTCCCCCGCCTTCGATGCGAAACAGCCTTTTTCCGCGGTTGACTACCTTGATCTTCATCCCGCCCGTGCCCCGAAGCTGCTTCCACGCCTCGACCGGGATCGTCTTGAGAAATGTGCTTGTGAGGTAGCCGGGGAGGGTGGTGATGAATTTCTTCAGCCTTGGGAACCGGCTGCCGAGTTTTTTGAATTCGAGGTAGTCGTTTAGAATGGCGGCGTCCCATCCCATTCCCGAGAAGTGGAACCTGCGTCCCTCGGTTTCAATGAGGTCAAACGGTATGAACTTGAGCGCCCCGCCGGCAAGTGCGTGCTTGAGCTGCCGGACGCCCTTTTTGCTCCCGACGACCCCGGCCCACCCGTTGCCGGTGCCGAGCTTGAGGATCCCGAGCATCGGAAAACGGAACGGCTCAGGCCTCTGACTTCCGGCCTCCGACATCCGGCTGTTGAGTCTCAACACGTGTTTCCAGAGCATGTTGATGAGCATGACGAGCGAGCCGTCACCGCCGCCCGAGAAGACCCCGTCATAACGCCGTTCGATGATTGTCGCGGCGTGCCGGTCGGCCTCTTCGGCGTTCGCCGAGATGAAAAGGTGCTCTTCGGGGACGATCCTGCGGATGGTCTGCCTCACCCGTTCGCTCACGCCGCGCGCATTGATATTGAGGAGCACGGCGAACCGGCCCGGATCGTGTGTGGCGACGTCACTCGGGAAGCGCCTCATGCGCCCCTCGCGTTTCTCAGACGAGCTGCGGGAACTGCGCCTCCAGCGCGCTGCGATCGCCCGAGAGGATCGTGTCGGCGTACGCGTCGGAGCGCGGCAGGTGGTTGTGTACGAAGAACTGCGCGGCGCACAGCTTGTCGTAGTAGAAGCGGGCGTTCTCGTCCGCCTCGGCCTTCGCCTTGAAAGAGGCCATGTCGCCCGGTCCGAGTTTCGCGGCGGCGGTCACCGCCTGTTCGAGCAGGAGGGCGGCACAGGCGACGTCCCCGAACATCCGAAGATACGGGGTGGACACCAGAAACGCGTAGTGCTGGTCGTTTTCCTGGAGGGCCTTTCCGACGGCCATCGTGCACTTGACCAGCCGGTCGCAGCTTTGGGCGAGCCTCTTGGCCGGACCGCCGATGAGGGGATGGGCCGATTGCGCGTCAATGAAGGCGGCCAATTCCCCGACGTACGCCTTGAACAGCGCGCCGCCGGCCATGGTGAGTTTCCGGCCCACGAGGTCGAGGGCCTGGATACCGTTGGCGCCTTCGTAGATCGAGCAGATTTTGATGTCGCGGCAGAACTGTTCTGCGGGGTACTCCTGGCAGTACCCGTATCCGCCGTGCACCTGGATCGCGTCTTCGGTCACGCGGAACCCCATGTCTGTGCAGTAGGCCTTGCAGATCGGGGTGAGGAGCTGGACCAGCCCGTCTCTTCGCATCCGCTCCTCGGGGTCGGGGTGGTGGTGTGCGAGATCTATGTTGCGGGCCGTGTGGTAGATCAGCGCGCGCATCCCCTCGACCTGCGCCTTCATCCCGAGCAGCATTCGGCGGATGTCCGGATGGCAGATGATGGTGAGCGGTTTGGCGCCGGGTTCGCGCGGCGCCCCCTTGAGACTCAGGCCCTGCACGCGCTCCTGCGAATATGCCAGCGCCTGCATGTATGCCGCGCCTGCGACGGCAAGCCCCTGAAGGCCCACGTCGAGCCGCGCCTCGTTCATCATCTGGAACATGTAGACGATCCCGCTGTTCTCCTGGCCGATCAGCCAGCCCCGGCACCTGCCGTTCTCGCCGAAGTTGAGCGTGCAGGTGGGACTCGACTTGATTCCCATCTTGTGTTCGATGTTCCCGCATTGGACGTCGTTGCGCTCTCCGGGCGCTCCGTCGGCGCCGGGCAGGAACTTCGGGACCAGGAACAGGGAAATCCCCTTGATCCCGGAGGGCGCGCCCTCGATGCGCGCCAGCACCGGGTGGACGATCTGGGGCGCAAAATCGTGTTCGCCCGACGAGATGAAGATCTTGGTGCCCTCGATGAGGAAGCCGTCGCCGTCCCGCTTCGCCTTGGTTTTCACCGCCGCCAGGTCCGAGCCGGCCTGAGGCTCGGTCAGACACATGGTGCCGCACCACTCTCCCGTGTACATCTTCCCGACGTACAGTTTTTTCATCCAGTCGGCGCCGTGGTTCTCGATGATGTGCGCCGCCCCGCGAGTGAGCATGGGAGTGAGGTTGAACGCCATGCAGGCGGCGCTAAGGGCCTCGTTGCACGCGGTCGCCAGGAGCTCCGGAAGGCCCATCCCACCCCACTCGGGGCTGTTCGAGATCGCCACGAAGCCGTTTTCGCAGTACGAACGGTAGACCTTTTTCTGGCACTCGGGCACCGTGACGTTGCCGGCCTCGAACTTGGCGCCAATGCGGTCGGACTCAGCGTTGATCGGCCACAGTTTTTCGCGGGCGAAGTCGAACACCGTACCGAAGGTGCTCTTGAACGTCTCGGCGTCGTGTTCCTTGAACTTGTCGAGCTTGCACATCTCGTCAAGTTTCAGCTGCTCGAACAGGACGAACTCGACGTCGCGCTTGTCGAACCTGAACTCCGCCATGACCATGCCTCCTTTTGAGCGGGTGCCTGTCACGAAATCCCGATCAAGCCCGGAATGTCTGTTAACATCCCCCCGGCGGATTTGCAAGGGCCGTCGCGGCGCAAAAAAAGAGCCGGATCCCGAAAAGGGGACCCGGCCCAAGTGGAACCAAAGATCCGAGTGACTACTCGCCGGCCGCCGTGACCACCAAGGCCACGTCGCCGCAGGCGGGACCGAACTCGGCGGTCACAGTCGCCGAGCCCGAACTGCTGGAGCCGCCGCTCGATGCGCTGGCCGAGGCCGCCACCGTCATCGTCCCGCCGGTCGGGCAACCAGACGAGTCGAGCGTGACGTCGTAGTCGATCGAGGTGGTGGCCGCCGCCGAGGTCGAGCCGCCCGGTACCTCGCTGCCGCTCACATTCGCGGTCATCGCCACTTCGACCTCGCCTTTGAGAGAATCCGAAGTCGCCGTGACGTCTCCCTTCAACGTAACCGCGACGTCGGCGCCGTAGCTCGATCCGCCCGCGCTTGCTCCGCCCGAGAATGCGATGCTCAGGTCGAAGGTGACTGTGTCGCCGTCGATCGTCATGGTGCCCGTGATCGTGCCGCAGGCATCGTAGTTGTACGTGTTGCCGCTGGACGTCACGCAGCCCGACTCCGAACCTTCGAGCGCCCGCGACAGCGACGACGACTCGCTCGTGGTCGCAGCCGCGAGCAGGGTGGACGCGTTCGTGTACAACGCGGAGAGACCCATAACCGCGGTGACGTCGGTGGGGTTGGACTTGGCCGTGTTCACAGCCATCACCGAGTTCTTTGCCGCATCGACCTGTGCGGGGTTGGCCTCGACCTTGTCTTCATCATCGCTGCACGCCCCGAACGCGGTGATCCCGAAGACCAAAACCAGAATCGTCACTGTGAACTTTCTCATCCGTTTCCTCCTCTGTTGCGTTGGGTACGTTCCTTCCCAACCTGTTTTCGCGCCTTCCACGCCCTCCGGGGCCTTCACACGGTCTCTCAAATAACATGTGTGAGATTATACCGTCTGTGACGGCTGTCAAGTACGACCGCCGTCATCTTTGGAGTGCGCAAGCTTGCTTGCGCCTTGTTCCCGAGCGAGCTTGCTCGCCCGCGGCGCGGTAGCAAGCTACCGCACTCCAAAGCCGCCTTTGTGCACGTCCTTGATCGCCCGGCCGGAAGGATCGGCGTTGCGGGCGAACGCGGCGTCCCAGGCGATTGCGGCGGGCGTGGAGCAGGCGATACTCGGGCCGCCGGGAACGCACGCCGCGGCCGCGTCTCCGGGGAACAGCGTGTCGAACATCTCGCGGTACAGGTACGCCTCCTTGGTCGCGGGCGGATTATGGGGGAACCGGTACCTGGCGTTCTCCATCTGCGATCCGGTCACCCTGGTTTCGGCGTGGGCCTTGAGCGAATCTATCCAGCCGTAGCCGACGCCGTCCGAGAACTGTTCCTTCTGCCGCCAGAGGACCTCGGGCGGGAGCTCGCCGTCGAACGCCTTCCGGAGCGGGTACTTCTCCATCCTGCCGGGACCGGCCATCTTCTCCGCCGGAGAGAACGCCATCGCGACGTCGAGAAACTCGCGGTCCAAAAACGGGACGCGGACCTCAATCCCCCAGGCAGCCGTCGACTTGTTTGCGCGCAGGCAGTCGTACTTGTGCAGGAGATCCAGTTTCCGCACGGTCTCGTCGTGGAACTCGCGGCCGTTCGGCGCCTTGTGGAAGTAAAGGTAGCCCCCGAAAACCTCGTCGGCGCCCTCACCCGAGAGCACCATCTTGATGCCGGTCGCCCGGATGCGCCGGGCCATGAGATACATCGGCGTCGAAGCCCGCACCGTCGTCACGTCGTACGATTCGATGTGGTAGATCACGTCCCGCAGGGCATCCAGCCCTTCCTGCACGGTGAACTTGAATTCGTGGTGCACGGTGCCCAAACGATCGGCCACGGTGCGGGCGGCGGCGAGGTCGGGGGAGCCTTCGAGGCCGATGGCAAATGAATGGAGGCGCGGCCACCACGCGCGGCCCCTGTCGTCGTCCTCGATCCGGTTCTCGGCGAATTTCCGGGCGCATGCGGCGACGAGTGACGAATCAAGGCCACCCGAAATCAACACGCCGTACGGGACATCGCTCATCATCTGGCGTTTCACCGCGGCCTCGAACGACGCCTTGAGTCCACCGAGGTCGAGCGGCGAGTCCTTCACGGCATCGAAGGTGCGCCACGCCGGGCGGTAGTAGGTCGCCGGCTCGCTCATCGTTTCGGTCAGGTAGTGCCCCGGGGGAAAATCCGAAATGACGCGGCAGTGTTTTATGAGCGCCTTCATCTCGGATGCAACGTACGTGTTCCCGAGCTCGTCGCGCCCGGTGTACAGCGGGTTGACGCCAATCGGGTCCCGCGCGATCAGAAAACCGTGCTTCCGCGCGTCGTAAAGAACGAAGGCGAAAATGCCGCTCAAAGAACTCAGGAAATCGGGTCCGTGTTTTTCGAAAAGTGGAATGATCACTTCGCAGTCGGACCCCGTTTTGAACGGGTAGTCGGGGAACCCGGCGCGGAGTGAGCGGTGGTTGTAGATCTCGCCGTTCACGGCGAGCACGATGTCGCCGCTCTGGTTTGCGAGAGGCTGCGCCCCGTGTTCGACATCGACGATCGACAAACGCTCGTGCGCCAACACGGCGTTGTGGTCGCTCCACACCCCGCTCCAGTCCGGCCCCCGGTGCCGAAGCAGCCGCGCCATTCCGATCGCCCGCTCGCGCAACTCCCCCGCGTTCCTGTTTCCCCCCAGAATACAGGCAATCCCGCACATGCCGATCCGCTCTCCTTTTCCCCGCGGAAAACCCCCGACAACGGGGAATGATAGCACAGGCCGGGCGTCATTTGCGAAGCGCGTTGGCGCGGGAATGTCTTGGAGTGCGGCGGCTTGACGCGCCGTTGTCCGTGCCGTCCGCCTCCGTTCTCCGTCACCGGTCGGTTTTCCCGTTTGCCTGCCTCCCCGTTCTTGTAGTATGGTCCGCGCAACGCAACGACCGGGGGTCCGGCATTCCCAATCGTTCTCAAAACCGTTACGGCGCGTCCGGGTCGATCGAAAACCAGTTTGAGCCCGGCTCCCGCGGCCGGTTGCTGCAGAACAAGTTGCACCCCGCTCCCCTGGGGTCCTTGAGATACGGATTGGTCTCGGTGAGGGGCTTCTTCTTAACGAGCAGAGTATGCCACACGGACGGCGAGACACGAAGCGCGGCGCGCGGTGCACAAACGGACTTGGGGACGACGGGCGACGATCTGCGTATTGCGGCTGATGGCTGAAGGCTCACGGCTGACCCCGCGATGCGGGGCCGAGGCCGTAGCTGATGGCTGGCAGAAGGTGACTCCGTGACTGACGACAATAACAAAAAGGTCTTCTACGCACACAGCCTGCCCGGCCGCCCGCGGGAGGAGTGGCAGCGGCTGGAGGAGCATCTGAAAGCGGTCGCTGCCAAGGCGGCGGAATGGGCTTCGGCGTTTCAGTCGGGCGACTGGGCATGGAACGCCGGTTGGCTGCATGACCTCGGCAAGGCCGCTGACGAGTTCCAAGCGTATCTCCTTCGCGAGAACGACCTCGATGACTCGGACTACGACGCACCGGGCCGGGTGAATCATTCGAGCGCAGGAGCTGCGCTGGCAGTTGAGAGGTGGAACGGACCTGACCGCAGTTCGCCTGATGCCATCGGTAAGACACTCGCCTACCTTGCCGCGGGGCACCATGCGGGGTTGGCGGATTGGATCGATGGCGTGGAACCCAACGGCGCTTTGGCCATGCGGCTCCAGGAAGACGATGCCCTGCTCGAACGAATCCGTCCCATTGCGGCCGAGATGGGCTCGCGGCTTCGGGCAGCACTTCGACCGCCGCCGTCGGTGAAGTCGGACGGTTACCACCTCTGGGTCCGGTTCCTTTTCTCATGTCTGGTCGATGCGGACTTTCTCGATACCGAAGCGTTCATGCAGCCGGAGCAGTCCGCCGGCCGCGGTAGGTTTGCCGCGATGGTGGATCTCAAGGAAAAGCTCGACCGGCATCTGGCCTCGCTTTCGGACTCCGCACCGCAAACGCCCGTAAACGACCGACGGAGGGAAGTCCTCGCCGCGTGCCGGGAGGCCGCCGAACGGGCGCCAGGATTGTTCTCGCTCACGGTCCCGACCGGCGGCGGAAAAACGTTGTCCGCCATGGCGTTTGCCCTCGATCACGCCATCAGACACGGCAAGACCAGAGTCATATACGTCATCCCCTACACCAGCATCATCGAGCAGACCGCGACAGTGCTTGGCGGGATCTTCGGCCCGGAAAACGTGGTGGAGCACCACAGCAACCTGGACCCGGAAAAAGAAACCCAGAGATCGCGACTGGCCGCTGAGAACTGGGATGCGCCGGTCATCGTCACGACCAACGTCCAGTTCTTCGAGTCGCTCTTTGCCGCCAAACCGGGCCGGTGCCGCAAGCTGCACAACATCGTAAACAGCGTTGTCATTCTTGACGAGGCCCAGCTCCTTCCGCCGAATTGGTTGGAACCGTGTGTCGATGCGATGAACCGGCTGGTGGCCGACCATAGGGTGACGCTCGTGCTTTCCACGGCGACTCAACCTGCTCTGAAGGATCTCTGCCCCAAACCCAGAGAGATCGTCCCGCGTCCCGCCGACCTCTACGCAGATCTGAAACGTACGGACATCCGTTTCCCTGCGAACCTGAACGTGCGCGTGGACTGGCCGGAATTGGCGGCCGAGTTGCAGAAGCACGACCAAGTGTTGTGCGTAGTGAACAAGCGACGGGACTGCTTCGATCTTTTCCAGTGCATGCCGAAAGGGACCATACACCTGTCCGCGCTCATGTGCGGCCGGCATCGGTCGGAGACTATTGCCGACATCAAGCGCCGCTTGAAGGTCGGTGAGTCGGTCCGGGTCATCAGCACGCAACTGGTCGAAGCGGGCGTCGACATGGATTTCCCGGTCGTGTACCGCGCGTTGGCCGGGCTCGATTCGATCGCCCAGGCTGCCGGTCGCTGCAACCGGGAGGGTCTACTCGCAGCGCTTGGCCAGGTACACGTTTTCGTGCCCCCTACCGACCCGCCGCGCGGCCTGTTGCGCAAGGGCGCTGACACTACGCGCGAACTCTCCGCCGGCGAGTTGGACGCGCAATCCCCGGCAGCGTACAGGCGATACTTCGAACTCTTCTACGGTAAGGTCAACGACACGGGCGGCGGGTGGCTCCAAGACAATCTGGTCACAGATGTGCCGAGGGTCCAGTTCCGCACCGCCGCCATCGAGTTCAACTTCATCGACGACCGGGCGCAACGGCCTGTGATCGTGCTTTTCGGAGACAGTCCCGAGCTGTTGGAGCGTCTGCGCCACGCGGGCGGTCCTGTTCGTGACGTGATGCGGAAGCTCCAGCGTTACACCGTGAACGTCTCCACGCACGTTGCGGACGAAATGCTTCGGGATGGTCGGCTGGTCGATGTCGTCCCCGGCATCCTGGCGCAAGGACTACCCGGTATCTATGATGAAACCGTGGGGTTGAAGGTGTTTGACAAGAATCTGCCGATCGAAGATCTGATGATCTGAACGGAAAGCGAGGTGACCAATGAAGGGATTCTGTCTTGAGGTGAGCGGCCTGTATGCCTGCTTCACCCGGCCCGAGATGAAGGTCGAGCGCGTCAGCTACGATGTGATCACGCCCTCGGCCGCGCGTGCCATATTCGACGCGATCCTCTGGAAACCTGCCATATTCTGGCACGTGAAGAAGATCGAGGTCCTCGCGCCGATCAGGTGGATATCAGTGAGACGCAACGAGGTGGGCAAGGTCGCGTCAACCAGAAGCGCCGGGATCTTCATCGAAGACCATCGCCGGCAGCGTGCCGGGCTGTTTCTTCGGGACGTCAAGTATCGGCTCCATGCCGAGTTCGAGTTGCTGCCGCCGGGAAAAAGGCCGAAACCCGCGAACCGTGTCCCTGCGGAGTTGATCGACGGTGAAGAGAGTAAGGAGTGTGCTGCCGGCGAATCGCCAACGAAGTACTTGTGCATGTTCGAACGCCGGGCCGGAAAGGGCCAATGCTTCAACCAGCCCTACCTCGGCTGCCGGGAGTTTTCGGCCGCGTTCCGCCTGGTTGATCCCAAGGTAGAAACGGACAAGGCAATCCCCGACTCCCGCGACCTTGGCTGGATGCTCTACGACATGGATTTCACGAACCCGGCCGACCCAAAACCGTTGTTCTTCGATGCGAAGTTGGAGAACGGCGTCGTAGCCGTTCCCGATCGCCGCAACAGAGAGGAGGTGCGGGGATGATCCTCCAGGCGTTGAAGGAGTACTACGACCGGAAGCCTGACCTTCCCCGCGAAGGCTGGGAGTTGAAGGAGATTCCCTACGTCGTTGTTCTCCGACCCGATGGGGAGACCATTGGCCTGGAATGCACCTACGAGGGTGCCGGTCGCGAACGACGCGCTCGGGCGTTCCTTGTCCCACAGGCGGTAAAACGGTCCAGCGGCATCGCAGCTAACCTGCTCTGGGATACGCTGGAGTACGCTATCGGCGTTGGGCAACCGGGAAAGAAACGCTCGGTGAAAAAAAGTGAGGAAAACATACGGCAGCGAGTTGCCGAAATGCACGCAGCTTTCGTGAAGCGGTTGGAGGATCTGGGTACCATCGAGGATTCGGGTTTTCACGCCATCAAGAAGTTCCTTCGTGAGCCGGACAAGGCGAAGGTCCTTCAGACATTCGGGGAGACTTGGACCCAGCTTCTGAACGAGGGAGGGAACCTGTCGTTCAAACTTGCCGGCGATTCAGACCTCATTGTCAACCGTTTGGCGGTTCGGCAGGCGATTGCCGTGGATCGTGATGAGAAGTCTCAGGTTCGTGCTGTGTGTCTCGTGACCGGCGAGCAAGGTAGCATTGAGAGGCTTCACCCGGCCGTCAAAGGCGTCTGGGGGGCTCAGACGAGCGGGGCAAACGTCGTCTCGTTCAATCTCGAAGCGTTCGGGTCGTTTGGAAAAACTCAGGGGGAAAACGCCCCCGTCGGCAAGACCTCCGCGTTCGGTTACACTACTGCCCTGAACAGCCTGTTGGGCAAGGGATCGAAGCAACGCATGCAGGTGGGGGACGCCTCGACTGTATTCTGGGCTGCCAAGAATTGCAGTTTCGAAGGGCAGTTTCTCGATTTCTTCGGTGAGCCTCAAAAGGACGACCCGGATCGTGGTACCCGTGCGGTGGAGAGCCTTTTCAAGTCGGTCGAGACCGGCGCGTTTTCAACGGACGCGGACGACACGAAGTTCTATGTGCTTGGCCTTGCGCCCAATGCGTCCCGGATCGCGGTCCGGTTCTGGATCGCCAGCACGGTGTCTGGAATGGCCGGCAAGGTCCGGCAGCACTTTGAGGACACCCGGATCGCACATGGGCCGAAGGATAGGGACACGCTGTCGCTGTTTCGCCTGCTTCTCTCCACAGCCGTTCAGGGAAAAGCGGAGAACATTCCCCCGAATCTGGGTGGAGACACCATGCGGGCGATCCTCGAAGGCTGGCCGTACCCGCAGACATTGCTTCAGGCAGCGGTCCGTCGAATTCGGGCTGAACACAATATCAGCTACCCGAGGGCCGCGTTGATCAAGGCGTGTATCAACCGACAGACGAGACATCAAACCGGCAACCACGAGGAGGAACTGGAAATGAGCCTTGACCTGGACAACGAGAACATCGGCTACCGGCTCGGGCGGCTGTTCGCCACGCTCGAGAAGGTACAGCAGGAAGCAAACCCCGGCATCAACGCCACCATTCGAGACAAGTTCTACGGCGCGGCGTCGAGCACCCCGGTCACGGTGTTCGGGAACCTGATGCGGCTCAAGAACCACCACATCGCGAAGCTCGATAGTCGCGGACGAGCGGTTAACATGGAGCGACTGATCGGCGAAATCCTGAGAGCGGTGACCGATTTCCCGCCGCACCTCGCTCTGGCGGACCAGGGCCGTTTTGCCATCGGCTACTATCACCAGATGCAGGAATTTTTCACCAAGAAGATTGACAAAGCGAACGACAACGCAACGAAAGGAGAATAGCGATGAGTAACCCCGTGAAGAACCGCCACGACTTCGTGTTGATCTTCGACGTCCAGGACGGCAACCCGAACGGCGACCCCGATGCAGGCAACCTACCGCGCGTAGATGCCGAGACAGGCTGTGGCCTCGTGACCGATGTGTGTCTGAAACGTAAGGTGAGGGACTTCGTCATGCTCACCAAACAGGGGCAGCAGAACTACGACATCTGGGTGAAGTCCAAGTCCCTGACCTTGAACGAGCAGGTGGAGAGGGCATACGACGAGGGCGACGAGGTCAAGAATGCGGTCGAGGCTTGGAAGGCATGGCAAAAGGACAAGAAGAAGAACCCGAAGCCGGTCAGACACTATGAGGACGTCGCGAAGGACTGGATGTGCAGGCGTTTCTTCGACATCAGGACCTTCGGCGCGGTCATGTCCACGAGTGACAAGGGAGACGACGAACCTTCTGACGACATGAGCAAGATCAAAAAGACTGCTGGCCAGGCCCGTGGTCCGGTGCAACTTACGTTCGCTCGTTCTGTGGACCAGATCGTGTCACTTGAACATTCGATATCGGTCTGCGCTGCAAGGAAGGCCGACAAACCTGTCGAAGCTCAGATCGGAATTCAGGGCCGCAAGAACACGGTTCCCTACGGCATCTACGTGTCTCACGGTTTCATTTCTGCACACCTCGCGAACCAGACCGGATTCAGCGAGGAGGATCTCAAACTGTTCTGGGAGGCGCTCCAGAACATGTTCGAGCACGATCGATCGGCGGCACGAGGGCTGATGGCTACGCGCAAGCTCATCGTCTTCAAGCATTCGTCTGCGCTTGGCAATGCGCCGGCGCACGCGTTGTTCGAGCGGGTAACGGTCAACCGGAAGGACGGGTCCAAGCCCGCACGAGCCTTCAGTGACTACGACGTGAAGGTGCAAAGGGATAACTTGCCCGCCGGCATCGAGGTTCTGGAGCTGATCTGATGGACCGCTCCATAGAAAAGAAGCTCGCCGCGCGGGCGGTGGAGCTGGGCAGGGCGGGGGAGGGGGGTGCGTTGGCGGAGTTGGCGGAGCTTTTGTTGAAGGAGTCGGCCGAGGTGCGGCGGCTGGCGGCTTCGGCAATCGGGAAGCTTGCGGGGACGGCGGATTCGGCGGCCGCGGTGGCGGAGCTTCTGCGGGTGCTGCGGGACCCGCATCCTCAAGTAAGGCAATATGCCGTCAAGGCTTTGTCGGCCTACGGCATGGCGGCCGAGGGGGCGCTCTCCGACCTGCGCGACATGGCGGCTGCCGCCCACGAGAAGGAATACAACCGGCGCGACGCGTCCAAGGCGATCGAAACGATCACCCAGGCCTGCCGTGTGGCCGCCGCGGAGTCGGTCAAGACGTGCCAGCGCTGCGGCGTGGCGGTGGACGCCGACGAATTCGCGCGGTCGCGCCGGGCTTTCGACCGGGTGTTCTGCGACGCGTGCTTCGACCAGGTGTACCTGCAGCGCCGCAACTTCGACACGAAGGTCGAGCTGAACAAAACGATTCGCGCGCGCGACGGGACACTTTTGCAGTCGGACGGCGAACGGTTGATTGCCGACTGGCTCCACGCGCAGAAGATCGCCTATCGGTACGACGAGCGCATTCGGATCGTCGAGGGCTATGCGATTCGCCCGGATTTCTACCTGCCGGAGTTTGACGTGTACATCGAGTACTGGGGCATGGACACGACCGACTACAAGATAGGGATGCTCAAGAAGACCAAGCTCTACCAGCAGGAGGGAAAGCGGCTGATCTCGTTGTCGTTTCAAGAGAAGGACCGGCTGGCAGACCTCCTGCGCGAGAAACTGGGCAGGTACGTGCGCCTGCCCGTCACGGGCGGAACGGAGTAGAGTCGAGGCGGGCGGCGGGCGCTTGCTCCGCATGGCTTCGCGTCGCAGGACAAAACGGGGACTGGATGTACGACGAAGACAACCTCATCGCTATCTCGGCGCTTCAGCACATGGCGTTCTGCCCGCGGCAGTGCGCGCTGATTCACATCGAGCAGGTCTGGGACGAGAACAGGCTCACGGCCGAGGGGCGCATCCTGCACGAGAAGGTCCACGACGCGGGACCCGAGACCCGGGCCGGCGTTCACATCGCGCGCGGGCTAAGGCTGCGGTCGCTCAGAGTCGGGCTGTCCGGCGTCGCCGATGTCGTCGAGTTTCACCCGGCGGCCGGTGGATCCGGCGCGCGGCTTCCGGGGCTTGACGGTTTGTGGATGCCGTACCCGGTTGAGTACAAGCGGGGACGGCCGAAACCCGACGATCGCGACGCGGTTCAGCTTTGCGCGCAGGCGCTTTGCATCGAGGAGATGCTGGGCGTTTTGATTCCCGAAGGCGCGCTGTTCTACGGCCAACCCCGCAGGAGAGAGACAGTCGTGTTCGACAAGGCGCTTCGCGAAGAGACCGAACGCATGGCGCTCGCGGCGCACGAGCTGATCGCGGCAGGCAGGACACCGGCGGCCGGGCCGTCGAAGCGGTGCAAAAGCTGTTCGCTCGAAAGGTTCTGCCTGCCCAGGCTCAAGACGGACGGCGCGGCGATTGCCGACTACATCGGGGACGTTTTGCGATGAGGCACCTTCTGAACACCCTTTTTGTGACGACCCATGGCGCGTATCTGGCGCGGGAGGGCGAGACGGTGTGCGTGCGGGTCGAGCACGAGACGAAGTTGCGCGTTCCCGTCCACACGCTGGGAGGGATCGTCTGTTTCGGGCAGGTTTCGGTAAGCCCGCCGCTCATGGAGCTTTGCGCCGACAAGAACGTGCTCATCTCGTTTCTGAGCGAGCACGGGAAGTTCTTTGCACGGGTCCAGGGTGGCGTCTCGGGGAACGTCCTTCTGCGGCGCGAGCAGTACCGGCGCGCCGACGAGGACACGTCGTCGGCCGAGATCGCGCGGGTGGCGGTCATTGCCAAAGTGTCCAACTGCCGCACGGTCATTTTGCGCGCGCTCCGCGACCACCCGGACGCGCCCGGGGCGCCGGCGTTGGACGCGGCGTCCGCGAAGCTTGCCGATTCGGTGAACACGCTCAAGACGCCCATGCCGCTTGATGCCGTGCGCGGGGTCGAAGGCGAGGCCGCACGGACGTACTTTGGCGTGTTCGACCACCTGATCGTGGCGCAGAAAGAGGGCTTCTTTTTCAGAGAACGCAGCCGGCGCCCGCCGCTCGACAACATGAATGCGCTCCTCTCGTTCCTTTACACGTTGCTCGTACACGACATGACGGCGGCGTGCGAGTGCGTGGGGCTGGACCCCGCTGTGGGGTTTCTGCACCGGGACAGGCCGGGCAGGCCGGGGCTGGCGCTCGATCTGATGGAGGAGTTCCGGCCGTTCCTGGCCGACCGTCTGGCGCTGTCTCTCGTGAATCTTCAACAGGTGAAAGCGAGCGGGTTTGCGACGACCGAGAGCGGCGCCGTGATGATGGACGACGCGACGCGCAAGGAGGTCCTTGTCGCGTGGCAGAAGCGCAAGCAGGAGGAGATCGTGCACCCGTTTCTGGGCGAGAAGTTCGCCGTGGGGCTTCTGCCGTTTGCCCAGGCTCTTTTGCTGGGGCGGTTTTTGCGCGGCGACATGGACGGCTACCCGCCGTTCATCTGGAAGTGAAATCCTCCGAAGCGGTGTGCGGCGGCGCGTCGCGAAGGAGGATAGGGAGGGGCCATGCTCGTTTTGGTGACCTACGACGTGAACACCGAGACCCCCAAGGGCCGCAAGAGGCTCCGGCGCGTGGCGAAGGCGTGCGAAAACCGCGGGCAGAGGGTCCAGAAGTCGGTCTTCGAGTGTCTGGTGGATCCGGCGCAGTGGACGGAGCTCAAGAATCGGTTGGTGTCCGAGATAGACGAGGCGCAGGACAGCCTGCGCTTCTACTATCTGGGATCCAACTGGAAGCCGCACGTCGAGCACGTGGGGGCGAACCCGGGGTACGACCCGGAGGGGCCGTTGATCGTCTGATGGGCGCCTCCGCGAACCCGAAGCGAGCGATGGGATCGTGTGGGGTTCGCGGGAGGCGGTAAGTGGCCGTCTTTGAAAACCAAATATGAAGGGGCGAACGGGAGGCGCCCGTGGGAGATGGCTCGTGAAACGCCGGATCGCGGAACAGGTGTGGATTCTGGTTTGGGTTCAAGGAGTTGAGTGCAGTGCTGTTCGCCCCCGCGCGGGGGCGTGGATTGAAACTAATCAGGAGGATCGATGACCCGCCCGAAGGACGGTTCGCCCCCGCTGGGCCGCCGGATTGGATCGTGACTTCCCGTTGTGCT
>JACRCP010000132.1 GCA_016218965.1 Deltaproteobacteria bacterium | reverse complement strand
CTCGCCGACCGAGCAGGTGTGGCGGAGCGACCCGAGATTGAATTGCTTCGGGAGGTCGTCGCCCGATTTCATGAGCATCCGGATGGCGGTGGGCGCGGTGTACCAGACGGTGACCTTCCGGCGCTCGATGAACGAGTACCAGTGCCGCGCGGAGAACCCCCCTTCGTAGATCGCCTGCGTGGCGCCGTTGGACCACGGGCCGAACATCCCGTACGACGTCCCGGTGACCCAACCCGGGTCGGCCGTGCACCAGTAGACGTCGTCATCGCGCAGGTCAAGGACGAGCTTCGCCGTCGCGTAGTGGCCGACGACGGCGTTGTGAACGTGCACCGCCCCCTTGGGCTTGCCGGTCGTACCGGAGGTGTAGTGCATGACGGCGCGGTCCTCGCGGTGGGTGCGCACGACGTCGAACCGGTCGCTCCCGCCGGCCATGAGCCGCTCCCACGCGATCCCTCTCTCCCTCCCCGATGGGGTTCCGCCCCCCTCGCGGTCGACAAGCACGATCTTTTCGAGCGCCGGCAGATCCGGCAGGATCGACTCGATCTTGCGCAGGAGCGCCGGGCTGGTGACGAGAAAACGCGCCTCGGAGTCGAGCAGCCGGTCGCGCACCGCGTCGGGCCCGAACGCCGAAAAGAGCGGGCCGATGACGCACCCGGCCTTTAGCGCGCCGATGATGCCGACGTAGATCTCGGGAACGCGGTCGAGGAAGAAGAAGACGCGATCCCCGGGACGGGCGCCGAGCGTTCCGGTGAGGGCGCTCGCGAACCGGTTGGAGAGCCGGGCCAGGTCGGCGAACGTGTACTCCTCGGTCGCACCCTTTTTGCTCTCCCAGATCATCGCCGTCTTGCGCTCGCGGGGCGTCCCGAGGTGCGCGTCGATCGCCGCGTGCGCGATGTTGATGTGCTCTGCGTCAAACCACGGCAGCTCGCGGGAGACCGCGTCCCACGAAAACGTGCGCCGCATTTCGTCGTAGTCGTGAAGGTTCGGCCGGACGGCGAAGCCGGAAAGCGGTTTCTTCGGTATCGGGTCGTATGGCATCGTTCCTCCCGTGCCCGCGCGATCACGCGGGGAGCTTGGACCGGACGAGTTCGACCAGGCCGGCGACGTCGGGGACGTCGAAGACCTCGTCCGGTTCTATGGATATCTTGTAGCGCGCGGCAAGGAGCTCGGCGAGCGCCATCAGCATGAGCGAGTCGGCGCCCAGGTCGTCCTGGAGCCGCGCGTTCGGCACGACCGCCGCCTCGTCAACTGCGAGTTGCTCGACGATGATCGCCTTCAGTTCGTCTTCGAGTGCCATGGTCGTTCCCTCTCCGTGGTATCGAACACCTCGATCTCGAATGCCTCCGCCCACCGGCAGATTTCCGGCGCCGTGCGGCCGGCGCGCTCCGCCGCCGCGCGGTTGACCCCGAGGATCCGTTCATCGAACCCGGCCCCCAGCGTGCGCAGATTCCGCTCCTGCTGCGACGCGTGCGCCCTCAGCAGCCCGCGCTTCCACTCCGCCGTTTCGCCGCCGAAGCAGACGAACAGGTCGTCGCGAAGCGAAAGCGTTTTCGGGTCCTCGTGGTACAGCCCCACCACGGGCCGTCTACTGCGTGCGGCCTCCCCGGCGGCCCAGCCGCGGAATATCTCCCACACCCGGACGTGCGTCCGGTTGCTGTCCCGCCCGCAGGGCAGGACGACCACGTCCGGCGCGGCCGCGGCGAGGTATCGAAAAACCGCTTCCACGCCGGCGGGGCGGTCGAGCGACCCGCTCTCGTCAAGGCCCAGGAACACCAGCCGTTCTGCGCTCAATCCGAAAAGTTCCGCCGCCCGTGTCTGCTCATCCCGGCGGATCCGGGCCTTGACCGTTTCCGGCTCCCCGTCACCGCCGCCGGGCCTGCCGCTCAGGAACGCGTCTTCCACCCCCGCAGGGCTCAGGCAGACAACCGCCTCGGAGATCGCGCAGCCGCGCCGCGAAAGGAGCCGGAGCGTTACGGCCGCACTCTCCGGGTCGTCGGGGTGAGGCGCGAGGTAAACGACGTTCGCGCCCCGCGGCGCGCGCACGCCTCCTCGGTCTCCGGCTTTTTCTTCGCACCATGCATGCGGGCGCCCGCCCCATCGGGCCGCCAGATCATCAAGAAATGACTTCACCTGAAAAGCTATACACCACAGAGCCCGCCCCATTGCAAGCGGTTCGGCAAGTACTGCGGGTTTTCGCCAGTCGGCCAGCGCGTGCTCCTCGACGCGAGAGGGGTCAAGCTCTGGGACAGTCAGACCCGTGCGGTCCGCGCCTTCGTCGGTCAGGGCCATTTCCTGTTCGGCCTTCTCGCCGGATGAAAGGCGTATTCTGTCCGGCGCCGTGAATGGGGAGATTAACATCTGGGACCATGGACACAGGGGCCTTGCATCGCAGCAGCCGTTGCGATCTCGCCAAATAGTCGATTCGCCCTCGCCGCCAATGCCGACTACTCGATCAGGTCGTGGAACCTGATTTCGGGAAAGGCCGAGCGAGTGTTGACAGGTCACACCGGCTACATCCGTTCGGTAGCCTACTCCGCCTCCGGGAAGTATGCGCTTTCCTCCAGCCGCGATGGCATCATTCTCCCGTCGACTGCCGGTCAGGTGAAGCCAGCGCCGAGGAAATTCCCCTTCGACCGCGAGCGATACTTCTACAACGACAGCTCGCGCCGCACGGGGGCAATCGTCTTTTCTTCATCGCGGGGGTCGGAGGTTTCTTTTGAGCGGGACGACTTGCAGAACGGGGTCTGTCATCGGCCGGCCTTCCATGGGCCCCGAGTATACCCCAACGCGCCCCGCGGCGGTACAGGCGAATCGGAAAAACAGGCCGCGTTCTGTTGGCCGCGTTCTTGACGCGGCGTATGCGTTCGGCTACCGTGGGTTCATGGGCGCATCGGACACAGGGGAAGCGGCGACGGGGACTCCGGCGGCGGGGTTGTTTCGGCGCCGGATGGTGGTTTCTCCCGACGAGATCTCCGCGGTGGGCCGCGCAGTGGCCGAGGCATGCGCGGGGGAACCCGACGTGATCCTGGCGTATCTCCACGGGTCCGCGATCCGGGGAGAACCGGCGGCCGATCTTGACGTCGGTGTGTATCTTGCGGACTCTTCGGCTAGCGCCGCCACAAAGGCCTTTGGCGTCTGTGAACGGCTGGCGTGGCACATCGAACAACGACGTGTGGCTTCGCTGCCGCTGGACGTGCGACCGGTCAACGGCGCCGGGCCGGCCTTCCGTTTTGATCTCCTGTCGCGGGGCCGCCTGGTGTTCTTCCGATCGGACGACGACCGGGTCGTGACCGAGGCCGAGTGGGCGAGCGAATGGCACGACTTCAGGCCGTTCCACGACCGTCTGGTCGAGGCCTTTCTGCGCAGGAAGACGGGATGAGCAAACGGGAAAAGCTGGCGGTTCTTCTCAAGGCGCTGGACGAGGCGCTTCTGGACCTTGAGCGATACGCCGGCAGTGTCGGCTTTGACGAGTTCGTCAGGGACCGCAACAAGTACCGGATGGTGTGCCACGCCCTGCTTGTGGCCGCGCAATCCGCGATCGACATCGCCGAGGTTCTGGTGGCCGATCGGGGGCTGGGACCCGCACAGACGTATCGGGAAGCATTCGACATCCTTGCACGTGCCGGAATTTTTCCCGCGGATCTGGCGAAGGAACTGTCGGGTTGGGCCGGGTTGCGCAATGCCCTTGTTCACCTTTACACCCACCTGGATCTTCAACGGTTGTATGACGCTTTCACGTCAGGGCTGGACCCTCTGCGCCGACTTCGCGAGTTTGCCTTTGCCGAGGCCGGCCAGCCCGGCCCCGCCGTGACCTGAAGGCTGATGGCCTTCGGCACACCGCCGGCGAGAGGCGGTAGAAAAAGCAGGTCATCCCCTGCCTGCCGGGGCGGATGTTCCCAAAGGCGCCCGGCCGGATTGTCTAACGATCGGGGACCGAAAAGATGGAGAGCGAGGAGCTCGGCGTCCTGATCGAAAGGTTCGGCCCGCTGGTGTTCAGGCGATGCCTGAAGATCCTCGGGAACCGCCACGACGCCGAGGACGCCGCGCAGGAGGTTTTCGTGCGCGCCTGGGACGGCATGTCGTCTTTCAAAGGGGAGAGCGGGGTCGGGACGTGGCTTTACCGGATTGCCACCAACCACTGCCTGAACCTGCTAAAAAAGCGGGAGTTCGACGCAAGGCGCGGATCGAGCTGGACATATCTTAACCTGCCGGAGCCGTGGTTCGACGCAGAGCAGGCTGCCCTGTTCCACGGCATTCTGAAGGGAGTGGACGCCGAGACCGGGGAGATCGGCCTCTACTACTTCCTGGACTCAATGACGCAGGACGAGATAGCCGAGGCCATGTCGCTGTCGCGAAAAACGGTGGGAAAAAAACTCAAGGCGTTCGAGGAAACGTGCAGGAGGCTTCTTGCAGATGGGCAAGATTGAAAACATGCTCAACCGGCGCCCAGACGGTTGTCTAAGCGAGCTTGCCGCCGAGATGTTCCTGTGCGGCGGGCTGTCCGGCGACAAGAATGCCGCGGCCGAAACGCACCTGCGCGACTGCCCGCATTGTGCCGCGATGCTCGAACGAATGGAGGGGTCCGTCGGCGGCTGGAGGCCCGACGCCGGCCTCATCCGCCGGAGACAAGCGCCCGTTGGTCTGTTTGAGAGGCTTGCATCGTGGCTCGGAAGGCCGGCGGTGCTGATCCCCGTCGCGGCCCTGTCGGCGATCCTGGTCGCTGTTCCTGTTCTTTTGTATGAAAAGGAGCGGCCCGGAGCCGTTCGTCCCAAAGGCGGCGTTTCGCTCAGGTTATTTGAAAAGACCGAGGGCGGCGCAAGGCCGGGAATTCCAGGCGAGGCGCTCAAAGCCGGCGACACGATCAAGTTCGCCGTTCAACCGGGCGGGCATAGATACGTCATGGTGGTGAACATCGAGGAAGGCGGGGGCCTTGCACTGTACTATCCCAAGGAAGGGGACGGCATCATTCATGAGACGGATCGCGAAACCGTTCTGCCGGGAAGCATCACGCTCGACGACTTCAAAGGAAGGGAACGGGTGTTCGCCGTCTTCTCGGATGCCCCGCTCCGCTTTGCGGAGGTTTCGGCCGCGGCCGCAAGACTTCCAAGGGCCGGCGGGACGCTCGACCTCGAACACACGGAAGCGCTCCCGCTCGATCTTCCGCAGGCTTCCGTCCTGATCCGAAAGGAGTGACACGCGGCGCCGCCCACCGGAGGGTGCTGGATTTCCGACCGACATGGACAACCGCATCAAAAAACGGGTCGTCAAGCAGGGGAAATTGAAACCCCCTTCAAGGTGGGCGGCGGGCCTTGCGGCCTTTTGTTCGGTGCTTTCGCTTTCTGCCCCGGCCGTGGCCGGCGAAGCGCGGTTTGCCCTCGTCGTCGGCAACAACTCCGGGGGCAGGTTCGAGAAGGACCTGAGGTTCGCGGAGGACGACGCGAAGAAGATGCTCGACGTTTTGGTCGAGCTCGGGGGATTCGACCGTTCACGCGTCCGCTCGCTCCTCGGGGGTGACGCCGAGGCCGTCAGGGAGGCCGCCGGGAAGATGGCCGCCGAGGTCCGTGAAACCCGCGGGGAACGGAGCGTCTTTTTCTTCTACTATTCGGGCCACGCCGACGAGAACGGCCTGAAACTCGGCAAGAGCCGACTTGCCAACGCCGAGTTAAAGGAGATCCTCGCGCGGTCCGGGGCGGCCGTCAGGATCGGCATAATAGACGCCTGCAACAGCGGGATGCTGACCAGGATGAAGGGCGGGAAGGGGGGGCCGGACTTCACCGTCACCCTCGATGCCGCCCCGACGCAGGAGGGGGAGGTCCTCATCACCTCGTCCCGCGGCGAGGAAAAGGCGCTTGAGTCCGACGAGCTTAAGGGGTCGTTCTTCACGCACTATCTCGTGAGCGCGCTCCGCGGTGACGCGGACCTGTCGGGGGACGGCCGCGTCTCGCTCTCGGAGGCGTACCAGTATGCCTACAACCGGACCGTTTTGAGCACCGCCTCCCAGCACCCTTCGTATGACTACCGGCTCAAGGGCGCCGGGGAGGTCGTTCTTACCGAGCCGCAGAAGGCCGAATCCACGCTGGTCTTCCCCGCCGGCCTCGATGGGCGTTTTCTCGTATACCGCGCCGGAACGCTCGCCGTGTTGGCCGAGGTCGAGAAGGAGGGCGGGAGCGCCAGGAAACTCTCCCTCCCGCCCGGCCGATACGTCGTCAAGAAGAAGGAAAAGGACTTCGTCCTCATCGGGAAGGTGGCGCTTTCGGCCGGGGAGTCGCAGAGGGTCAACGAGGCCGCGATGAGCAGGATGTCCATCTCCGAGGACTTCACCAAGGGGCCGCCCAAAGGCCCCGTGTGGTCGGCCGAGGGGAGGGTCGGGATGCAGGCGTTCCTCTCGGCCAGATCACGGGACGAGATCGCCTCGCCCCTGCCCGTCTTCGGCCTTGCGGTTTCGGCGGGCGGCTTTCCGTTTGAGAGCGCGGACCTTCGTCTTGACATAGGCGTCGCCTCCCGCGAACAGGCGCTCTTGCTTGCCGACGCGGGCGGGCGCGGTTTCAGGATGCCGATGACGCTTACCGAAACCGTCGCGGGCCTTACGATGCCTTTCAACCTGGCCGCGGGGCCGTTTAGGGGCTTTGCCGGCCCCAGGCTGAGCTCGCTTCTGATACACAGGAGCTTTAAGGAGCGCAGCGAGCAGTTTTTTGTCGTTTACCCGGGTGTCCAGGCCGGGGCGGGCTGCGTTCTTGCAGAGTATTCCCTCTCGGTGCGCCTGGAGGTGAACATCAACTACATCTACGTAAAACTGGACCAGGACGTCAAAAACCTCGGGACCGTGGAGCCGTTTCTGGGGGTGGGGTACGTCTTTTAGGCAGGAGGCGCAAACGTGGGGACTTCCCAAATATTGCCGGTTCCATTGTCCAATATGCAGGTGCAGCGACAAAGGGGACGAGTGATGAGAATGGCAACGAAAACCTTCCTGGCCGCGGCGGCCGTCATACTGGCGCTGTCGTGCGGGAAGCTTTCGAACGTCTTCAGTACACGGGACATCGGTCCCGAGGGAGGGACCGTTTCGACCGAGAACAACGAGGCGATGCTGGAGGTCCCCGAGGGGGCGCTGGACAGGACGGTCACGATCGAGATTGTCGAGGCGGCCGGCGTGCCGCCGGGGAACGTAGGGAAGGCGTTCGATTTCAAACCGGACGGCCTAAAGTTTCTGAAACCCGTTACAATCACCATTTCATACAAGGCGGGCGATGTCCCGTCCGGGTCCCCGGAATCGTTCTTGCGGCTCGGGACGGTCTCGGGCGGGAAGTGGGAGGCCCTTACGGTGAGTTCCGTTGACACCGCGGCACGGCACGTGACCGGCGAGACGGACCACTTCACGCCGTACGGCGTCGTTTCCACGCAGGAGTGCCGGTCCGATTCCGACTGCGTTCCGGGGATGATGCTGTGCATAAACGGGAAGTGCGTGGAGTGCACAAAGGACGAGGACTGCGCGGCGGGGAAGGTCTGCCGGAGCAACCTTTGCGAGTCCGTCCCCAAGAATCCCTGCGAGAACATGGGCGGGACGTGCGTTTCGGGGGCCTGCCCCAAGGGGAAGCACTCCGAAGGCTACGAGTGCACGCCTTCGGGAACAGTCTGCTGCCTTGCCGGGTGCAAGGCCGATGCGGACTGCGCGGCCGGGCAGGTGTGCTCAAACGGCGCCTGCGTCCTGGAACCGGCCGACGGCGGCACCGACGCCGGCGATGCGGGTGATGCCGGTGACGGCGGGACCGGCGAGTGCGCCGCCGACTCCGATTGCGCGGCGGGGCAGGTCTGCCACAACGCCGGCGGCGTGAATATCTGCGTCGAGGGGTGCAGGAGCGGCGACCAGAAGTGTTCGCGGTTCTTCGACAAGTGGGACTGCGGCTGCGGGGTCGTGCCCAGGGCATGCGCCCAGGCGCCGGAGGCCCAAACGCACACGTGTGCCGAGGCCCTAGACGAATGCTGCCCGGGTGATCTCGACGGCGGTACGGATGCCAGTGACGCGGGAGACGCCGGGGACAGGGGAGGCCCGGGCTGCCAATCCGACTCCGACTGCGCCGCCGGGCAGGTGTGCTCAAACGGCACGTGTGTCCCGGAGCCTGCGGACGGCGGGACGGACGCCGGCGACACGGGCGATGGCGGCACGAGTTTCTGCGAGGAGTCCGGCGGCTTCTGCATAGTAAGCGATCCCGGCGAATGCCAAATCGGCGGCCACGTCAACGACGACGACTTCTTTGAGTGCCCCCTGGGCTGCTGCATCGGCGGTGTGCCGTGCCGGACCCACGACGACTGCGGCGGGGCGCAGAGCAAGCTGTGGTGCGTCGAGGGGTCGTGCCTGAACGCCGACACTCCCTGCGAGGCGGCGGGAGGGGTCTGCCAGCTCGACCCTCAATGTGCCGGCACGTACAGGCAGGCGATAGACCAGGACTACTTGAACTGCGCCTTCGGCGGGTATTGCTGCCTGCCGCGCGGCTGTCCCGACCTCATGGATTGCCAGCCCGACATGGTGTGCACGGAACCCGCCGGGTCCGGCGGTTCCTGCACGCCGATTTGACCGAAGAAGGTTTCGATCACCGGACACTGATGGAAGGAGGGTGTGATGAGGAAGTTGATGTGGATCGTGCTGGTGGCCTGGTCGGCGGCGTCCCTTGGATGCGACGTGGGAAGCAATGGCACCGGCGCAGACACGGTCGGCCCCGAAGGGGGCACCGTCAGCACCGAGAACAACGAGGCGATGCTGGAGGTCCCGGCCGGGGCGCTCGACAAGGATGTCACGATTGAAATTGTCGAGACGTCCGAGGTCCCTTCGGGGAACATCGGAAAGGCGTTTGATTTCAAGCCCGACGGACTCAAGTTCCTGAAGCCGGTGACGATCACAATCGCCTACAATTCCGGCGACATCCAGTCCGGGTACTCCGAGTCCTTCTTCAAGCTCGGGACCGTCGCGGGCGGCAAGTGGGAGGCCGTGGCCGTCAGTTCGGTCGATACGTCGTCGAAGCACGTGATCGGCGAGACGGACCACTTTACGCCTTACGGGATCATTGGCGGGCAGGAATGCAGGACAGACAGCGATTGCGTCTCGCAGGAGTGCATCAACGCCGGGAACTGCCTGCCGCTGTGCGTGAACGGGAAGTGCGCCGAATGTGCAGGGGACGAGGATTGCGGGGCCGGTCAGGTCTGCCGGCAGAACCTCTGCCAGGATATTCCAAAGAACCCGTGTGAGAACATGGGCGGGACATGCGCGACGGGAAGCTGCCCCAGCGGGAAGCACGCGGAGGGCTACGAGTGCACGCCCACAGGGACGGTGTGTTGCCTGACGGGGTGTGTGACGGACTCCGATTGCGCCGCCGGAGAAAAGTGCCAGAACGGCTCTTGCGTCGCGGTTGCCGAGTGCACGCACCTTTGTGACTGCCAGCAAGGGTGGGATTGTGTTGATGGAACCTGCATAGTGATTGATGCGGGCGACATTGGGGTCGTCTTCTGCTGCGAGAACGCCGGCTGCCCGGCCGATGCGCCATGCGAGCTCCGTGACGGCAGATACGGCACCTGCCAGGGCGACCTCGACGGCGGCACGGACGCGGGCGACGGCGGGACGGGGGAATGCCGATCGGACTCCGACTGCACGGCCGGGCAGGTCTGCCTCGACGGCTTCTGCACAACCGGCGGAGAGTGCCGTTCGGACCTCGACTGCGCCGCGGGACAGGTGTGCCAAAACGGCGTGTGCGTCTCCGAACCGCAGGACGGCGGGACGGACGCGGGCGACGCGGGCGACGGCGGGACCGGGGAGTGCGCGGCCGACTCCGACTGTGCGGCCGGCCAAGTCTGCGTCAATATCGGCGGACTGAACGCGTGCGAAGAAGGGTGCAGGAGCGGCGCTGACAACTCCTGCTCGCGGTTCTTCGACAGTTGGAAATGCGGCTGCGGCGTTGTCCCCAGCGCCTGCGCCCAGGCGCCGGACTACTCGACGCACACCTGTGCCGAGGCGTTGAGCGCGTGTTGCCCAGCGTGCGGCTCGGACTCCGATTGTTTCTCCGGGCAGATATGCGTCAATGGCGACTGCGTCACGGAGCCCGGCAAGACCTTCTGTGAGGAGGTCGGGGGCACATGCGACACCTCAGTTTGCGACGGGAGGGTCGGCGGTCACGTCAACACGGACGACTTCTACCAGTGCGCCGAGGGCTGCTGCATCGGAGGCGTGCCGTGCCGGGCCCACGATGACTGCGGCGGGGCGCAGAACAAGCTGTGGTGCGTCGAGGGGTCGTGTCTGGGCGCCGACACGCCCTGCGAGGCGGCCGGCGGGTACTGCACCATCGAGGCCCAGTGCATTGGCACCTACCAGCACCCAACGGATCCCGTTTACCTGAACTGCGCCTACGGCGGCTATTGCTGCCTCCCTCGCGGGTGCCCGGACCTGATGGACTGCCCCGCGGACACGGTCTGTGACGCGGCGGGTTACTGCTCGCCGCCGAAGCCGTAGCGGTCGGGTGGAAAACGCGTTTCCCATTGCCCCTCCCGGCCGCAACGTGACCGGGAGGGGATTTTGTTTGTCGGGATGAACCTTTGAATTCAATACGTGGTATTATCAAGCCGCATTGTCGGGAAATGCCCAGATGCAGGAGGTGAAGTCATGAAAGGGATGAATTGTGGGAATGGTACGTGGACTGACATGCGGAGAGACATGCTGACAGCGGCAGTTGTAGCGGGCATTGTCGCTTTCCCTGTCTGGTCGTGGGCCGGTTCCAAGACATGGACTCTCACAGCCGACTTCAAGACCGGCCAGTACCAGAACACAAACAGCAATATCCCGGACCAGGTGGATCTCAACCGGGGCCAGGCGCAGTTCGTCGCACCGTACCTTTTTGTCTCGAACTCGCCGGACAACACGGTCGGCAAGATCGACACGGACACCGGCAGCCTCGTGGCCGTCTACCGCGACGTGTGCTGGGACCCGTCGCGGACGGCGGTGGACCTCGAGCAGTACGGCTACGTCGCGTGCCGCGGCAACGGCACTGTGGCGAAGCTCGACAAGAACTCGGACCAGGTTCTCTGGCGGAGCCGTCCGGACAACAACTGCAACGTGGCCCGGGGGCTGGCCATTGACAAGTGGGGTAACCTCTGGGTGGGGCTTTGGGACTGCGACAAGATGGTGAAAATAGACCGTGCAACGGGCGCGGTCCTGGGAGAGGTTTCCGGCGTGCCGCGGCCGTACGGCGCCGCCGCCGACAGCCAGGGGAACATTTTCGTGGCCAGCAAGTACGACTGGGATCCCCCTCCGGCCCAGCAGGTGCACACCGTGACGAAGATCAACGCCGGCACGAACCAGATCGTCTGGAGTCAGATGCCCCAGGGCAAGTACGACTGTTACGGGATAGCCGTTGACGACGACGACAATCCGTGGATAGCGAGCTGGGGGGACCACGGGGTGTACCAGCTCGACAGGAATTCCGGCGTCGTCCTGAGGGAGAGTGTCCTCCCGCTCGCGAACATCAACGCCTCCGACTGCAACGGCGCCGGCGGGTGCGGCGCCGCTCGCGGCATTGCGGTGGACCAGAACGGCTACATCTGGGTGGCGATGTCGTGCAACTGCCAGGTAAACGACGGGTGCGGGAACCGGGTGGCCAAGATCGACCCCGCCACCGCCAAGCCGATGCTCTACGTGACCCAATCCATGGACGGCCCGGTCGGCGTGGCGGTGGACAGCGACAACAATATTTGGGCCATCAACAGGAGCTGCGAGGGGAGCGACTGCTCTGTCTGCAACAACAAGCAGGGGACGGCGGTAAGGATCAGGTCCGCGGACGGCGTCGTGCTCGGGAGCCACCCGACGGGCGGGAGGAACCCGTATACATACAGCGACATGACCGGCGCCCAGCTCCAGCGCATCGCGCCGGAGGGCCGCGGGACCTGGTCCGCGAGCCATGACCTCGTCTGCGCCCCCGCCGTCCTGTCCATCTCGTGGACGGCGGTCACTCCCGGCGGCTCGACGTTGAGCGTGAAGGCCCGTGTGGGCCCCACCCCCGGCTCCGGCAACTGGGAGTACGTGCAAAACGGAGGCTCCCTCTCCTCGCAGGGGCGTTACTTGGAGGTCGTCGTCGAATTCTACTCGCCCGACAGCGAAAACTCCACCCCCTCGCTCAAGGACATCACCGTCAACTGGCAGCCAACGGCCGAACTCTGCGACGGCCAGGACAACGACTGCGACGGCAAGGTGGACAACATGACGAGGCCCTGCTCGACGACATGCGGCTCCGGAACCGAGACCTGCGTCGCGGGGCAGTGGACAGACTGCACCGCCGCACAGCCGAAGCCCGAGGAGTGCAACTGCAAGGACGACGACTGCGACAAGGTGACCGACAACGTGCCGCCGGGAGGCTGGGGGGCGTGCACGGCCCAGACCCCCAACGCCTGCAAGGCCGGGACGTACGAGTGCAAAAACTGCAAGCTCGAGTGCGTCCCCAACCAGACCCCCGGGCCCGAAGAGTGCAACGGCGTCGATGACGATTGCGACGGGACGGCCGACAACGGGAACCCGGGCGGCGGAAAACCGTGCGCCACGGGGCAGCCCGGGGTCTGCGCGTTCGGGACGACCAGGTGCGAGGGTGGAAAGACTGTCTGCGTTCCCGACAAGAGCCCCTCGCCCGAGGCCTGCGACGGTCTAGACAACAACTGCAATGGCGTGGTGGACGAGGGCACAAGAAACGCGTGCGGCCTGTGCGGGGACGTGCCGGATGAGGAGTGCAACGGGCTCGATGAAGACTGCAACGGCCCGGCGGACGACGGGGCCGAATGCGGCGACCCGGCGGAGAAATGCATCAACGGCGAATGCGTCGGCCGGTGCGTCAACAACGAATGCCCCAGCGGGATGGTCTGCAAGACAGCGGGGTCCGGGGGCACCGGGTACTACTGCCTGAGTCCCTGCAACGGCGTGAAGTGCGATCCGCCGTACCTTTGCGACGAGGGCACGGGCACCTGCTATGACCCGTGCACGGACAAGCAGTGCGAGAGCGGAAAGCGCTGCATGGATGGGAACTGCGTCGCGCAGGACTGCCGCGATTCGGGCTGCCCGGAAGGGATGATCTGCGCCAACGGGAACTGTCAGGTGGACCCGTGCAATGTGACGGGCTGCCCCGCGGGCCAGGTCTGCGAAATGGGGAAATGCGAGCCGTCGTGCGCCGCGGTTTCATGCCCCGTCGGAAAGACATGCAGGGGCGGCGCGTGCGTGGAAGACCCCTGCTCCTACGTGGGGTGTCCGGCCGGGAAGTACTGCAAAGACGGTCGTTGCGTGGACGACCCGTGCGCCGCGAAGAACTGCGGGACCGGATATGTCTGCGTGGACGGACAGTGCAAGGATGATCCGTGCCTCAGCGTGAACTGCCCGCAGGGCCAGGTCTGCCGCGGCGGGGAGTGCTTCTATGAGAATACACCTGTAGAGGACGGCGGGTTTATCACGCCCGACGGCGGCACGGCGGCTGACGGCGGCCAGAAGAATGACGGCGGCGGCCCCGCATACGATGGCGGCGTCCCGGCGGGAGAGGACAGCGGCCCCGCCTCAACGGGAGATGCCGGCTCCGGGAGGAAGCCGAAGATCGAGGGCGAATCCGCCGGCTGCTCGTGCGCCGCCGTGGGCATCTGAGATGTACAGCATGATTCGCGACTTGGAGCCGGTAATGGCTTTTCTGGCCGTTGCCGCGTTCTGCGGGTGCAATGACGGGACGGCAAGCGGCGTTGCGGACGTCGAGGCTGGAGACGACGGCGCAACGTACCCGGACGCCGGTGCCGAACCTGACGCAGGCGGGAAGGAGCCCGGCACCGAGGGCGGACCCTGCTACGGAAACGGAACCTGCAACGACGGGCTGTCTTGCGTCGCGGATCTCTGCGTCAAGGGGGGCGCGGACGATGCGGGTGATGCGGGGGCGGATGCGGACCGACCCAAGGATGCGGGGACGGATGGAGGCCCGATCTGGGACGCCGCCACCGACGGGGGCGATGACGGCGGGCAGCCGGTCACATGCGAGGGGGATGCCCTGAATCCGGAAGATTTTTGCTCCCGCGTGGCGCCCGTTCACTGCTCGTGGGTCCGAAGGTGCTCGCACTACGTGAATCCGCCCCAAGACTGCCTGGCCTTCGCGAAGCTCGAGTGTCTTGCCCTTCTTGACGCGATCTACAGGCCGTTGCTGGACTCCGGTGAGCGGGCCTATCACGCCGGCAAGCTGGATGCATGCCTTTCAGAATATGACTCCAGATGCCCGCTCCGCCTGCCTGATCCCTGCGAGGATCTGTTTGCCGGAAGCTGCCTTGCGGAGAATGCGCCGTGCACACCGTTCCGGAACTACGGCTGGTGGGACACCGACATAATCGTCTTGTCCGCCGATCGATTCGAGGATGGTTGTTCCGAAGGCCTGTACTGCGCCGCCGGTTCAAAGAGCGACAAGTGCGGCGCCTGCAAGAAGCTTCCCGGCCCCGGCGAACCATGCGGCGCGTACCGGGAGTGCGCCAAGGGGGCCTCGTGCGTGGGGGACGTTCTGTGCATGACGAACGCAAAGGAAGGCGAGAAGTGCACGTATCAACTCTTGTGCGAACCGGGGCTGGCCTGCGTGAAGGACGCGACCGGGGACGGAACCTGCGTCCGGATGCCGACGAAGGGCGACGAATGCGAGGGTGAGTACAGTTACAGCTGCTATGCGCAGGACACAAGGCTTGTTTGCAGCGGCGGGACTTGCGTCAAGGAGCCCGAAGAGGGCGACCCGTGCCTCGGCTCGCAGCCCGCCTGCCCCTCAGGGCTTGTCTGCGACAAGGGGAAATGCGTGTCGCCGGTTTTGGCGGGCGAAGACGAGCCGTGCGGCGCCTTCGCCGTTTGTGAAAGCGACGATCTGGTGTGCGCCCCTGTCGCCGGCGGTATTCCCGTCTGCAAGCGGGTCAAAGAGGGCTATCTGGGCGAGGATTGCAACAACTACGAGGAGGGGTGCCAGGAGGGACTCTATTGCGGCTACCTCGGCGGTTATTATTTCTGCATGAAGGAGGCGGCCGAGGGCGAGGTCTGCTACGGGGCGCCGCCGGAGTGCGACGCGTCATGCTCCGCAGGCCAGGGCTGCACGAGCATGCCGGTCGACAAGCCCTGCGCGCCGAGGCTGAACTGCCCGAAACCGATGGAACAGCCGGATCCCTGCGGCAGGTTCCCGTGCACGCCGTTTGGGGAGCAGTGCTACATGGGCCAATGCGGCCCCGGGATGAAGTGTTCGTACGAAAACCTCACGCAAAAGTGCATCCCCGAGCACGAGCATCCCGAGTTTGTTGGGCCGCTTGAAGACTGCAAACAGGCCCCGCCGCCTTGGCTTTTTCGTCCAACTTCGAAGAAGGGACAGCAATAAAAACAGCGTCGTCTTGACCCGTTTTGAAAAGGAAGTCTCGGATGAAAAGGTCGTTTTGTGCAGTCGCTTTGCTCGTCGTGTGCGCCTTGGGTTTCTTCTTGCTGTCCGGATGCGGAGACGGCGCGGATACTCGAATCCTCGATGGAGGCATGGACAGCGGCGCGCAGGATGTAAATCCTTACGGCGAAATAGGTTTTGTAGTGGGTTGGGGAAGCAGATTTTTGAAAAAAATGGGGGGAGCGCAAAATCCAACCGCACAATAACAAATGGGCGAGAATGAATTTACAGGGAATTACAACAGGTTGCAGGGAAAGCCCCTTGAGGCACGGTCCTTGCGGGTGATCCTTGGAGCCAAAGGTCAAGCCCGCACAAAAGAACTCAAAAGGAGGTGTCAATAACGAGGTGGTAGATAGTTGGTAGCACAACCAGTTCGGTGAAATTTCAACAGGAGGTACGTGATGAGAAGTATCTGGAAGTACTGTGCGATGCCGTTTTGTATCGCGGCATTGCTCGCGACTGGCGCCGCCCTGGGCGGCTGCGAGATTCGCGAGACCGACAATGCAAGCGACGGCGGCGGGGTCGGCGACAAGTGCGCCACTGCGGCCGACTGCGAGGGGCTTGACCACATCGAGTGTGTGGGCGAATGGGCGTGCGAGTCGGGTCAGTGCACGTGGAACTGCTCGTCCGGCGGCGAGTGCACGACCGACGCGGACTGCGCCAAGGGCGCTATTCCCGAGATAGGATGTGCAGACGGCGCCACACCACGTCCCGTCTGCAAGTCCGGCTCCTGCCAGATCGTCTGCGGCGAGGAGAAGGTGTGCAAGGACGGCTCGGAGTGCGCGGCCGGCGAGGTCTGCGAGTACGGCCCCTGCCCGATGTCGCCCTGCGCACCCGGTTCCGAAGGCACAGAGGACTGCCCCGAGGTCCAGCCCTGCTACGGCAAGTGCGTTCCCCAACCGGCGGGCTGCACCTCCGACACCGACTGCCCCGAGGGCTATTACTGCGAGTACCCGATGGTCTACGGAAAGGACGGCGCGCCCGTTCCTGGCTGCGACGTCCCGGGCGATGGGACGGACTCCGGTGGCTCCGGCGGTTCGAACGGCACGGACCCGGGAGGCAACTCTGTAGAATGCATCCCGGTCGAGGGTGTCTGCGTCAAGAGGTCCGAAGAGGTCAGGTGCATGTCCGATGAGGACTGCCCCGAGGGCTACTACTGCGCCATGCCTGGCGTTGCGGTGACAGACCCGGACACCGGCGGCGAAGGCGGCGTGATCCCCAGCGAGGGCATCTGTCTCCCCTATGAGTCGTGCATTTGTTACGAGTTGTACGCGCCCGTGTGCGGCACCGACGGCGTGACCTACGGCAACGAGTGTTTCGCCATGTGCGCCGAGGTCGAAATCGCGCATGAGGGCGAATGCGGCCAGGGTTGCATGTGCTACGCCCGCTCCGACGGCGTGTGCGGCGCCGATTTCGCGTGCGATCCCGGCTACGAGTGCCGCCCCGACGGCTCCTGCTGCAGCTGCCCGGAGATCTGCAAAGAGGGGTACGTCTGCGGTTCGGACATGGACTGCCCCATCGGCGTGGAAGGCTGGGCCTGCGTGAACGGCTGCTGCCAGCTCGTGGGCTGCGCCTGCCCGCTCTACTACGACCCTGTCTGCGGCGCCGACGGGAACAGCTACGGCAACGAATGCGAGGCGAGATGCGCGGGCGTCGAGGTGGTCTACAAGGGCGAGTGCAAGGCCCAGTGCATGTCCGACTGGGACTGCCCGCAGGGCACAAGGTGCAACGCAGACGAGGTCTGCATGCCGCCCCCGGGCTGCGACCCCTCCGGCGGCATGGCCTGCCCCGACGTCTGCTACGGCTACTGCGTGCCGGTCGAGAAGGAGTGCTACACCGACGCGGACTGCCCCGAGGGGTACTACTGCCAGCCGATGTACAAATGCGACGCGAGCACCGGCGAGAAGTGTCCCAACTCCCCCGGCGTCTGCATGCCCAGGTCCCCGGAATGCGAGCCTGTCCTGTGCGAACTCTTCTGCGAATACGGGTTCGCGATTGACGAACGCGGCTGCGAGATCTGCAAGTGCAACGAGCCGCCGATCAAGTGCGAGACGTTCAGGGACTCGAGCGGCCGGCTCTGCGAGCGCTGCTTCAACCCCGACGGCTCGGTCACGATGACGTGCTCCGAGAACTTCTGCGACGCGTCCGGCATGCCGGCGTGCCAGGCGGACGCCGACTGCCCAATCGGTGTCGATTCGTATGCCTGCGTGAACGGCTGTTGCCAGTTCGTGGGCTGCGCCTGCCCTATGTACTACGCTCCGGTCTGCGGGAAGGACGGCAGGACCTACGGCAACCCGTGCGAGGCCAAATGCGCCGGCGTTGAGGTGGCCTACGAGGGGCCGTGCCACGGCGAGTGCGTCGAGACGTTCGCGCCGTGCAACGACGACAGCGCGTGCCCGCAGGACTACGCCTGCTTCGAGGGCGCCTGCTGCAAGCCCTAGTGATTCGTCGCGGGATCTGATCTGACCTTAAAGCCCCCGGTGCACAACCCGGGGGCTTCTTTCTGTTACTATGGCAGTGTCCCGAACCTGAGGGATGAAGGGGGCGTGGCATGAAGGTTTTTCCGGTTGTCTTTCTTGTGGTTGCGGCGTTGTCTACAGCTTCCTGCGACGGCGATTCGGCGAACGGCGGGGCAGCGGACGCGGGCGGGCAGATGCTGGCGGACGGGGGTCCGCGCGACAGCGGTGTTGGAGATTCCGGCGGCGCAGGTCCTGATGCAGGTCCGGCGGATGACGGCGGCGGGGATGATGGCCCGGAAGATGCGGGTCTTTTGGACGCGGGGCGCGATGCGGGAACGGCTGACGGCGGCGCGGACGCCGGCGTCGTTTTGCCGTGCAAAACGCACCTCTTTGAGGAGACGATGATACCTGCGCGCGACGGGGCCGCGCTTGCCGCCCTGATCCGGCGTCCGGCCGAGCCGGCCTGCAAGGTCCCTGCGATCTTCATCTACACGCCGTACAACATCGACAACGTGTACAAGATATGGCTTGAGGACACGACCACGGAGCCGCTTTTTGCAGGCATGGACTACGCCGTCGTCGCGGTGGACTGGCGCGGCAAGTTCGGCTCGTCTTCCGCCCAGGTCCGCGACGAGCTCCAGTACGGCGAGGACGGGTACGACCTTGTCGAATGGATCGCGGCGCAGCCGTGGTCCGACGGCAACGTGGGCATGTACGGGGTCTCGGCGCTGGGAAGGGTCCAGTACTGGACCGCCGCCGAACAGCCGCCGCATCTCAAGGCGGCAGTGCCGATCTTCGGCCACATGAATCACTTCTACGAGAACTTCTTCCCCGGGGGCGTTTTCAGAAAAGAGTACGCGGAAGGGTTGGGGCTGCTCTACGGAACCGGCGGCACGGTCAAGCAGCACCCCTGCAAGGATCTGTACTGGAGGGTGGTCGAGGGCCTGCACGATCCCGCCTTGGTCAAGATCCCGATGCTCGTGGTGAGCGGGTGGTACGACCTCTTCAACCGCGGGACCCACCGCACCTTCGACGAGATCCGCACGCTAAGCGATCCGTCCGTCCGGAACAGTCACCGCATGCTGATCGGTCCCTGGTCCCACTTTGCCGCGGGCGGAGAGGGGATTTGGGGCCGCGAGTTCACAGAGGAGGAGAGACAGTGGTTCGACGCCGATCGCAGGATCCAGAAAGACGCCCTGGCGTTTTATGACCTCTACCTGCGGGGATTGCAGAGTGAGGCCGCGGGCTGGCCGCGCGTCCGTTACGTCCAGGGGGCGGAGGGGCTCTGGAAATCTGCCGACGAGTGGCCCCCGCCGTCGGAGCCCGGGCTCCTGTATCTGACCGGCGGTCGCGGTCTTTCCGACGCGATTCCGTCCGGCGGCGAGATCGGCCTTCCGTGCGACCCGAACGACCCGTCGCCGACGGTGGGCGGCCAGACGCTGAGCTGGAAGTACACGCACGGCCCGACCGATCAGGCGGCTGTGCTTGCGCGCGGCGATGCGGCGGCGTTCGTCACCGAACCGCTGGCCGAGCCGCTCAGAATCACCGGGGCCGTACTGGTCCGGCTGAACGTGAAGACGACTGGAACGGACACGGACTTCGCGGCCCGTCTCACCGACGTGGACGGGAACGGCCGTCACCTCCTTCTCACCGACGGCATCCGGCGGCTCAAGCTGCGCGACGATCTCTCCGCCCCATCCGATGTTACCGCCGGCCTGGCGTACTCGATCACCATCGCGCTCACGAACGAGCTCGCGTACACCTTCTTGCCGGGGCACAGGGTCGGCGTCATCATCACGTCGAGCAATTACGAGCGTTTTGACAGGAACCCGAACACCGGGGACGACTTTTTCGAGGACGCCGCCGCGCCACTGGTCGTCACAAATACGATTTTGCTTGGAGCGGAGTCATTTCTCGCGCTGCCGGTGATCCGATGAGGAGCGTGTCAGCTCTGCATTGTGTTGTTCGTGGTCGTCCAAACCCTGAATTTTTTGCAAGTGAACGGAGGGTTCCGAGCATGAAAAAGAACATCTTGGATGCGCTCGGGGCGTTCGCCCTTGCCCTCCTTTTGTTGAACGCCTGCTCCGAGGACGCAGGGGGAACGGATGCCGCCCAAGACGCCGGCGGCGGTCACGGCGGCTACGACGCATTCGCCGATGCCGGAACTCCTGATGCAGGCTCGGACGACGATGGGCCGGGAGGAGACGCCGGCGGGGACGCGGGGGGTGCACAACCCGCCGACTGCTCGGGCATCCAAAAACACTCCGAGTGGGAGCTTTGCGAGTCGGGTCCAAACCGCTGCGCCGGGGTCTACCTCGACGGCGCGGGGTGCGCGGCGTATTGCGCGGCGGCGGGGATGATTTGCACCGAAGCGTACGGGGGCGATCCGGGGTGTGCGAAACGAACTCTGGAGCCGGTTTCCTGCAACAGCGGCCACAAGTCGGACTGGTGCGAGTGCGCGTACCCCGACAATCAGGACGCGGGTATCGGCGACTCGGGCGCGGCGGAAGATTCGGGCGGCACAGACGACAGCGGTGTCACGGACTCCGGAAACACGCTCGATACGGGCGTTTCCACGGATACCGGAGGCCATGATGCCGGCGGGAACCCGATCATACCGCCGGCCAATCTCGCTCCTCCGCCTTGGTCGGAGTGGGCGCATACGCACTGGGTCTGGTACAACGAGAGCACACAGGACATGGTCACGGAACTGGTGGACGACTACATGGCCAATGAGATCCCCGTGGGTGCGGTGATCGTGGACGCGCCATGGGAGACGTCGTACAACGATTTTGTCTGGGACACATCGCTTTATCCGAAACCGAAGGAGATGATTGACTACGTCCATTCCAGGGGCGTCCGAATCCTTCTCTGGGCGACAAGCGTGATTGACACCGGTTCGCCGCTCTACGAAACGGCCAAGAGCAACGGCTACCTTGTGAGCGGCGGCAAGACGGTGGAGTGGTGGAAAAAAGACCCCGCCGCGCTCATCGACTACACGAACCCGGAGGCCGTGACATGGTGGCACGGCCTGATGGACACCGTGCTCGACCAAGGGATTGACGGCTGGAAGCTGGACGCCAGCGACTTTTTGATCCTCAAGATGGGCGTTGCCATGGGCAAGGGCGGCGTGATCAGCAGGGAGGACTACTCGAAGTACTACTTCGAGGATTTCCTCGGCTACACCCGACAACGCCTCGGCCCCGACCGCCTTACCATGGGACGTCCCGTGGACACCTATGTCGGAATCCCCTACCCGCTCAAATTCGCGCCGCGGGACGTAATGTTTGCCGGCTGGGTCGGGGACCAGGACCCCGACTGGGGCGGGATGGGAGTGGCGCTCACCAATATGTGGGAGTCGGCGAAGGCCGGTTATGTGAGCTTCGGATCGGACATCAGCGGCTTTAGGGGAGACGGGCTCCGGGACAAGGAGGTGTTCGTCCGCTGGGCACAGCTCGGGGCATTCAGCGGGTTGATGGAGAACGGCGGCGGCGGCGAGCACAGGCCGTGGTTGTACGACACGGAGACGAGGGACATCTACCGGCGGTTCGCGGCCATCCACCACGAGATCATCCCCTTCATGTACAGCCGGGGGGCCGAGGCGTTCGCCTTGCAGAAGTCGCTCTGGACCGTCCAGGCGCAGGGCAAGTGGCATTACCTCTTGGGCGAGGACATGCTGGTCGCTGTGATGTACGAGGCGGGGACCAGCCGCGACGTGACGTTCCCGCCGGGCGAGTGGATCTACATGTTCGACGAGTCGCGCACCTACACGGGGGGCAAGACCGAAAGGCTCACTATCCCTCTTGGCGAGTACCCGGTGTTAATCAGGAAAAGGGCCATCATCCCGCTTTATCTCTCTTCCCCTCACGGCTGGTTCGGGGAAGGAGGTTTCAAGGGCCACCTGATGCTGGCGATCTATCCCGCGCTGGATGGAAGGTTTGACGTCTACCGCGAAGGCGACAACGGCGTGAACGCCCTTTACAGGCGCGACGGCGGGAAGCTTGTCGTGGAGGTCTCGCCGGACGAGAGACCGCTGATCCTCCGCGTACACGGCGAACCGGCTCCGGCCGGCATCGAGGTCGAACCGCTTGGACCTGCAAGCAACGTTTCGGGCGTCCCGGCGCTTCTGGCCGTGGCCGTCGGGTACTTCCACGACTCTCAGAAAAACGCCACGTACGTGCGCGTGGGCGACACCTCGCGCGGCGTGCGGGTGAAATGGAAATGAACGGAGGGCCTTGATGATGCGGGCATTGACGGCGCATTGGAAGACGGTGGGAGTGACGCCGGTGACGGCGGGGCCGGCGACTCGGGGGCCGAGCCCGAGGACGCTGGAAACCCGGTTGATCCGTGCGACGGCATCCGCAACCACCCGGGGTGGGAGGTGTGCGAGACCAGCGCGACGACGACGCAGCACTTCCCCCAACCAGGCGCTGGTGGCGGGACAGAACAGCGTGGCGCTCGATCTCGTCTTGGGGCTGGCCGACCGCCTCGACCGCACCATGAATTACATCGAGCAGAACGGGAAGATGCCCGACAACGTGACCGAACAGAATTTCGTGAAGCTTCTTGCGCACTCCGCCAACGCGGGCGTCCCGCTCACGTCGCGCGAGGTGCGTTGGGTCCACGAGCGGATCCTGGCCGCCCACACCTCGTACCTTGAGCCGGGAAAGATGGCCTGGTACGACATCTTCGGTTCGGCCCCGGACGGCACGTACAATTATGCGCCTTGGGGCGAAGGGATCCCGTTCAACGACATCGGCGTCCCGCTGGGGAGCTGCGCCTCGGTGTACCGGAACCCCGCCGGCCGGCCGCTCTTGGACTGCGACCGCGTGCTCGACAATCCCCGGTAGCGCGCATTCGATCGGATATGGAGGTTGGTGCCGGCTGAAAGACCCGCAGCGGGTTTCAAACAACGCGGTGAACAGCCGGCTTCAGTTCCTCCTTGACCCGCTCAGCCAGGAACAGTTTCAAGAGGGACTGGTACGGCACGTCGCGCTTGTTTGCCAGGACCTTCAACTCGGCTATGAGCCCTGCCGGAAGGCGCAGCGAAATGGTCTTGAGGGTGGGGTGCAGTCTCTGGAAATCCGCGCGCCTCGTGCCCTGGGTCCAGTCGAGGTACTCCGTCGAATCTCGCGAGGCCCAGAATTTCCGCTCGGCATCCTCACTTTTGAAGCGAGGGATCTTCTTCTTTGAGCTTTTCATAGGTGTTCCTTTCACGCGGCGTCATGTCTCTCGCCGAGATCACGCGGATCAGATGCCCCCTAATGGTGAAGACCACAAAGAGTTTTCGCCCTGCGTCCGTGATCCCCAAGCAGTAGAACCTTTTTTCATCCTTATCATATACAGACGTCAAACGTGGGCGGCCCGGGGGCCTGGGGCCGGAGCGTGTACACGGCGTGGGCCAAATGGTAGATTGAGGCCGAGATGGAGGGTTGAACATGAGTTTCAGGCTGCTGGTGGCGTTTCTTCTCGCGGCTGCGGCCGTTTTGCCTTCGTGCGACTGCGGGGGGGTGGAGACCGTCGCCGACGATTCCGGGGGCGGAGGGACGCCGGATGTGGGGGTGACCGGCGGGGATGGGGAGGTTAGCGACGCCGGGGGGGACGACGCCGGGGCGGACGATGTCGGTGCGCAGGACGCCGGCGTTTCGGACGGCGGGGTTGACGCCTCGGGCAACCGGCCGTGGATCAAAACGGCGCCCAACGGCCGCTACTTCATGTTCGACGACGGCACACCGTTTTTCCCCCTTGGCACGGCCACCAGCGGCGAGCACTTAAGCCTTGACTACTTCGGGACCGCGACCATCGGCGGCAAGACCCTCGTTTACGACCCGGAGACACTCAGGAAGCGGTTTCAGGAGATGCAGGCGAACGGCGAGAACTTCTTCAGGATTGACATCGAAGGCACAGGCTGGTGGGACGACGAGGACATCTCGACCCTGATAGATGGCGGGAAGATACAATTCCTCGAGGACCCCGCCGGGACGTTCAACGAGGAATTCGCAAGGCGCGTAGACAACTTCATCAGGCTCGCCGGGGAATACGGCATCTATGTAGACGTGGTGCTCATCGCACACACGTGCCAGCTTGTGGGCCTGGACGACAACCTTCCGTTCTGGCCGTATCATTCGAGCCGCGGCGGGCCGATCAATGCTCTGGGCGATCTCATCACCAACGCCGACGCCAAGGCGCTCTGGAAAAAAAGGCTTGAGTATGTCGCCGACAGGTGGGGATCGTCCCCCAGCATCTTCACGTGGGAACTGTGGAACGAGCTCACCGGCTGCGGCGGGAGCGGCTCGGACGCAACCGACGCGGCGTGGGTAGAGGAGATGGGGAAGTTCATCAGAGACTACGAGATCTCGCGGTACGGAAAGGCGCACCTCGTCTCGGTCTCGGCCACCGGGTACGTCCCAGCGACGCCCGAGGCCTTCTGGTTGAACCCCGGCACTGACATCGCAATGCACCACTACTACCACGGCGTGACCACGATGATCCCGAGGCCCGTTGACGTCGTGCTGGAGCTTCGCAACACACTCAAGTGGATGCACGAGGACATCGTCGGGTACCGGCGCCCCGTGATGGAGAACGAACGCTACGTGGGCGGCAGCTGGCCGGAGTCCCTCACCGCGGAGGCGGAGCACAACGTGGCGTGGACGAACCTGGCCTCAGGTTCGGCCGGTTCCGGGGCGACGTGGGCGGCGTTCGAGCGGTTCGTTCCGGACACCGGAGATCGGGGCCGCAGCGTTTTTGTGGGCCCGACGCACGTGTTCATGCGCGAGTTTCTCAAGGGCGTGGATCTCACCTTGTTTGACTCCCGCAACTACAACGACCACGTCGCCTCATCCAACGCCGCAGTCGTTCCGACCGCCGCAAGCGACGGAAAGACGATGATCGCGTGGCTTCTGCACGACAACCCCGCCGACTACCGGATTGACCTAATCAACGCCGTCAGGGGGGCATCGAGCATCGAGCGGCTGGCCCACCTGGTGGCGGTCATCCAGGGGATACGCGACTGGTACATCTTCATGACGCAGGACGGGGTCCAAGTGGACACCGACCCTTATCTCTCGGATGCGGCGGCGCTGTTTGTCAAATACTTCGGCGTGGACCAGGCGACGGCCGAGGACATGGCGACACAAATGGTCCAGGATCCGGTGGGGTTTTTCGAGCGCTACAAGGGATACATCAAGAACTTGCCAAAAGAGCAGAAGGAGGGGATGGCCTTGGAGCTGGGCGCCCTCTTGGACGGGATTATCGCCGATTTCGAGGCGCTCGAATCCCAGCACCACACGATCGAGAGGACATACAAGGGCCACCCCGAGGTCGAAACCACGCTGGAGATCGACTCCCTGTGCTACGGGGGGCACGCAATCAAGTGGATCGACGACGCAACCGGAGTCGAGCTGGGAACATCGGCGGCTTCCGGATCGAAGATATCGGTTTCGACGCCCCCTTTCCGGAAGCACACGGCCTTCCTGATGGTCTCGACTTGCCAGTAGATCGGGTGGGTAGGCGAGCAGCGGGCGCGTGAGGAAATCCGTGTGCCAGGCGCCGGTGTCAGAACCCCCGTCGTATTTCAACGCAGCAGGAAAGGGACGAGCGCCTTTTTCAGTTCGGCCGCCAGGCTTCCGTGGCCGGCCCGAGTGAAGTGGACGGAATCACCGTCCCTCTCCAGGTCTTTGTCCATCCCGCAGAACGTGTAGTCCAGCATGAGCACCTGAATCGACCTGGATCGCGCATAGGCTGCAATCTGATGACTGCGGACGAGATTGTGGTCGTCCTTGTCGCACGCAAGCGCGTTTCGTGACGAAGGGATCGTAACGGAGGAACCCCGCCTTCATCCGGGCGACTGCAGAGAGAATGTCGTCGAGGTAATGAAGGTTGGCGCGTTCCTCCGGCGGCAGTCCCTCCGATGTTGGCGAAGAGAGCGCGGCGGCGGTTTGTCACGGCAAGCCCCATTTTTTGCCGGCCATCCGTCTCTTCCACTTCAAGAATAGCAGAAACCGTCCTGTGAAGAGGAGGGAAATCGTCTCACACGGGAAACCGGGGACATCTCCGGGTCGCGGGACAAAACGAAAAAATTGCTTTTGAGCGGCTTTGCGATAATCCTTATGATTACGGAGGTGTATCCGTGCTCTGCTACCGCTGCGGCACGCACAACCCCGACGGCTCGGAGATCTGCATCCATTGCGGGACGCGGTTCGTCACCCGTTCGAAGTCCCCTTCCCCGTCGTCCCGCGAGATTCGCACCAGGCAGACAATAGTGCCGGTGGGCTACGTCCTTGCCGAGCGGTTCGAGATCAAGCGTTTCGTAGGCGACGGGCCTGTGGGCGAGGTGTTCTACGCGCACGACAAGGCCGTCAACGTCGACCTGGCGGTCAAGGTCATCGCCCCCGAGATCTTCCCCGACGACTCCGACCGCGAAAAGTTCATATGGGGGATCCGCGGGATCAAGGACATCTCGCACCCGAACCTCCTGCGCCTTTTTGACGCCGAGGCGGCGGAGGAGGGGCTGGTCTTCGTCACGATGCGGTTCGTGCAGGGCGTCTCGCTCAAGCGCTCGATCGACAGCCGCGCCCCCATCGGCGAGGCGTTCGCCCTGCGCGAGATCGAGCCGCTCTTCCTCCAGCTCCGCGACGCGCTCTACGAGCTCCACCCCTCGGTGGTGCACGGGGATCTCAAGCCCAGCAACATCATCATCCAGCCCGACTTCCTCAAGATCACCGACCTGGGGTTCGCCGAGTTCATGCCGTCGGGGACGTTTTCCGAGGCCCAGCGGCGACACCCCGACGCCGTGTACCTCGCCCCCGAGATTCTGACGGGGAGCTCGCCCGCCCCGTCGTCGGACATCTTCTCGATGGGCCGCCTGCTGGCCGTCATGCTCATCGGGCACGCGCCCGAGGACGCGGAGCACGCGAAGTTCTACGAGGGCGACAAGCAGATCGACGACCTGGTCCGGGCCATCTATCTGAAGGCCACCGACCCCGACCCGGTCAGGCGCTACCGCGACATCCCGGGTCTTTTCGAGGACCTCGACCGCGTGTTCGAGCGGTACCGGGAGCTCCCCTCGGCGATGCAGACGGTCTCGAAGATAACGCGCGCGGCCTCGCTCCCGCCGGAGGAGCCGCTCTCGGTCGAGGACGATCTCATCGTGGGGCCGCTCGACGACGGAAAGGAACTCCCGAAGCTGCCGGCGCCCCCGGCTCCTTCTTCTCCTCCCGCCCCCGCCGTGCCGCGAACGCCGCTCGCCGCCGTCGTCGGAATCACCGCAATCGTCGTCGCGGCGATCATCTTTGGCGGGATGTTCCTTTACAAGAAGTTCGCGGTGCCGGCCGGGCCGTTGGCGGTCGATGCGGGGGTCGCCGACACGGGCCGCCCGGCCGTTGCGCTTGAGCTTGATGCCGCGGCGGCTGCCGATGTGCGCGTGCCCGAGGACACCGGGCCCGCGGCCGTCGTCGAAACGGCCGCGCCGGACGCCGGAGAAGAGCCGGAAGATACCGAGGCGCCGGAGAAACCCGCGAAGCCCGAGGCGCCCGGCAAACCCGAAAAGCCCGGCAAACCCGACAAGGTCGGGAAGCCCGAAAAACCGGAGAAACCCGAGAAACCGGAAAAGCCGGGAAAGCCGGAGAAACCCGACGAAGGTGAGCCTGGCGCAAAGCCCGACAAGAAGAAGGGACAACCCTGCCCCAAAGGGATGGCGCTCGTCCGGGCCGGGACTTTTTTCATGGGGAGCCAGCCCGGCGACAAGGCCAGAAACCCCGACGAGCTCGCGTGGGCGGCGGTCTCGACCCGCTCGTACTGCATCGATTTCTACGAATACCCCAACGCCCGCGGCTCCGCGCCGCGCACCTCGGTGAGCTACTCCGAGGCCGAAGGCATCTGCCGCGAGAACGGGAAAAGGCTTTGCCTCGAGGAAGAGTGGGAACGCGCCTGCAAGGGGCCGCAGTTGACCCGGTACCCCTACGGCAACGACTGGGACCCCGACGCGTGCGCAACCGAAACGGGGATGGGCGAGGCCAGAAGGGTCGTCGCGGCCGGCAAGTTCAAGGACTGCAAAAGCAAGTACGGGCCGCTGGACATGAGCGGGAACGTCATGGAATGGGTGACCGCCAAGTCCGGGCACATCGTGAAGGGCGGGGCCGCCAACAAGCCCGACTGGGCCACGCGCTGCGCCTCGCGCGTCCCCACCTCCCCCGGCAAGAAGAACGCCTTCACCGGCTTCCGCTGTTGCGTAGAGGCCTCGGGCGGCGAGTAGGCCACCATTCGAAGGTGCGGGATGAAGTGTCCCAAGTGCGGTCACGAACAGAAGGAGGAACGGCCCGACTGCCCGCGGTGCGGTCTCGTTTTTGCAAAATGGTCCGGCCGGCCGGCCCCGGCCCCCTCGGACGAGAAAAAGGTCCCCGCCATTGCGGCACCCAGGGAGGAGACCTTCTCGGAGAGGGCCGACCGGATGGCCTGGGCGATGAGCGGCGTCGACATGACGGGCGAGCCGCCGAGCGGCAGGAACCTCGTCGTCGCCGCGGTGGTGTTCGCGTTGCTCCTGGCGGTGACTGTCTTCGTGATGATCCCCTCGGTGAACCCGCTCGTCGCGGGTTCATGGGAGAGCGGGGACCACTCGTTCGCCGTCAAGCCGCCGCCCGAATGGATCGTCGTCACCCCGGCGAACCTCGGCGACGCGGCCAAGGCGTTCGGCGGCCGGCTTCCCGAGGGGCTGCGGCTTTTGTTTGAGTCGAAGAACCCGCCGGTCGTCGGGTTTGCAAAATACGTCCCCGACACCGAGATCGTTCCCACCATCTTCGTACGGACCATCCATCAGGAGATGCCGGCGATCGACGAGAAGGCCAGGCGGGAGGTCGCCAAGATCTTCAAGGAGGGGTACAAGGGCATCTTCGACACGTTTGCATTGGACCCGCCCAAGGTCGTGCAGGTCGACGGGCTCGATGCGCTGATGCTTGCCTCCCGCTCGTCAAAAAAGGTCCTCGTGGCGGAGCCAAAACCGGTCTACAAGCCGACGCGCCGCGGGCGCGCCGTCACGGGCCGGACGGCCGAGGAATGGCGGACCTACCAGATAGCTTCGCTCCACTACGCGATCCCCGGGAACAGCCGGACGTTCCTCATCAACACCAACACCGACGAAACGCAGGCGGAGCAGCACCGTCCGGCCCTGCAGGGCGCCGTCGATTCGTTCCGCGTGCTCTGGCGGCCGCTGCCGCTCGGCCCCATCTCGCGCAATGCGTTCATCGGGGGTATGTCCGCCGGCATGGGCGCCGCGCTGATGTACCTGATCTTCGGCCTCGTCAGGCACGTGCAGGTCCGGGGAGGCGGCGTCAAGAGGTAGCACCGGCGGACCACCGCGGCCAGGGGAAAGCCCGGTACCGAAATGCTCGGTTCCCCGGTCCCCGTCGATCCTGGTATCATCGGCCGGTCCCGCGCGCCGGAGGTGTCCATGCGCCGACTCTTTTTGACTGTCTTTTCCGTCCTGTTTTTCGTTCCCGTCCTCGCGCACGCGCACGGGGTCAACGGGCACATCTGGGTCACCGACCGCGCGGTCGACCTCATGCCGGAGGGCGAGCTCAAGGCAGTGCTTTCAGAGCCGGCGGTGCGCGAGGCGCTTCAGATCGGCTCGGTGTTCCCGGACACCGGCTACGCGATCGGCGACGCGTACGGCGAGATGACGCACTGGGAACCTTTTGTCGAGGCGTTCATCGCGTGGGTCGGCTCAAACCGCCCGCCGCCCTGGACCTCGGTCGAGGACCGGCGCCTGATCGCATTTTTCCTGGGCGCCGCGGCGCATGGGATGGAAGATGAGATCTTTGACTCCCTTTTCCTTCCGCTGCTCGAGGAGCACGACGGGAAGGGCCAGGATGTGTCCGACACCGCCTGCGACGTGTTCCTCATCGTCGACGGGCACTCGTCGCTCAAACCACCGCTCTGGGTCCCGGCACCTGAGATGGCCGCCATCATCGCGCAGATGGGACACGACGTGGCCGAGAAGACATTCGTCGACGGGATGGAAAAGACCGGCGGCTTCCCTCTATTGATTCGGCCATCCCCGAGTCGTGGGTGACGGCGTTTTTCGGAAAGGGCGTTCTGGACCCGTGGATCACGGCCGAGCACGTGGCACTTCTGAACGGGTCCGGGGCGGCCGTCCCTGCAACGATACGGCGGACGCACTGGAGCAACGGGACGGGGACCTCGCGCCTGCTCATCGTCGATCCCGAAACCGACCTTGCGTTCGATTCTTTGTACACGGCAAAGATCGCCGCGCAGATGCCGCTGGTAGACGGAACGGCCACCACAGCCGAGGTCGCCTTTCAGGTGCTCGCGTGGTGCGCCCCCGAAAACGAGTCCGCGTGCGCGGCGGATGACGCGGGGGGAGGCTCGGACGGCGGGGCGGACGCCACGGGAGGAATTGACGCGGGCCATCCCCCGGCCGATGCCGCCCCGGAAAAAGCGGACAGCGGGGATCCCGGCGCGTCGGGGGAGGGCGAAGGGCCCAGCGGCTGTGAGTGCGCGGCACTCGGGATCCCGTGACAACCGGGGGCGGACGGCGGGAGATTTTCCGTGGGGCGGAAGACGCCGGTTCTCTCGCGCCGCCACCCGCAAAGACCCCCAAAACGCAGTCTGATTGGCCTTGAAAGTGAATGCCGGGCGCTTTTTCGGTCAGCGCCAGTCGCCTCCGTGGCAGTTGCGACCGCCGCGAGCGACCAATCCGCCGTCCGTCGCGCCCCACCCCTCGCTCCCGGCCCGTTCCGTCGCAACCAAACCTGACACCGGACCGGTTCTCGGGCACCGTCACCGTCTCGCCGCTCTCAAGCGCGGCCCGGATGTCCGGTTCAACGCGGTCGATGTCCTCTGGTTTTCATGATCCCGACAAGTACCCCCCCGGCGACGATCCCGACCACCACCACGACGAGAAGCCAAAAGTACGGCTCCTGTGACCTTGTCTCAACTGTTCCTGTTGCGCTTTGAACCTGGCACCCCTGCCCGTTGAAGAACTGCACCGTGATGGGTGTTCATCTCGTGCCTCCATCGAGGATTCTGGACAAGGAAACGAGTAGCCGATTGCCTTTTGGGTCAACGTAGTTCGCCAAAAAAAATACTTGACCATCTTTGAGGTAGAGCTTTGGAGACCGCAGTCTGCCGGCTCTAATCGACGCTACTTCGTCAATCTCGATGCGGATGTCTCTCCAGCCAACACGGACATCGTAGACATGGAGAATCAAACACCTGTCGTCGATTATTGCATACGATTTCACCTGTGCTCGAACGCAGACGAGCCATCCTGAAAAAGCAAGAACAAGCCAAACCACCCAAATGAAAACCAAAGCATACAACTCATCCAATCTGCTGCTTTCAAGGATTCGAGTGAAGTGAATCAAAGGCAGGACCGCTAGGCCCAAGTAGATGCCGACGACCGCAATCTTCCAACTGCGTTTCAGTTCAAACCTCTCTTCGCTCACCGAATCTCCTCAAACTGTCCCCCGATTCCCCGACCCCTCGGGTTGCCCGGTACCACACCGGTCGCGAGGTCACGGCTGGCCAAAACTGCAATCTGACCGACCTGCCGTCATCCCGCGCCGTTCTCCACCGTCAAACGCCAGACCTTCCCGGTCACCCTGACCGCCCCGACCGCCCCCACACCCTGCCGAACCCCGCCGTCACCCCACATTTGCCCCCGACTCCCCCGCGCGCTCCCCGCGCCCCGCGCTTTGAACCTGGCACCCCTGCCCGTCCTGTCCGCCTGTTCCTGTTCCATATGGGCGAGTCCCGCGACACAATGGACGACGTAACGCTCGTCCCGGTGGCGGCCCTCTGGCGCGGTCGTTGAAACTACTTCCTCACCTCCACCGCCGTCACCGAGAAGTGCCTGAACGTATAGTCGAGCTTTGACCCGTTGATCGGGACCGTCTCTTCCTCCAGATGGATCTCGCCCGGCGCTGCGATTGAGTTGTACACCTCGTGCGAGGCGCCGGTCAGCACGTACGCCTTGGCCGATGCCCCCGAAAACCCGCCCAGGTCGATCTCGGTGTCGATCCCCTCGGGCAGCCAGTAGGCCCGGTTGACCACGATGATGATCATGGTGTCACCGGCGGCGTTTGTCGCCGCCACGGCGTCCAGCACCTCGGCTTCGAGCTCGGGGAGCGTCCAGAGTGCCGCCGTGTACGTGGGGGACTGGACACTTGTCGCATGGACGTTCGGCGCGAAATGGTCGGCCACGAACTTCTGCAAAAGGTAGTTTCCGCCCAGAAGGGGTTTTCCCCCGGCCTTCGAGTCGGCCTGCCAGTCGAGCATCCCGAACGGGTGGTTGACGAGCGAGTAGAAGTTGCCCATCCAGACCGGCCCGCGGGCGTTGACGTTCCTGAATGCCGCGTTGGCGATGACGCTTCGGAGGCGGTTGTTGTCAAACGCGCTGATGTACTCGAGCACGCCGTGCCAGACGTTGTACTCCGTCACCGCGATCTTGACATCTTTGCCTCCGGCACCCGCCTTCCAGTCGTCAATGTCCTTTTGGACCTTCGCGAGCTCCTGCGCATAAAACGGCGCCGTGCCCGCGATCTTCAAGTAGGTCGTCTCGGGCGCGCCCGCGGCCTCGGCGTCGTAGTCGAAATCCCCGGGCGCGTAGAAGTGGGGCGCCAGGAAGTCAATTGAGTCGCCTGCGATCTCCAGGACCTTCTTGTTCCAACCCGATCGGTAGTCCCAGGACCCGGGGACCGGGAGCTGGGACGTGCATGCGCCGACTTGAATCGCCGGATCGACGGCCTTCATCGCCACGGCGAACTCGCGCGCCTTGACGGCGTAGTTCGAGAGGTTCTGCGAACCCTTGAGCGAGCCGGGTTCGGGGAGTTCCTCGTCCCAGAGCTCGTTTCCGACCTCCCAGTATTTCACTCTCCACGGGTCCTTGTGGCCGTGGAACTCGCGGAGCCAGGCGAAGTAGCCGGCGGGGGCCTTGTCGGCAGAGCGGTATGAGTCGGGTTTCCAGCCTTCGTCGATCCCGCTTTGAAGGCCGGGGCTCGGGCGGTTGGTATACTCGACCCAGTTGGCCGCCGCCTGCGAGCCGAGGGGGAAGTTTGCCGTGATGAGCGCCTCGGCACCGATCTCTTTGCAGAAGTCCAGAAACTCGTCGGTCCCCACGTCGTGATAGTACGGCATGTAGCGCACGACCTTGTCGACATCGAGGAACGTGTCGGCGAACGCCGAGCGCGAAACCCCGCGCTTGTCGCGCGGCCCAAGTCCCATCGCCCAGTCGTAACCGTCGGCCGAGATCCCTCCAAGGCGCACGGCGGCCACTTTCGCCTCCTTGAAGGCCGAAATCAGCTCGGGCCAGATACCATGCCTTGCGTCCTTGGGTGAAAACGAAAACGAGTCGATCCACATGAATGACGGGTAAGGGACGAGGAACGCGACCGCCGCCTCGGCGGTCGACCTCTCTGGCGTCAACTCCGCGGAGTACCAGACCCACTTGTTGACCGCGGGATCGATCTGCATAATTTGGGGGTCGGCCAGAAGCTCGGGGGGTTCGACCCCAAGGTCCATGAGCGCCACCGCGGCCCACTGCGACTCGTGGCCGTCGTGCTGGCCCCAGAATGAAAACACGTACTCCCGGTCCTTGACGACCCCCAGCCCGCCCTGCGCGATCCCGGCCGACTTGTCGGTCTGCATCTGCGTGAGCGAAAACTTGAAGGAATGCGTCCCCTGAAACACCCGGTCTGTCACCCACTCGACGTCCGCCTCGACCCCGTCGTCCTTGAAGAAATACCACGTCTCCCAACCCTTTGACTGGAGCCACGGGCGGTCCCATTCGAAACCCCGGTCGAGAAGCATCTCCGCGCCGAGGCCCTGCGCGTTGTTTTCGATCTCGATGCCCGACCCGTTCACGAGCGGGTCGAGCTTCTTGGCAACCGTCGCGGTATCCACCTGGATCCACGCCGTCGGCCTGCCGGCATCGGCCCCGGCGTCCTCGCCCGCGTCCGCGCCGCTGTCTTCGACCGCCCCGGCGTCGCTGGCGCCCGCGTCCGCCCCGGCGTCCCCGGTCCCGGTCCCGCCGTCCGCCTGTCCGCCATCGAATCTTGAACCCGCGTCCGCCGCCCCCGCGGCATCGGCGGTTTCGCCCGCACCGTCGGATGAACAGGCGGCCAAAAAGACGGCCAGAATCAAGATTGCAAGGACCGACGCATGGCGTGCCGACATGCCGCACCTCCGTGTGGGTGACGCGCATTATACAGCCACGAACGCGCTTTCCCGAGCCTTTCGCGCTGTTGAAAACTGGTAATAGGTGGAGGAGTTGGACGCCTGTGGGGAAAAGATTACCCCAAGGCGCCGGGTCGGCGTCTCTCTGAAGGAACGCTCCGGCCACCGTTCACCCGGCCGTTGAGCCTGATT
>JACRCP010000131.1 GCA_016218965.1 Deltaproteobacteria bacterium | reverse complement strand
GCGCTGTTCCTCGACGGGGTTCGAGATGAAGCTCGTCTCGACGAGCACGCTCGGGACCTCGGTGCCGAAGAGGACGTAGAAGAGGGCGTATTTCACGCCGTGGTCCTTGATGTCGCTGAACTTCGCACCCACCGTGTCGACCGTGTTCTTCTGGATGAGGTTGGCAAGCCTTATCGAGTCCTCGACGTTGGCCGAGAGCGCGAGGTCCAGAAGCGTCATCTTGAGGTCCGAGAGCGTCTTGTCACTCACCGCGTTTTCGACGGCCGCCACCTTCTGGGCGGCGCGGTCGTCAGTGTTGTTGAGATAGTACGTTTCTATCCCCCTGAACTTCCGGTTGGGGTTGGCGTTGGCGTGAATCGAAACGAAGAGGTCCGCCTTGACCGCGCGGGCAAGCGCCGCGCGTTCGGAGAGCGGGACGGTCTGGTCGCCGGTGCGCGTCATGATTACGTCTATCTTGAGTCTTTCCTTCAGCCTTGAGGCGAGCTTTTTCGCGACGGCGAGCGCCACGTCCTTTTCGGCCGTCTTCTTCCTGCCGATTGCGCCGTTGTCCTCGCCCCCGTGGCCGGGGTCGATGACGATGCGTCTGAACTTGAGTCCGAGCTGTTCGGACAGCGGAATCCCGGCGCCGGCGTTTCCGTTTTTGATCTTGGCCTTGAGGCCCTCTTTCATCGACACGATCATCGGCGGCGGAGGCTCGGACGATTTGGGATTTGGGATTTGGGATTTGGGATTGCCTGATTCCGCACTTCCGGACGCTACCGGTTGAGGACTGAGTTGAGAACTGATCGGTGGAGACGGACTCAACAGGGGAGGCGGGGCGGGCGGCGGCGCGGCCGGGGGGGTCTCGTCGCGGACCTCGCCGAACTTCATTACGATCCGGTCTGGCCTGTCGAACGCGGCAATTGAAAACCGCTCGAGGCTCTCAAGGTCGAGCACCACACGCACCAGGCCGTCCTTGTGTTGGCCCGCTCGGACCTGCTTGACGAACCCTTTGTCGACCGGGATCGTCTTCGGCACTTCGGCCGGGAGCGTGGCGTCCTGGACGTCGAGGAAGATCCGCGGAGGTTTCCCGCCGGCGGGTTCGGCCTTCATCTCGTCGTAGCGGAACTTCGCCGGACCCGAGAGCGAGATGGTGACGAAAGCGCCCTTCTCCCCGGCCCGGCAGGTGATCTCCTTCACGACCACCGAGGCTGGAGGCTGGATGCCGGAGGCTGCATGCGGGACGCCCGCGGCCGCTTCAGATTTGGGATTTGGGATTTCAGATCTGGGATTTGCATCGGTCGCAGGTTGTCGGTTGTCGGTTGTCGGTTGTCGGTCGCCGGTTGCAGGTCGTGAGTCGTGAGTCGCCGGTCGTGAGTCGCCGGCCGCAGGGCAGCCCTCCGCGAGCTTTCTGGCCTTGGGCGCCATGTCGCCGGCGGCGTGCTTTTCCAGAAGAACTCGAAGCGTCTCGCACGAGGCCGGTTGGTCGTTTTTTACGTCCTTTAGGAGCAGGGCCTTCCAGTAGAGGGCATCGTCGGCGAGCAGGCTTTGCGGGTATTCCGCCGCCACCCGCCCGTAGAGCGCAACGGCGTCGTCGAGGTCGTGCGCAGAGAGGGTGATCCTGCGCAGGTCACGAAACAGCTCGGCGGCCGTGAAAAGCGCTCTCGGCGCTACCGCGGAGCCCTCGCCGGCGTCGGCAATCTCGACGAGCCGGACGGAAATCTTCGACCAGTGTGTCCGGAACTTCCGCCTTGCCGGGTCGCCCTTGAGTTTCTGGTACGCCGCGCGCAAAGACTCGTACTCGTCGTCCACCGCGCCGGCCAAGGCCGAAAGCGGCGCCAGAAGGACCGCCAACACAATGATGTACCCGCTTTTCCGAATCATCCGCTCCCGCTCAAGCGAATCATAACCGGGGCAGGGGGGGAGTCAAAAAAACAGCGGGGCAGTCCAGGAGCATTCAAATCGGCCCCGGGTTTTTCGTCAGAGGCAACCCATCGGGACGCCGGCGATGCGCTCGTCGAACAGGCGCGCCGTCTCGTCGTTGTTCACGACGATGCCCAACCGGCAGTCGTGCTCGGCGACAAACGCCTTGAGCGTCCTCAAGTCGTTCGCACCTGCCGCCTGCGAATGTTTCACTTCCACCGCGACCAGCCCGAAGTCGCCCTCGAGCACCAGATCCACCTCGGCGCCGCCCGCGGTGCGGTAGTATGAATAGTTGAACCCGACGCCCCTGGCATTGAGCCCCCGGATGATCTGTTCGATGGCCATGCCTTCCCACGATCTTCCGCAGAACGGGTGGGCATCGAGATCATCCTCGCCGGCAACTCGGAGAAGGTGGTGGAGCAGTCCCGAGTCCCTTAGGTACCCCCGCGGATGCCTCACGACCCTTTTGAGCACACGTTTCTCGAACGACTGCACGTTGCGCCACAGGAACGTTCCGTCGGCAATCTCGAAGTAGTCCTGCGCCGTCGGCTGCGACACGCCGAGGGCGCGGGCGACCTCGGCGAAATTCACGATCGCTCCCGAGAAACCGCCAAGAAGGTGCAGAAACCTCCTGAAACGCTCGCGATTGATCCGTGGAAACAGGCCTGCGACGTCGCGGTGCAGGTAGGTCTGGACATAGTTTTCCATCCAGGCCTTGTGAAAACCGGGTTCCTTTTTGACCCACGGTTCCGGGTAACCGCCGTAGAACCAGTACCTGTGGACATCCTTGATGCCGATCATCGAATCATTGAGCGCCGATGGCTGAAACGATGAACCGGGACTCGCAAACCACTCGTAGAGCGGGCCTGGCGCGACCTCGAACGCCTCGCGGCACGTGAGCGGAGCCATTTCGATGATGCCTACGCGCCCCGCAAGGCTCTCGGAAACCGCTCCCAGGAGAGCCGGCGAACTCGAACCCGTTATCACGAACCTCCCGGCACGTGCACGGTCACGATCGATCGCGACTCGCAAAGCGGGAAACAACGCTGGCACGAATTGCACCTCGTCAATCGCGACTTTGTCCTCGTTTAGGCGAAAAAAGACATCGGGGTCCGCGGAAACCGTCTGAAAATCGCTTTGCTTTTCGAGGTCAAAAACCTTCCAGCCGGGCGGCAGTTCCTTCAGGAAGGTTGTCTTTCCCCCCTGCCGGACCCCGATCAGCGCAACACAAGGAAAATACTTCAGATATTTGGCCAGAAGTTCAGAGTATGCCCTTTTCATGCCTGGTAATATAAAACACAGAGTTTGAAAATGCAAGGAACGTCGATGCGGATGTTGCCGGCGGTGTGCAACGGTCAAGTCTGTCGTGTCGAGAATTGTTGACGTCGCGTTTCCATGCGGTAATGATGTGCCATGCAGTCGCTCGAAAAGCTGCTTGACCAGGTGAGCGGATTGGTGTGGGGTTGGCCTTTGCTCGTCCTTCTGTTCGGGACGCACGTCTACCTGACCGTCCGTCTCGGCTTTCCCCAGCGCCACCTGTGGAAGGCGATCAAACTCTCGTTCTCGCGGACGCGCGAAGGGGAGGGGGACGTATCGCACTTCGCGGCGCTCATGACGGCCCTCGCGGCGACCATCGGCACCGGCAACATCGTCGGGGTTGCGACCGCAGTGGCGGCCGGCGGGCCGGGGGCGGTGCTCTGGATGTGGCTCACCGGCGTTTTCGGGATTGCGACGAAGTACTCGGAGGCCGTGCTCGCGGTGAAATACCGCATCGTGACGCCCGCGGGGCAGATGGCCGGCGGACCGATGTACGCGCTCGAGCGGGGGATGAACGCGAAATGGCTCGGGTTGATCTTTGCCGCGCTGACGGCGGTCGCCGCCTTCGGGATCGGGAACATGGTGCAGGCGAATTCGATCTCCTCCATGGTCAAGGAGACGTTCTCGATTGCCCCGTGGATTACGGGCGTGCTGATGACGGTGTTCACCGCGGTGGTGATTCTCGGCGGGATCAAGTCGATCGCGTCGGTCTGCGAAAAGCTCGTCCCGTTCATGGCGGTATTCTACGTGCTCGGGTGCCTGGTCCTCCTTGCCGTCGGGTGGAAGACGCTCGGCGCGGCGATTTCCACGATTCTCTCGTCCGCGTTCAGTGGGCACGCGGCGGTCGGGGGGTTCTTGGGCGCCGGGGTGAAGGAGGCGATCCGCTACGGAATTGCCCGAGGGCTCTTCAGCAACGAGTCCGGGCTGGGGAGCGCCCCCATCGTCGCCGCGGCGGCGCAGTCGAAGAACCCCGTCCGGCAGGCGCTCGTCTCGTCCACCGGGACGTTCTGGGACACGGTCGTCGTGTGTGCCATGACCGGCCTCGTGGTGGTGAACTCGGGCCACTGGCAGCAGGGTTTGAACGGGGCCGCGCTCACGAAGGCGGCGTTTGCCGACATCCCCTCGGTCGGCCCGGTGATCCTGACAGTCGGCCTCCTCACGTTCGTTTTTTCGACCATCCTCGGCTGGGAGTACTACGGAGAGAAAGCGGCCGAGTACCTGTTCGGCGTCAAGGTGGTCGTGCCGTACCGCGTGCTCTGGGTACTGGCGGTCATGGCCGGCTCGACTATCTCGCTCCCGGCCGTCTGGTCGTTCGCCGACATCGCCAACGGGCTCATGGCGCTCCCGAACCTTGTCTCGCTGCTGGTGCTCTCAGGCGTCACCGTCGCCGAAACGCGCGCACACATCAACGAACAGTGAGCAGTCGTCAGTCGTGAGTCGTTGGTCGGCTTTCAGGGTTCCTGGTCCTCGGCCTGTTCGAGCGCCGCGTACTCGTCCTTGAGCCTTCCGACAAACCCCGCAAGCTGTTCGGTGATGAGGTTCATGACCGTGCGGACGTCGTCGCCGTCGCCGTCGCGGTTTTCGAAGAAACGGCGCTCTGCGAGTTTCTGCTCGATCTCCAGGGCGTTGTTTACGGCGACAAACGGATAGAGGGCCTTGGACTCGACTTCGGAAAGCCTCTTGCGCGCAAGCTCGAGCGATGCCTGCAACTCATCCAGTTTGAATCTGTTCTCGTCGAAGAACATGGTGGTCGAATCGACGACGAGCGTCGTCCGCAGCAGGTCGGCGTGCCCCTTCTTCTCCATGGCCGCCCCGTACCAGAACTTGTACTTGTGCGGGAGCTTCATCGCGTACAGCCCGTAAAGCTGCGCCAGAAGCTCGATGTTCCGGATGAGCACGTCGAGGACCGTGAGCTGTCCCTTGGAAAGCGGCATAAAACCCTCCTCCGATTCCCACTGTACGCGGAAACGCCCCGCCGTTCAAGGCCGACGCGGCAAGCAGCATTTTCTATTGACGCTCTTTGGGCAGATGTGGTCTACTGTTATCGCCCGTTCGCTCTCAGCCGACCGACGCCACTTGACGGAGGGGAATCTCGTGGTTCGACAGACTCACCAGAAGTTGTCCCGACAGGCCCACCGCAGAACGGTTGAGCAACCCTGCTTGGCCCGTGGCACGCCCCTTGCTCAGTCAGTCAGGCAGTCAGTTCTTCGCGACCCTCCTCGCGTAGTTCTACTGGAACACTTCTGCTGTTGAGCGGCTGAGAAGTTGACAGATCGCCAAGTCATGGGAGAACCCCCTGCAACACCACCGGTGCGACAGGGCACCGCAGGAGGGACCCATGGTCAAAGGCGAGCGAAAACGGCG
>JACRCP010000130.1 GCA_016218965.1 Deltaproteobacteria bacterium | reverse complement strand
GTCGGGCATCCTCCTGGCTCCTGGTCAAGGTGTGTAGACAACATCCTTGTACCAAGAGCTGGCGATGCCCTCGATTTTATCTACGAACGCTCAGAAATGACCTTCGGCGGGTTTACCCACACTATTTCCAGAAGAACCGGACATTGCCCCCAGACCCCCGGTCACGTACAGGCGCCCGGCGTGGGTCGCGGCTGCCGAGTACGCGCGGCCGACGGGAACGGAGGTCGTCGTCACCCACGGGTCGAGCGAACCATCGGCCTTGATCTGGGCAAACTGGACGTCGTCGAGTGTGCCGCTCTGGCCGCTCCCGCTGAAGACATAGAGGTACCCGTTGAGTATGGCGCCAGAGTGGAAGGCCCGCCCCGTGGCAAACTGCGCCGTCGGCGTGAACGCGCCCAGGGTGCCGTCGGCCTTGATTGGGGCAAAACTCACGTCGTTTGAGTACGAACCCCTCACGACTCCGCCGACGAGATAGTAGAATCCGTTGTGAATCGCCACGGTGTGGCCGTACCTGTCGTCGGCAAGCGTAGACGCGTTGACCCACGTCGTCCCCACGGACCCGTCGGGGCGGATGGGGGCGAAGTGGATGTAGCTCTTGATCCCCGTGGCGTCCGTGCCGCCGATGACGTACAGGAACCCGTTGTGGACGACGCTGGAGTGCTGCCAGCGTCCGTTGGGGATGCTCGTGCCCTGGGTCCACGCCGTGCCGAGCGATCCATCGGCGTTGATGGGGATGTAGGTGACGTAGTTTTCGTTTGTCCCCCCCGTCACGTACAAATGGCCGTTGTAGGCCACGCCCGCGTGATAGACCCTTCCGGCGCCGGGGACAGCGGCCTCGCTGGTCCAGTTCCCGATCGTGCCATCGCCATTGATCTTCGCGTACAGGACCACTCCTTCGGTGCCGGCTCCTCCGACGACGTAGACGAATCCTTCGTACGCCGCCGCCGAGTGCCCCCGCGTCGCGGTCGGGAGGATGACCGTGGAAGTCCATGCGCCGAGCGTCCCGTCCGGCTTGATTTTCGCGAAATCCACCGCTCTGAGCTTGCCGCCGTAGTTGAAACCCCCCAGCACGTACAGATAATCGTTGTACACGACGCTTGCGTGGTCGTATCGCTTGTCGAGCATCTTGGTCGTTTCGGACCACACCCCGAGCGTCCCGTCCGGATTGACGGTGGCGACGAACACCGTGTCCGCCGTGTTGAATTCGCCATCCGGACCGATGGTCCCGCCCGTAACGTAGATCCGTCCGTGGTGTGCGACAGCGGCGTGGCCGCGACGGTTGGCGGGGAGGTCGTTTGCAGAGGACCAACCGCCAATCGTGCCGTCGGCCATGAGCGTGGCAAACCTGACATCTTTCTCAGCCGGGTCGCACGATGAAGCACTGCACCCTCCGATGACGTACAGCCGCCCGTTCACAACGACGCTCGCGTGCGAGAACCGCTCGAACGGGAGAGGCGTCCCGTGGGCCAGTTGCCACCCGTCCACCCCGGACCTCGCGTTCGTGAGGCCGTAGTTCATGAGGCCGAGCGTCCTGCGCGTCGCGCCGGCGGAGATCGAGGTGTCCTCGGTGACGCCGTAGCCGCGGTTCCAGCGGTTCATCTCGGATTCCGAGCTGAAGTCGCGGAGGATGGCACTGCGATGCGTCGCAACTCCCCCTGCCCCCTCTTGCTTCAAGAGGGGGGGCGACTCTCCTCCCCTTGATGCAAGGGGAGGTGGGGAGGGGTTAGGGTTCCCGCAGTGGCAGCTCGCGGCGTACACTGCGAGTGTCAGAGCCACAACCGGAATCATCACGAACACCGTCAGCTTCTTCATCTGGACCTCCAAACTAGAATCTCACCTGCAAACCCGCCGTCCCCATGACGATGAGCGGGTCGGCGAAGTCATCCGGCGCCGAAACGATGTAGTTTACCGGCACCTCGGCCGTAAGCCCCATGTGTTTCCAGAAATCCCACTGTATGCCCAGCGACCCTCCGACGCCCACGAATATCCCCTCGGAAGCGACCATGATGGGCGCGTGCAGTCCGATGAACGGCTTGACCGCGCCGCCGGGGTTGTAGACGAAGATCGTAAGACGGGGTGCCACGCCAGGTGCGGCCGCCGCGATCGCGCCGACGCCGATTTCAACCCATCTCGATGGCGAATATCCAAGGTGGAGCTCGACGGACGACGTCATTTCCGGGACAACTATTCCGTTGCCTTTGAGAGCGATCAACACCTGCCCGTCGTGCGAGTACTTGCCGGGTTCCTCGGGTTTTTCTGGCTCGACCGGTTTGCTGACCTCCGTGACGGGAGCGGGCTCGGCCTTTGGCGGCTCCGAGGCTTTCTTGGCCATCGCCTGCGCCGGTGTCGGCTCGTCCGGCTTCTTTTCGGGGAGCTTGATGGCGCCGGGGGTCCTTTGGAGGTCCACGACCTGGATCTGATCGGGCGGTTTGTCGGGCGTCGGGGCGGTCTTGACCCAGATGCTGGCGCTGGCCGGGAACATCGCGGCGCAGGCTTCGGGGAGGATGTCCAAAAAGTCCTCTTCCTTGCCGCCCCGGAGGCGCTTGGAGTAGAGTTGCTCGACCTTCCCCAGCCGGATGTCCAGGAGCTTGAGGCTCAGGATGTAGGACTCGCCGAGCTTGCCGAGCGAGCCCATCAGGATCTTGTCGACGCCGAGGGCGCCGCCGATGGCCACCATGCAGCTCGTGTCGGTGCACCCTGACATCTGCTTTTTCTGCTCGTACCCGAGCATGGCGTCGACTTCCTTGGACCCCATGACATTGCTGCCGGGCATCTTCGAAAGGAGGACCAGAAGCTCGTCGGAGACGATCGCCGCCGTCTTGGGGTCGACGTGCTGGGCCTCGAGCTGGAAAAACGCCACCGACAGCGTCTTGGGGGCTTCCTTCTTTGCCGGCGCGGGCGGCGCTGGCGGTGGGGCGGCGGGCGGGGGCGCGGCGGCCGGCTCGGGTTGGGGGACGGCCGGGGGCGGCGGTTGCGCCTGCCCAAAAGCGGCCGTCGCGGCGAGCATGACTGCGAGCAGAACGGACAAAGCGGCAGTGATCTTCATATGGCCCTCGCGATGGCGTTTTCCTTTGCGTACGACGGCAAGGAAGTTATCACGGAGCAAGGATTTTCACAACCACCAGAACAACCCCAGAACGCTCGACTTTTGACGGCCCTGCTACTATCATGCCCCGCATGGTCCATGCGGCCGTCAGATCGGTGCCGTTGCATCACCCCATCCATCCCAAGAGGTCGTGGAGCCAGAACTTCCTCTGCGACGCGTCGATCGCCGTTCGCATCGCGGAGGAGGCCGAAACGGCCCTTGGAAACGCATCAGGGCGGCCCGCAGTATTGGAGCTGGGAGCCGGGACCGGAGCGTTGACCCGCGAGCTTGCGGCGCGTTGCCCCAAGGTCTTCGCACTCGAGCGCGACCGCGATCTTGCCGCCGTCCTCCGCCGGAAGTTCGCTGGCACACCCAACGTCGAGGTGCTCGAAGACAACGCTCTCACCATCAGCCTTCAGCCTTCAGCCTTCAGCCTTCAGCCTTTGGTGGTGGTGGGGAATCTCCCGTACCACATCGCCTCGCAGATCATCTTTCACCTGATAGACGAGCGCGAAGCGATCTGTACGTTCATCCTCATGCTCCAGAAGGAGCTTGCCGAGCGCATCTGCGCGGGCCCCGGCTCGCGCACCTACGGCGTTATTTCTGTCATGTGCGCGCTCCACACCAAGCCGCGCATCCTGTTCGACGTCGGCCCGTCGGCCTTCCATCCCCGGCCCCGGGTGGTTTCGTCGGCGGTCCGTTTCGACGTCCGGAGTGCCCCCGCGGTTGAAGTCGAGGACGAGTCGGTTTTCCGCCGCGTTGTCCGGGCGGCATTTTCGCAGCGGCGCAAGACGCTCGCGAATTCGCTCAAGCCGCTCTTTCCGGACAGGACCTCGCTCCACCGCAGCTTCGAGGCGGCGGCGATCGACCCGGGTTGCAGGGCCGAGACGCTGGGGGTCGCGGGGTTTGCGAGGCTAGCGGCGCAACTCCCGCATGGAATGAAGGATGAAAGCTGAGGGATGAGGGATGAATGGCCGCTCGGAGCGCGGGCCGGAGGATGACGCCGTGGGTGCCACGGACAATCCCGGATTGTCCGTGTCCGGCGGCGACTCACGCACGGACAAGCGGTGCTTGTCCGTGGCACCCGTTCCGGCCACCCGTTTGTCGCTTCTGTTCGTCTGCGCGCTGTTTCTTTGCGCCTGCACGCAGGAAGGCGCCGTGCCGTCGAAATACCGGCGGGCGGTCGAGGCGGGAACGAAAAAGAGCAAGGTCGCATGGAAGATCGACTTCCATGCACACGTCGCGACCATGTCGTTCGAACGCGCCCAGCGGATAATGGACCGGAACGGGATCGCCCTTGCCGTCAACCTGACGCCCGGTTTTCCCGGAGGCGGCCTCGAGACCGCGCTTATGATGTCGCACCTGACGGGCGATCGGATCGTCAACTTCGTCAACATCGACTGGGAGGACGTGGGCGACCCGGCCCGGTTTGCAGAAACGAACGTGCGGCATCTCAAGCGGGCGAAAGCGATGGGCGCGAGAGGCCTCAAGATCTCGAAGGCCCTCGGGCTCGGCATCCCCGCCGCCGGTATAGAGGCGGCCATGAAGGAGCACACCTCCGCCTCCGAGCTTCTCCGCGTGGACGACCCGCGGCTGGACCCCATTTGGGAGGAGGCCGGGCGGCAGGGCCTTCCGGTATCGATCCACACCGCCGACCCGGTGGTTTTTTTTCACGCCGTCACACCTTCGAACGAACGCTACCGCGAGCTCTCGGTCCATCCGCACTGGAGCTTTTTCGGCCCGCAGTGGCCGAAGTTCGAAGATCTGATCGGGCAGCTTCGGAAGGTGGTCGCGTCACACCCCGCGACCCTTTTCGTAGGCGTCCACTTCGGCAACTTCGCCGAGAACCCATCTTTTGTGGGAAAAATGCTCGACGAATTCCCAAACTACCACATCGACGTCGCGGCCCGGGTCCCCGAGTTCGGACGGCACGACGCCGGGAAGATGCGGGACTTCTTTGTCAAATACCAGGACCGGGTTCTTTTCGGGACGGACCTGGGGGTGGGGCGCTCGCTCATGCTGGGATCGGGCGGCGACACCGAACCGACAGAGGACGACGCCGAGAAGTTCTATGACGCGCACTGGCGGTACTTCGAAACGGGAGACCGCCGCATCGACCATCCCACGCCGATACAGGGCGACTGGAAGATCGACGCGATCGACCTCCCGGTTCCCGTCCTTGAAAAACTGTACTATAAGAACGCCGAGAAGCTGCTGGGTGTACGGTTGAATCCGGTTGATTTGGCACCGCACTGAACCAAAAATGGCAACAGTCCCAACTCAGTGTCACGCCGCCGCGACGCGACAACCTCAACCGGATTGTCCGTCTCATCGGCCAGTTGACGTATATCGCCGGACGGATGCGCTGAGCGACAATCTGGCCGCAGGCGAGAGATTTCACTTGGAACCTGCGAGGTTCCGAATGTCGCTGCCGCGGCGAGAAATTCAGCCTTCTCTTTCCCACTCCCCCCTCTCATCCTTCACGTGTGCTGGCGTAGTTCTTCTCCTGGCGGCGCTGGTTGCCTGCAACGGAAACTCGGAACAATCGTCTGACGGAAGTGTCGAGTGCGAGCGCAATAGTGACTGTCCCGGCGATCAGGTGTGCAGCCCTGCCGGACGCTGCATCTCCCAGTGCGTCGCAGACAAGGACTGCCCGCAGGGATTCCGCTGCGAGGAGACGACCTGCGTCGAAAGTGATGCTGGGGGCTCTCCGAGAGACGCTGGCGGGGATCTGACTCCCGACGCCTCGCATCACGACACCTCCTCTCCAGAAGATCGCTCCGGAGCAGATCTCGGCGGGGATGGGGTTGGTGCCGATGACGCGGGCAAGGGTCCGGATCATGGCGGAGACTTTGGCGACAGCGAGGTTGGTCCGGAGCCAACCGACGGCGGTCATCCTCTATGTACCCTCGGCGACAAGCGGTGCAGTCAGGACAAGGCGTCGATCGAGCTTTGCTTGGGCGACACGTGGAAGGCGCTCCAGAGCTGCGCCCCAGCCTCGTGCGAGACCTCTGACATTGGCGTCCAGTGCGGAGATATCCCTGACGCTGGCTTCCAAGACGCCAGCGGTGACGCCGGAGACGCTGGCCCCAAAGACTGCTCTTCAGTGGACATCAGCGCGACCGTTTCCTTCTGCCACGACCTCGCGGTCGCCTCTTGCGACTTTGAGAAGAAATGCAATCCGGACGAGTTCGGCCCTGGCGGCATCACTATCGAGGAGTGCCAACAGACGGTGAGTGACGACTGCCACGTCTTCGCGCGCACAGCGCTTTGTTGCTCGGGCGTCACCTATGACAACAGCGCGGCATACAAGTGTGTCGCCAAGGTGCTGGATCTCACCGTCCTCGATTGCATGTCGAGCGGAGTCAGTGAGTGCTCGGAAAAGTTGATCTATCCGGGGTACGACGAGGTGAGGTGTGGGATATAGCCAAGCGAGATCGTTCAGCAGGAGGGTGCTGCGATGAAGACGACGGCAATGATGTTCATAATCGGGCTTGTCGTTATGCTCGGCTGCGGGGAGGTTGAAGTCCAGCCGCCGCCTGTCGCTACTCCCACCAGTGAGCTGTCCACCCTTCTCACGGTTGGCAAGTTCAACCAAGCACGCGTCGAACTGTCGTCTGACAAGCCGACCTATCTCACCGGTGAGACGGTCCAGTTCACAGCCCGGGTGACTGACGCCTTGCAGGGTGGACCGATCACCTACGGCGCGCTTGAGCTTGTGGCGGCTTTTCCCGACGGCGCCACTCCCCTCGCCTTCACTCCCGTCAACCAGACCGACTACACCGCCTTGTACGGTCCGCTCAACGCGGCCGCGCCGAACATCCTGCGCGTCTCGGTGTTCCAGACCGACACCATTCTTCAGGCCAAGCTGCTCTCGCAGAAGACGGCCCTCACACAAGAGATCCAGAACCTCAAGGACCAACTTGCCCACGAGACCAACCTTCTCAAGCGCGCCAAGCTCAAGATCGCCATCAGGGTCAGGGAGGTGGCGCTCGCCGACGTAGAGCGTGATCTTCAGGGTGTGAAACGGGAGATCGGTTCGTCCTCACTGGGCCTTGTCGTCTACGGCGCTCCGCCCGTCATCCCGGACCCCTGTGCGGCGAGCGCTCAGACGGTCACGATTCTTGAGCGGACCTTCTACCGAAAGATCTTCCCCTCCACCGAGCACCGCACATTCACGGCCACTGGCCCTGGGCAGATCTGCCTGAGCATCAAGAACGACGACTGGATCAAGTTCCGCCGGGTGACAAACGCCACCGTCAAGGTGGACGACAGTACGGTGGTTTCTCCCTCGGAGTTTGGGAGCAACGTCACCTACATCGAGAAGCGCAAGGCGGTCACGAACGGGAACCATGATTTGGCGGTGAAGATCAACGAACCGTTCTTCGGGCACTTCGATCTCAAGATCAAGTTCCTGCCCGATGACACCACCCCGCCCTCGATTCAGATCACGCAGCCCCAGAACGGGAGTACCCTCTCCTCCATCATCGGTCCCATCAACATCACCTACTCCGACAATGTGGGTATCAATCCCTCGTCACTCACTGTCACCCTCAACGGGAAGGACATCACCAAGGGGTTCGCGGCATCGAGTTCCGCGGCTTCAGCACAGGAGGTTGTGTTCGCAGAGGGAACCAACACCATCGTGGCGACCATCCGCGACCTCTCGGGGAATCCGGCAACTGCCACTGCAACGGCAACGGTGCTCGCCGGCACCAACCCGTGCAATGCTGCGGCCAACACGACCTCCATCTTTGGCCCACAGCGGTTCAAACGGTACATCGTGCCAAAGACGGAGACCTTCGCGTTCGCTGCCCTGAGCGCGGGAGTGGCTTGCCTGCGAGTGCTAAACGGGGATCAGGGTACTGGCCAGCATCGTGTGGAATCAGCAACTCTCCGCGTGGACGGAGAAACCGTGTACGGCCTGCACGACTTCAGCGAAAACGCGAGGAATATGGAGCGGCCGATTTCCCTCGCGACCGGCACGCACAGCATCGACGGGCGCGTGACCGTCCTGTCTTGCCTGGGGAGCTACTTCGACGCCGAGATCCTATTCCTTGAACCGGACACCACGCCGCCGGTTATCCAGACCGTCACCTTCGACCCGGAACTCAAGACGGCTTTCGAGGCGATCAACGTTAGCGGTTATCCCCTGTCAGAGCCCAAGTACCTCAACGTTTCGACATCCATAGTTCGGGTGAAGGCAGGCGACCCGGAGTCAGGCGTGCAGTCTGTCACCGGGAACGGTATCCCGGCAGTTTTCAACGGGACGGAATACGAGGCAGCTTTGAATCTGGCCGACGGCCTGCACCAGCTTTCAATCGAGGTGGTCAACGGAAGAGGTCTGCTCACGTCTCAAGACGCGGAAGTTGTGGTGGATACCGTTGTGCCGCAACCGCCGGTACCCGATATCGTTCCCGCGATCATCGGCCTCTTGGACATTCAGATCACCGGGCGCGCTGAACCCAACACAAAAGTCGTGGTTGAGGGCGGCCGGGGAATGGCCATCGGCGATTCGGACGGGAGCGGCGTTTTCAAGGTCATCGTGCCGCTCAACCTCGACGCTTTGAACACCCTGACGCTCAAGACGTATGACGCGGCGAGCAATGGGTCCGGCCCGGTCTCGGCCGTCATTGAGCAAAACGCCCCACCGATCATCACGGTTACCGTGCCCGCCCTGAGAACGATGACCACCGATTCCACCGTCACGATCACGGGCAAAGTCACGGATACCGACCTCTCAAACTTCACGATCAACGGAGTACCTACTCCGACCGGTGTAGACGGCTCGTTTGTCTCGGGCTCTTTGGGCCTCAACATGGGATACAACCCGTTTGACTTGGTGGCCACCGACGGTCTTGGGACCCAGGCGAAGGTGAAAGCGGAGGTGTTCCGAGCAGCGACCACGGCGGACCTCCCATCGGCCTTCGGTTTCATTGAGAAGACCAAGGGCGGGATAGTCTTTGGACTTGACCGGGACGAGGCGAGCTTCGGGACATCCTTGGAAGTGCCGCCAAACTCATTGACTGCGGATGCGGTGGTGACGCTCGAGGAACGGATTTCAGGCCCCCTACGGAATCCCGGTTACCTGCCGGTTGGGCCGCAGATCGAAGTGGAGATCTTTGGCGCAGTCATTGTCGGTACGCCTGGGAACCTTCCGATAGTGACGGTACCGTACCGCGCTGACCTGGTCGATGCAGCCGGAGAGTTTCACCACACGGTTCAGGTTTTCCACATCAGCGATGGCAACCCGCCGGTGCTGACCGGTCTCGACATCCTTCGGGTCGACCCAACGCTGGGACTCGTTCGCGCGGCCATCACGTCAACCAGCAGATTCCAAGCGTTCTACAAAAACCCTGACTTCTACATCGTCACAACCCTAGACACCGGCCTCGATAATCCATCTGACACTACTTATGATCCTGTAGGGGACAGAGTGTTTTACATTGCCGGCAGGAGGTATAGTTATTCCGATCAACCGGTTGAACTTTGGATGCGGTCTTCAAGTGGAGCATTGACTCTCGTCGCGGACATGTCCGATATCGTCGATGTTTGGATCAAGGCAAACTTTTTAGCCGCCGTCGCTTACTGGAAACCGAACACGTTGCTCTTGGGGATCAGCAGCGACATGGATGGGGGAGCCGTTCTCTCTGTAGACGTGACCGATCCGCAGGCTCCGGTGTTTGCGATTCTTGCCGGCACTGGATTCAACACTGGACTGAATGTTCCCGACGCTACACAGGCGTGGATGAATTCACCTCGTGCCATGGCACCTGTTTCGACCAGTCGTTTCTATGTTGCTGAAAGCGACGGAATGTTTGCCGCTGGAACACCTAATGACGTTGTACGTGTCGTGGATGTTGGTGGGGCGATTATGCACATGGCAGGCACAGGCCTTCGGAGCACTGATCCATTGGACGCCCAGCGTGAAGGCATCGCGACCACGATCCCGTTTTCTTTCATGACCGGACTGGCATATGAACCACAGACGGAAGTTCTCTACGTTTCGATTTCGGGCAAGAACTTCGGGGAGCACCATGTAATACGAGTGGTCAACGTTGCCGCGACGGGAACGGCCACGGTGAGGGGCAGAAACGTCGATGCCGAACACACCATAAGAATCGCCGGCGGAAACGGCGAAGGTTCGTTGGGAGACGGCACTCTGGGCATCCAGGCACAACTCTCGTCGCCTGCATCGTTGTCCCTCGACGAGATTGGCAACCTGTGGTTCGTGGATCAGGGGAACAACGTAGTGCGTGCGATCGACACCAATGGCTTCATCTCGCGACAGGCCGGCAACTACGGCAGCAATGTCACTTCAGACGGGCTCTCTGCGGACGCGACTTTCGCCGGCATCCGAGCGATCGCCGATGCAGGCCCCAAGAAACACTTTTTCGTGGACACAGCAGCCGGATCCCTGGGGAGTCTGGCCTACTCCGCAGTTTTTGACTGTAGCAACATGCCGTGTGTCGATTGCGATGGAAACGGAAACTATCGACCGATAGCGCTGTGCCCAATGTTGTGGTTGCAGTGGAGGAAATGCACCCGCGATTGTGTTTCCTACAGGCACCTCGGCGTCGCGGGAATGGAGGTTACTGTCGGAAGACCCTCAGGGGTAAGCGCAAAACCTGTTCATTTCCTTGTCGACCCGTATTTTTCCAGGGTCAAGTACGATACACTTCCCTTGCCTCCGCCGTTCGACAATACAAATGTCAACAGCCTGCTGACGACCCTTGACATCAATTGGAAAGCACCCTTCATTAGCCACATCTTGGTCACTCACACCCACTACGACCACCTCGCGGATGTCCCCTGCGTGTTTTTGAGATCGATCGGCGAAACGGATTGTGACAATTTGAGTTTCACAAACATTGACATCAGGCCGCCGGCAGACAACAGCCAGTTGCTTGTGATAGGCTCAGATAGTACATTGAATGTTCTATCCGCCTACGTGTCGGGCCGATCACAAAACAACTTGGGAGGGAGAGTTCTCGCCGTATCAGACACCCGTGGCGCGCCGAGGCTGAACTACTGCCGTTTCGAGAACCACGTCGACGAATACCCCGACATCGGAAACGGGCAGTTTTCCGTAGGCGTAAGGCCGTACAATAGCCTTCATGCTCTTCAGGACGTCCCCTTCAAAGGCCACTGCGTTCCGTTCGACGGCAACGTCACAGCCACACCGTCTTTTGACACGACCAGCAATCAGATATCGATGTCGTCAATGAAAGAAGGCGGTTCGCTTTCGTATCTTCTCCGAATACCGAAGGCAAAAGGCGGAAACTACTTCCTCTATATCCAAGGTGGTGGCGGGAGCTCTTACGATGATGGCAAAATGAACCAACAACTGACCACATGGATCGTGGAACAAAACACTAGTATCGACACCGCGATCATGCCGATTGTTCTGCCAATGTACAAACCTGTCGCCACTTGGCCGGAGGGGTGGAGAACCTACTTCGATGTTGACGTCGAAGTTGGTGGCGTGAAGAAACAGTTCCGACCTCAAAACGTGATTCCCGTCCATTATGACAAGTTTGGGACCTCCAATCCTGCACCGGCTGACACCAGTCCCAGCGCTCACTTCATGTTTTCTCCTTGCGACTTTAAGGATGCGGTCAAAGACACGATTTCACCAAACGGGAAGGTCACAATTCTGCGTTTCGCCGGATTGGCCAGGCAATTCAGCACTGATGAAAACGAAGGCTCTCAAACTGGAGCAGTCTGTGATACTGAAAGCACACCGGGGGTGGCGCGCACGCTCTGGTCCGATGATGCGAACGAGGTGTCGAGTAGCGGAGACCCGAGCACGACGGCTGCTTGGAAAGCATTCGAAATCATGTTGTGCGGATTCGGCCTCTGCCCTTACATCGACAGATGGTAACCCAAATGGAAAGACCCGTTCCTCGACTCGGTCACCTACTCTTGTTGCCGTTGGTGGTTTGTGCGTGCTTAGACAGATTCGAGTATTTCTATGAGCCTGCCGACTGCGGCTCCCACGGTCTGGATGGCCAAATGGATAGTCACTGTGTCATCGACGATGATGCGAGTTCTGGAGGGCGAGCGTGTGCAGATGGTGGTATCGTCGATTCCGGGCCGTCAACGCAGGTTGACGATTGGATCCTCTCAGAGCTATCGGGCGTCGACGACTCAAACTTACGCCTGCTTGCGGTGGGAGACTTCGACGGAGACAAACATGTTGATGTTATCGCCGAGAGTTACCGACCAGACGGGGGTTCGGCTCGAATAGCAGTACAGTTGTATTTCGGCCAGGGAAACGGGAGCTTCGATTCACCACAAAAGATTGCCGATTTCCCTTCGACGGACTTCGTCTATGCACAACCTCCTGCGGCGAGAGACATCGACTATGATGGAAAAGACGATCTGTTTGTGTCTACCGGCTCAGAAGTAGAGATACTGCCAGGTTCCGCCATTTCGGCGAACACCTTGGCCCGTGAGACGCTAGCCGTTGGGGGAAAAGATGGCTACACTGTTCCACACGCCTTGCCCTATGATTTCAACGACGATGGCAAGCTAGATTTGCTGCTTGACGTTGACGGATCTTTGTTTAACGATATTTACTACGTCATTAACACCTCGACTGCCGGCCATCTGGAATTCGGTGACATTGGGAAGGTTACTATCGCTGAACCGATCTTTCCCGTTCCCGACGGACTCCAATACCAAAAGGTCCTTGCTGGTATCGGCGGGGCATGCGGCAATCGATGTGAGATGCCGTTCTTCGTTTGTTGGTTCCCGGGTGGCGAGGATTACGTGACCACCGGTGTGTTGATGATTAAAAAGGACTCGGGCTCAAGCTTCTCGGCATACTACTTTTCCACCGTCGTGGTGTTTCGATTCGACCTCATTCCGTTCACAAACGGTCTGGCAGGTATGATCGGAAACAGAGGCAACTGGACTGGAGAATTCACCAAATTGGGAGTTCTAGACTTCTCGCATATCGATCTCACGGCACCGCAAAAACAGTTGGAGCAGGTACCATTGCGGTCGATGATCAGCCTCCCGGGAAGGTATTGGGAAAGTGTGTCCGTTCCGGGGGGAGTGTTTTCAGGCGACAACCCTGCAGAGATAGCGTTCCTGCTGGCCGGCAGCGCACCCTTCCCCACAAAGCTTGTGGTATTGAATCCCGATGGAGAGATGTTGTACGAGATCGATTCGGGTGACGACAAAAGAAAATACTTGCCAGCGGACATTGGCAACGCCCACATTGTCGATATCGATGAGGATGGTTGGAACGACATGGTTTTCACCGACAACGACCACGGCACCGTGCGAATCTTGTTGAACCGGCTGCGTGAGGCGGGAGAACCGCTGAAGTGATTTTGGGCAAACTAGTGCGATGTACCGTGAACTCCTCATCCGGCTTGCGCCATAAAGAGGTTCATCTGGTCACTAGTCCAGGCAGGGTTTGGTTGATGACAGCGGGGCACAACATCGATAGAAATGTATGCTTGACGTTGACATGGCTGCTGGTCTTGCGCATTGGCGGGAAGTGGAAATGACGACAACGGCATCGACGGCAACTCTTTGGCAAACGATACAGGTCAACCGACAAAAGGAGAACTTTTGACACACGCCGAAACAAAGCTTCCGGTGCCGAAGAGCGGACGCGTGCAAGTGCAATTCCACAGTGTCCTTTGTACGACCGGGTTTTTGTTTGTCTTTCTACTCAACGATGCGGCTGCGGCGGAGGGGCAGGTGCTGCCTTCGGAGGTGCGGTTCGAGCGCGCCAAGGTCCTCATGCTCAGGGGCGACATGGCCGGCGCCGGCCGCGAGCTTGACGAGATCCTGGCCGCCGACCCCGCGTTCGCCCCCGCCAAATACCTCCTGGGCCAGGTTCTTTTCGCGCAGAAGGAGTACGCGCGCGCCGCCTCGATGTTTGACGCCTATCTCAAGACCGATCCCGGATCCGAAACCGCCATGCGTGATCTCGGCGTGGCGCTGGCGCTCTCGGGCCGTTGTCCCGAGGCCTTGACCACCCTCCAGGAAGTGCTGAAGACGAAACCGATGGCCGACGCCGAGAACTACTATGCGGGGCTGTGTCTGCTCGGGACCGGGAAGCCGGCCGACGCCGTTGCCCCGCTCAAGGTTGCCGCGGGCGCGCCCAAATCCGGCTTCTCCCTCGCGGCGAACTACTACCTCGCGGCCGCGTACCTGCGGGCGGGGATGCGTTCGGAGGCGGCGGCGATAGTCGAGCGGCTCTCGAACGAGAGGCTGCCGGCCGACACTGAAGGCCCCGTGCAAAGGCTTCGCGCGTCGATCGCAGGCGGCGAGCGCGAGGTGCGGCAGTGGTGGGTATCGATCGTCGCGGGTTCCCAGTACGACACCAACGTCGTCATGCTCACCGAGGGAACGCCGCAGGAGGTCAGGGACATCACGGACCAGGCCGCCTTCAGGTTCTTCCTCATGGCGTCCGGCGGGTATGCACCGATCCAGGACGAGCGCAAGTCGCTGTCGCTCTCGGTGGACGGCTACCGTTCGTTCCACACCAACGATGACGCCGCCCAGTTCAACCTCACCAGCCTCCAACCATCGCTCTATCTCTCGTACCGGGCGGGCGGCGAGGGCGGCGCGGCCGGCCACCGGCACCATCTCTCGGGCGGATACGAGTACCAGCTCAACATGTTCGACGGCGGGGACTTAAACGACATAAGCGAGTTCGGCATCTTCTCGCAGTCACACGGCCTCCGCCTGCAGTGGCGCGCGGCCCTGCCCGCGGCGCTTTTCACACGCGCGCGCTATCAGCTAAGGTTCGCGGAGTTCGCCAACGACGACCGTACGAACCTGGGTCACGCAGGGGGTGCGGGGGTGGGAATGCGGCTCTGGCGCGGGCGGGCGGGCCTGTTCCTGGACGCCGGGCTTCGCTACGAAGACGCCGAGAACGCGTTTTTTGACCTCGCATCGCCGCAGGTTTCTCTTTCGGCCGACGTGCGCCTGCTCAAGTGGCTGAGCCTGTCCGCGTTCGCGAGCGTCGAGCGCGAGGACCATTTCAGGGTCGACCGCACCGACTGGATCAAGGCCGCCTCGGTTTCGGTGACGCTGCGACCGTGGGAGAGACACTCGTTCATCGCTACGCACGAATGGACCGACGACGCCTCCACGGACGGGAACTACACGTACTCGAGACACGTCACATCGCTCATGTACTCGACGGGTCTTTGAGACGGCATGCGGCCGATTTCGTGCCATTTCGTGTCCTTTCGTGGCTTCTCGGACCGTGCGGTGCATCAGAAATGTGAGAGAAAAGGCGCGAGGACTTCAGATAACTGGTACGGACGGGATGGCGGCGCACAAACCAACCAGGCGGAAACACTGGAAAAACGATGCCGGGTGCGCGCTGGCATGATTTGTGAAATGCGGTAGCGCGGCACCATTTTGCGGGAGCGTGTCCCATGCGAAAAAAAATGCTTCTTGTGATCGTGGCGGCGGCGATGGCGGCGTTTTCGGCCGATGCGCAGGGGGCCGGGGCAAAGGGCGAGACCGTCGGGATGGTTTCGCTTTGCGAGGGCGCCGCCCAGGTCGTTTCGGGCGGGACGGCCCGCGAGGCGCTGGCCGGCGACGAACTCTACGAGGGTGACACGCTTCTCACAGGCGCGGGCGGGAAGCTCAAAGTCCTCTTCCGCGACGACAGCCTCGTGACGTTGAGCGGCAACGCGAAACTCGATATCACCGGCTACCGCGTGGACGCATCCAAAAAGCTCCGCACCTCGGTGCTCACGCTCGTCCGCGGCAAGGTGATGAGCCTCGTGAGCCGCATGTACGCCAACCCTGCGTCGGGTTTCGAAGTCAAGACCAAGACCGCGGTCGCAGGCGTGCGCGGGACGCGGTTCGTGGTCGAAACGGGAGAGGGGCCTGACCGTGTCGCCACGTTCGAGGGCACGGTGCTCGTGAGCAAGAGCGACGGCAAGGGAGAGGTGACCGTCGTGGCGGGAAATTACGCCGAAGTGGGGACTGTCGCGCCCTCGGCGCTCGCGATGAACGAGGACCTAAGGACCCGGATCGCCGGTGACCTCATGAAGGTCGACAAGATGCCGGCGTACGCCATGAACATGGGGACACTCTCGAACAAGGACCTCCTGGCATCGTCCGAGGGTGTGGCCGAGGAAGGCCGGGGCTCCTACGCCAACGGGCGCACCGCAAAGGCGACAGCGCGCGGAGTGGCGCCGGGGAGCGCGGCGGCCGGCGGCGAACAGGGACAGCCGGCCGCGGACAAGGTAGCGGACACGCCCGCCGAGGCCATGGGACCCCAGAGCGAATCCACCCCCGAGCCGGGCGGCAGCCGCGGCTCCGGGGAGTCGGGCGACCCCACGGGATACGGTGGGAACCCGGCGGACAACGGCGGGACCGGCCAGGTCGGGACCAACGGCTACAAGAGGCTGGTGGTGAAGATCTGGCTGCCGCAGGCGCTCGGCATCAAAGGCAAGGGGAGGTAGGCAATGAAGACCGGATCAATCCCATTAGTGCTTGTGGCCGCTGCGCTCCTGCTGGGAGCATGCCTGGGCCCCGACGAACCGGCCACGGAGCTGGCGATTTCAGTCCACTATTCCTTCGCGCCCGCGCAGGGGGCATCGGACCCGGACGGCGGAAGCGATCTCCAGGGGCAGGTCGGGTTTGCGTGGAGCCTGGACGAGTATGCCGCGGTCGTCAGGGTGCGTGTCGATGGGCCGGACATTGGCCCGCAGGAACAGGACCTGCCGGTGGGCTACGGCACGACCGACGGCTCGACGCCGGCCCAGACCGAGTTCTACGTGTTGAGCGGCGACGGGCGGACCGTCAGCGCGATCGGATACGCCGCGGGCGGCAGCGGGAACGTCGTTGCATTCGAAACGCCCGCACCCGTCCCGGTGGACATGAGCGGTCCCGAAGCGTCGGTCGACCTCTATCCGCAATCAATGAAGTCGGGCACGGTGTCGGGGTGGGTCAAGCGGCAAGGAAACGATGTGACCGGCGGCGCGGTCGTCATTGGCGACAATGAGCTTTCCGTCGGCTTCCCTTCGGCGCCCGTGGCGCGCGACCCGGTGTCCGGCCAATCGCGCTTTGCGCTCGAAGGCGCGCCGCTCAACCGCGCGCTGGATGTCTTCTACGTCGACACCAACGGCTCGGCCACGTTCGTCGGAACGCTCACGCTGACCGGCGCGCAGGAAACCTTCAACGTGTCGCTGTGAAACCCCGTTACTTGATGGGGGACGCCTTGATGGACGCCTTGCCGTCTTTGACGACCACGTTGAACCGGACGTCCTTGCATCCCGACTTGGACATGACGTCCTCGCGGGTCTTCTTTAGCTTTTCGACGAAACGCTCCTGCGAGAGGTTCTCGACCTTCTCGCCGCATCTCAGGCGCGCCTGCAGGAACTCGTGATACACCGCCGTCAGGGGATCCGACCGCGAGGCGTCCTTGGCCGCGCGCATCGCCTCGAGTTCCTTGTCCACCTGTTCCATGTACTCGGACGGCACCATGGCGACGACCGTCGCCTCGGGGTTGTAGTCCCGGCTGGTGATCTGGGCCTGCTCTTCCCCGCCCCCGTACGTCGTCTCGTCCATCTCCTCGCCCACGTGTATCTCGCCCGAAAGCGGGGCCGAGCGGCCGGCATCGCGCATCTCTTCGGGGTGGGCGGCGGCGCGGACGCCCGAAACCGCTTCGAGCGTGAACTCGCCTGAAGGCGCGCGCGGTTCGGCGGCCTGCGGCGCGGCGGCATCGGACGGCGCGGGCGCGGACGCAGAAACCCCGCCGAGCACCCCGCCCAACTCGGCCTTCTTCTTGGCCGAAAAGAACTGCCCGCGTTCGCGGACCGCGTAGAGCGTCCGGTTGATGGCCTCGGCAATACCGCTCAGCGGTTTTTCGACTGCGGTGACGGGGACCTGGGCGTGCAGATTGCCCTTGGCCACCGGGGCGAGTCCCTCCGCGATCACGTTGACGGTACGCACGAGCGTGCTATGGATGCTCCACGCAACGACGACTGCCAGTGCAAGGACCAGCAGCACGGCAAGCAGGTAGACGCGCTGCAAAGACCTGAAACCCTTTACGGCGGGCTCAAAACCCGCCGTTACGCCGAGGCCGATCTGGCCTGCGTCCGTGGCCACCGGGGCGACGAGGGTCGCAAACTGGGGCACGCCGACGAACATCGGGGTCTCGCCGCTCCTGTAGGACCCCTGAAGCACGAAGCCGCTCTTGGTCGCAAGGTCCGCGAGGATCTCCGGGTTTGACTGCCGGAGCGTCGAACCCAGGATTCGCGGACCGTCAAAGATGCTCGCCTCGTACCCGGTGGACGCCTTGATCTCGGCCGCCGCACGGTCGTGGATGCGGCTGGCGCCACAGAGCGCGGCGGCAACGGTCCCACCATCCCGCAGTGGAGACACGCCCACGGCGAAGACGTTTTCGCCGGCCCGGACGAAACCCGCGGCGGCGGTCCCCGCCAACGCGTCCATGAGCGCCTTGGAATTCGAGCAGGCCGCGACGTCCCCGGCGGCTTCGGCGGGGTGTGCCGCCAGAACCTCGCCTTCGGTGTTGAAGATGGCCGTCAGTTCACCTTCACGGCCCGGCGAACTCTCGCGAAGCCAGATCTTCAGGGCGTCCCTCGCCTCGTCCGGGGAACGCTCGTCCTTCCCCTTCTTCGCGGGCTTTTTGGCGGATTCCGGGGCCGCCCATGCGGCGCCCAGCCCCGACTCGGAGAGCCGATGAGCCTTCTGCGCCGACAACCTGAGCTCCCGTTCGGCAAGCGACTGCACCGCCGCGCTCAACCATCCGCGCGTGTGATCGAGCTCGCGTTCGACGCCCTCGAGCGCCCGGCCCACGAGCACTTCGGTAAAAAGGTAGAAACCCGTCAGCGCGGGCACGACGACGAGGACCGGCAGGATGATCCAGATTTTGATTCGCAGCATCGAATGGTCCCTTGGAGCTGGGGACGAGCCGTGCAAAACATAGTACCATGGCGCTCCTTTGTCAACGAACCCCCGAATACGAATCGCCGAACACGAATCGCCGAACCGGCGAGGTGGACGGGCGTCAGTTTTTCGCACGGGAGCGGCTGACCATCATTTTTCGCGCGGGTCGTCGGGGACAGCCGGCGGGGACCCCCTCCCGATTGTCCAAACATAACGGGGCGTTGTCCCGGACCGGGCGCGGCCGCGCCTGCTGGTACGAAACTTGATTGAGTCGCAAAAGGGCGTTTCTCACGCAAAGACGCAAAGAACGCCAAGTCGGAATGCTGGAATTGATTGGATTTCTTTGCGAGCTTTGCGCCTTTGCGTGAACCAGTCCGGTTTTTTCGAGAGAGTCAAACTTGTGTTGTGTTTGTTTTCGCCGTGCTCCGCGGAGAGAGATGAAGTCATGAAAAACAGGTTTCCGGGTTCATTCTTCGTCGCGCCGTCGTTGTGCATTTTCCTGGCCGCGGGCTGCTTCGTGGGTCTTGACCCTTCGGGCGGCGGAGGGGCGGACACCGGGGGGCCAGGTTCCGATGGCGGCCTGCGCGAAGACGGCGGGTCCCAAGACCCGTGCGCCTATGTCGGCGCTCCAAACACGACTTGCTGCGGCCCGGATGGCGCCGAGAGATTCCCGGTGTGCAAGGACGGCAACTTCCACTGCCCCGACGGGTACGCCGAGGCCCCGCTCGATTCGTGCGGCGGAGGGTGCGAGGGCCTCGACTTCTGCGATTGCACCGCGCGCGAGGACTGCGAGGCAGTCTCGGACGGGTGTCTGTGCGACTGCGACTTCGACTGCAATCCCGGCATCGACTGCGTGTGCAAATGCGGCGGCGGGACGTACATCGGGTGCAGGGCCAGGAGCGAAGACGATCCGTGCGGCGAGCACGGCCTGTGCGTCCCCGGCGAGCTTCCGCCCGGCCCCATCGATCCCGTGACGCCCTGCCCGTCGCCCCACGAGGACCTCTACATGGCGGGACCGGGGTGCACTCCCGAAAGCGGGGGGAACGGCTTCTGCTGCACCGAGGCGGACCCCTGCTGGGTCATGGGCGCGCCGTACCTCACGTGTTGCGGCGAAAACGGCGACGAGACCTCGCCGAGATGCGAGTGGGGCGAGTTTTTCTGCCCCGAGGGTTTTTTCGAAGCCGAACCCGGGTCATGCAGGGCGCCTTGCGAAGGGCTCGAGTTCTGCGAATGCTACAAAAGGGACGACTGTGAGGTCCTTGCCGAGGACTGCCTGTGCCCGTGCGACTATTCGTGCCCGGGCGAGCCGCCGTGCGACTGCGTCTGCGGCGGCGGGAAGTACCTCGGCTGCGCGCAACGGACGGGGGCGTGCAAGGACCCGGCGACCGACTGCGACGGCTTCCCTTCGGTCCGATGCGACGGCGGGTGGACGTGCAGCGACGACGCCTTCTGCGGTTACCGCTGCGACTCGCTCCCGCACTGCCTCTTCATCGAGGGGACCGACGAGAGGTGCGCGGCGTACGAGTGCGACCTCGGGAAGTTTTCGACCTCGGGCATGACCGAGGGATTCGGGATCGGGAAGTCCTGCGAGTTCCTGGTGATCTGCGCGACCACGCAGATCGAAGGGACGCTGCTTGGCGCGATCCTCGACGCGTTTCCCGACATGGACTGCGGCGGCCAGCCGGACTACACCTGCGGTGAGGATGCCGTGGCGTCGTGCATTGACTACGTCAAGACGCTCTCCGAGCGTCAGGTCGGCGACGCCTGCCGCCTGAGCACCGACCCCGCCGTGTCGGACCTCGTCTGCGCCGGGGATCTCTGAACCGTCGGGCGTTCTACGGGCCAGTCAGGTCCGGCAAGGTCACGACGAGGGCGCCGGACGCGCCGGTTAGGCCGGTGGCGATGAGGAGGGCCCGGCCGGACTCGTCGGCGTGGTTCATGTAGACGTTGAAGGTGATCCCCGCGGCGGGGATCCAGAACGCGTCGAACATCGTCCCCGTCACCACGACCGAGCGGGGAAGGACGACGTTGAGCGCCCCCGCCTTCTCGGCGCACAACCCGCGCTTCACGGCCCTCGCGTTGTACACGCCCTGCGGGGGGACGAACGTCACGTCCCATGACCCGGAGTCCAGTGCCAGCTCGTAGCTCCCGTCGGCGCCGGCCACGGTTTCGACCGGGGTCATACCCGGATCGGCCTGGCCCGTCGTGCAGGAGCCGATCCGCATGGCCGAGATCGTCACGCCGGTGCCGGCCACGCCGTCGGGGTAGTGCACCGCGCCCCGGACTCTTTTCTTGGGAGACAGTGATAGATCCAGCGCCGGCCCGCCGGCGGCCACGATGACGTCCTCGAAAGAGGTGATCCCCGCCGACGAATCGCCGGCCGGGGGGAATACCGTCACCGCATACGTCCCCTCGCGGAGCACGGTTTCGAACCCGCCCCCCGGGCTCGTCTGCACGGTCTTCGTGAATACCCCGTTGCCGATGGTCGCTTTGAAACCCACCTGTGCCCCCGTCTCGGAAGCGGGCATGTTGCGCACCGCGCCGCTCAACGAGATGGCCGGCGGGACGACGCCGAAACCGTACTCCATGCCGCTGGTGGTTTCAGGCGTGATGAGATCGGGGTATTCAACGGTCGGCCAGTCCGGGTTCTCGGGGGTCGCGGAGAGAAGGAGCGTGTACGTCCCGGTCAGCGCGGGGATGACGAGATCGAACGCGCCCCCCGGGTCGCCGTCGGACGGGGTCGCCGTGATGGCGGAGTTCGATTCGATCCCCGTGACGCGGTCGTAGGCCTTCACCAGCACGTTGTCGATGCCCAGGAAACCCATCCTCACGAACCCCGAAACGTGAAGCATCGCTTCGTGGGGCGGGTAGTTCACGTCCACGTCCTTGCTCAGCGTGTCCACCGTGACCGTCGTGGTGAGCGGCGGCAGGTCCGCGCTGTCCGGCACCGAGCGCAGGACATACGACCCGGTGGGAAGGTCCACGCAGAACGTCCCGCCGGTCGTCACCGAGTCCTGGTACGAGAGCGACTCGCCGGCGATGGGCGCCGGGTCCGGCCGCGCGAAAACCGTGCCGGGGATTCGGCTGAAGTCCTTGATGATGGCGCCGCAGAGCTTCGCCGCGGGACGCAGCGTCAGGTTGAGTGTCGCGCCTGCCGGGAACGCGATGTCCGGGAAATACTGCCGTACCGCCGTGCCTCCGGCGGGGGGAATGGCCTCGAAGGAAACAAGCGAGCGCTTTTCCGCAGGACCCGGACAGCCGTCCACAAGCGGGCACCCCGTGGCGCCTCCCGCATGCGTGACGCGGGGCGCGCCCGCCTCCGTCCCCGCCGAATCGTCGCCGCACCCGGCCGGCGCGATCCCGGCGGCAAGCACCCCCACGAGTACGGCAGACGCCGCCGCGGTCACGGCTGCTTCGCGCACTCGTCCGATTTTATCACCACGGTCCATTCGAAAGATGCCCCAAAACCGCCCTCCGAGATGACCTTGTAGGCCGGCGCCACGCTCGAGTCCTCGACGAACGGGCGGTCAGCCGCGACAAACTCCAACGTGTGCACCGAGCCGTTCGAGCGATTCTGCAAAAGCGTGCTGCTCGAAGCGTAGAGCGTAAACGACGGCCCGGCCCGGCCCATTTCCGGGATCGCCGGCGGGGGGATGGTGCCGCTCTCGTTCACCCGGCCCGGATCCCATGCCTGGTAGTCCACGTACCAGCGGTAATAGATGGTGTCCGAGGTGTTGGCATCGACGATCCCCCCGACGGTGAACCGCTGGACGCACGAGTCGTCAATGTAGATCAGCGGTCCCTGGGGATCGACCTTGCTCTGTTCAATGACGGGCCCCACATTCTCCTCGAGCGGCGGCGCCTCTATGTCCGGCGGGACGAAGCAGGCCGCAATCGCCAGAAGCGCCGACGCGGCGGCCATCGCCTTCAATTGTAGCCCCGCCCGACCCGCGAAGATCATACCGTTCCTCTTGCTCCCGCCTTTCGCGACAAAAATGTCACCGCACAGAACAGCCAAAAGCCCCGTCCCCATCACTCGCGCCGGGTGCCACCGACAAGCCCACCCCCACATCCGGCCATCACACTCCCGCCTCATGCCTCGTGCCTCATGCCTCACGCCTTCTTGTTGTTCCCCCCACCCGGCGTATCCGGCATCCGCTCGAGATACCTGAAGATCGTCCTCGGGTCCACGCCCAAGTCCTTGGCCGTCTTGGTCCGGTTCCCGTGGTTGCGCGCCAGGACCTCCTGGATGTACCTCATCTGGAACTCCTCGCGCGCCTGCGCAAGCGGCAGGATCGGCTGGCTCTCGACGTTCCGGAGGTCAAGCTCGTCTATGCCTATCGTGAGCTTCTCGGCCAGGATCGCGGCCTTCTTGATGCGGTTTTCCATCTCGCGGACGTTGCCCGGCCAGTAGTACTTCTTCATGGCCTCGATGGCCGCGGGCGAAAACCCCCGCGCCTTGCTCTCGTATTCCTTTGCGTAGCGCTGGAGGAGGTACCTCGCGATGAGAACGATGTCCTCACCCCGGTCCCGAAGCGGCGGCAGGCCCAGCCGGACGACGTTGAGCCGGTAGTAAAGATCCTCCCTGAAGCGGTTCTCGCGCACCGCCGCCTCGAGGTCCTGGTTGGTGGCCGCGACTATCCTGATGTCCACGTCCTCGGGATGGCTGTCTCCAACCTTGGTCACCTTCCGGTCGTTGATGGCCGAGAGTATCTTGAGCTGGAGCGAAAGCGGCATGTCGCCGATCTCGTCAAGGAACACGGTGCCGTGGTTGGCCTGCTGGAACCTGCCGGTGCGCGTGGTCACCGCGCCGGTGAACGCGCCCCGCACGTGCCCGAAAAGCTCGCTCTCGAGGAGGTCTTCGGGGATCGCGGCGCAGTTGATGGCGACAAACGGGCCTGTCGAGCGCGTCGAGCGGCGGTGGACCTCGCGCGCAATCACCTCCTTGCCGGTGCCGGTCTCACCCTCTATGAGCACCGAGACGTCCGTCGGCGCCACCTTGGCGACCTTGCGGAACACCTCCTGCATGAGCGGCGCGGTGCCGATGACCTCGCCGAACTGCATCTGTTTGATTTGGTCCGAGAGCGCCTTCGCCGACGCCTCTGCCTGGTCCAGGCGCATGCCGGACTGGAGGATCAGGGCTATCTGGGCGCTGAATATCACCAGGGCGCGAAGCGATCGCTCGTCAAAGAGGCTCACGACGCGGTCGTTGCCGACGTAGATGATCCCGAAGATCTCGTCCTTGTGGAGCAGGGGGACGCACATCACCGAGCACAGCTTGAGATTGACGACGGACTCGGACGACTTGAAATCGAGATCGTGGAGGGCGTCGCTCACGATGAGCGGCTCGCGGCTCCGGATCACGCGGCCCATGATGCTGTCCGAGACCTTTTCGAGCGCGTCCTCGATGTTTTCCTTTTTCACGTTGCGCGCCACCTTGACGCGCAGGGCGCCGTTTTCGAGGAGAATGAGGAAGCCCTTGTCGGCGTTCACAAGCTCGACGACCGAATCCATGGCGGCCTCGAGGAGGGGCTGCAGGCGGTACTCGTGAAGGAGCCTCGTGCAAAGATCGAACATGCGCCGGTACGTGGCCACCTCGATCGCCTCCCGCCCGGCCTTTCCGCCATTTGACGCCACACCCGGCGTACGGTTCCCCTCTTCCGGCGGCAGCGTCTCGTAGTACCGGATGATGTACGGGCCGATCTGGATGGTCGCCCCCTCGTCGAGCTTTCGGCGGCGGATGACCTTTCCGTCCACAATCACCTCGTTTTGGGCCTGCGACGCCTGCAGGGTGTACGACCGCCCGTCGAAGAAGACGTTGGCATGGTTCGCCTGGATCCCCTTGCCCGGCAGGATGACGTCGCTGTCTGCGGACGACCCCACAGTGGTGACCTTCTTGAAGAGCGGCACCATCTTGACGGTGCGATCGGACGGGTTCTGGAACCTTAGTACCGGCATGGATCACCTCCCGTTTTCATTCTCCGTCCCCGCGGCGACTTCCGACTCGTAGTTGGCCAGGCCGTCTATGATGCCGTATGCGACGGCGCCCCCGAAAACCGTGAGTGAGGCCATCTGGATCGTGGCCCAGGTGCCGGCCTTCGCCCGGTCGGACTCGGCGGCGACGTATCCGCGCCCGTCGGCGAACGACCTCGCCATCCAGTATGACAGGACGTTCGTACCTGCGAGGGCCGCCTCGGTCCCGAATAGGATCCAGCCCTTGGTCCTCTGGCCGTTCTGGAACTGCGGGGCACCGAACGGAATGAAGTTGACGTAGAGAGAGCGTTTCTCGACCCGCCGGTCTATTATCCGGACGGTCTCTTTGACCAAGTCCTTTTTGTCGTCGGGCGGCTTGGGCTTCTCGAGGCGGTCGGAGAGTCCCGCCTTGATCCCGTCGAAGAAGAGCACGAGCGGCGGGGGGAAGTTGAACGGGTCCAACTTGAAATCGGGCTTCAAGATAACGAGCTTGCGGAACTCGTCGGCCGCCTCGTCTTTTTTCTGCGAAAAGTAGTATGCGGCGCCAAGGTATTTGCGCGCCGAGACGATATCGTCTTCGGACGTGAGCCTGAGCGGGCTCAAGATCGCCGTGAGGGTCGAGATCGCCTCGGCGTAGTCGCCGTGCTCGAACGCGTACACACCCTTCTTGAGCTCGGCCTCCGGCCCCTCCGCCCGCGCCGTGGCCGCGGCCAGTGCAAGAACCGCGGCAAACAGGATTGTCGTTCGCGTCCGCATCATATCCTCAATTGCACCCCCAACGCCACGAGAACCACCCAGGCATCGGCGATCTCCGGCGACACAAAGAAATACTCGATCGGCGTCTCCAGGAACAGCCCCCAGTGTCCGTCGAACTCAAACTGGATGCCCGGACCCACACCGGCGCCGAGGGCGACCGGGTCCGAGAAAAAGGCGAGCCCGTGCGCCGTAAGGTAAGGCTTGACGCTTCCGTCAAGGTTGTAGAGGAGGAACGTCAGCCGCGGCTTCAACATCGCGTGCGCCCCGTAGCCCACCCCGAGCGACGCCTCAAACCAGTCCGCGAAGAAATAGCCGGCGGACAGATCGCCCGCCCCGCCGGTGAATTTCAAGTCGGCGTAGCCGCGAAGGGAAAGCCCGAACATGCCGGCGTGCGCGAGGACGCCTGCCTTTTGGCTTTTGGCTTCCGCCTTCTGGCTTTTGGCTTCTGGCTTTTGGCTTGCAGATGTCGTTTTCGCCCACGTGCCTTCCGCCCACGGGAAAAGCACTGTAAGCGCCTCGGGCAGGACATCCAAGAACTCCTCCTCGCGGCCGGATTCCAGGCGCTTGTTGTACGACGTGTCGATGTGCGCGGTGCGGATGTCTATCAACTTCATGTCCAGGATGTGGGTCTCCCCCAGCCTACCCACGCTCCCCATGAGGATCTTGTCCACCCCCAGAGCGCCTCCCAGCGCGACGGCGCAAGACGCGTCGTTGCACCCCGTCATCTGCTTCTTCTGCTCGTAGTTGAGCATCGCGTCAATCTCTTTTGAGCCGATGACGCGCGTGTCCGGGAGCCTGTTGAGCATGGAGAGCACAGTGTCGGTGAGGATGACCGGGATCTTCTTGTCGGCGCCCTGCGCCTCGAACTGGAACACCGCGACGCTCATCGACTGTTTTTTCTCCTCCTTCGCGGGCTCGACCCAGGGCGTGTCCTGGGCGAGCGCGAGCGTCGAGCACGAGCACGAGTACATGTTCTGCGGTATCTCCTCTTCGGCCGCGGGCTTCTCACTCGCGTCGGTGCCGGCGTCCATGCCGCCGGTGTCCTGTGCGCCGTCGTCCGGAACACCCGTGTCGGCAGCGCCGTCATCGGACGCATCGGACGGATGGGACCCGTCCTGAGCACCGTCGAAGGACGTATCGGACCCCGAGTCGAACGCGGCATCCATGTCGCCCGCATCCTGTGCTCCGGTATCGGTGACTCCGGAGTCCGGCTCCCCGGCGTCCTCTCCCCCGTCACCTGTCACTTGTCCCGTGTCGCTTCCGGCGTCCGACATCCCACCGTCCTGTCCCCCGTCCGACTCCGCGTCTACCCCGCCGTCGGTTGCTGCGTCCCCGCCGTCCGTCATGCCCCCGTCCGGTTCCTCGCCGTAGCTCACCGATAGCTCGCTCAACTCGCTCGACCCCATCCCCGAAGTCACCCCGAGCCGGCCGTTGTCGTTGATGGTGACGGCGACTTCGATGTACCGCCCGACCACGCCCACCACGACCGCGCCAGGCACGGAAGTCAACGACACCGGCGCGGACCAGTTCCCATACACCGCGTCATCCCCAGCGATCCTGTACGATAGGTCAAACGAGCTGTTCACCCCACCCAAAACGCCCTTGAGTTCAATCGAATGAATCACCTCCACTGAACCCAGGTCGAACTGCTTGGAGAAGGTGCTTTTTGTCGATGTCGAATAGGCCGTCACGGGGGCGAACTGGACGTCGGCGAATGCGTTTGTCTGATTGCTGCCGCCTATCACGTATAGGTAGCCGCTGTAGAAAACGCTGCTGTGGCCGGCTTTCTGGGTCAAAAGACTCGAGGCAGTCGGAAAACTGCCGATGTCTCCGGCTGGTTTCACAGGCGTAGCCCACACACCGGACGCATACCCACCGGCGTTGTACCCTCCAGTAGCAATGAGATAACCATTGGCCGCAACGCTTGCCAAACCCGCCAAGGTGTTCGGCAAGTGTGTCGACGACATGTTCCATGCGCCAACTGTCCCATCGGCGTTGATCGGCGCATACTGCACGTCGTCCTTGTAACCGATGGCCGAGTCCCCACCGCCAATCAAGTACAAATTGCCGGCGAACAGCGTGCTGGTGTGCAGACCGCGGGCTATGGCGAATTTCTGCGAAGTGTTCCATTGACCGAGCGAACCGTCCTGATTGATCCTCGAGTAATAGACATCATCCAGGTAAGGACCGGATGTAGAGATGCCGCCGATCACATACAGATAATCGTTGTAGGCCATCATGTTGTGGGCGTGGATGGGCTTGGGGAAGTCCGGCGCCGGAGTCCACGAGGTGATTGCACCGTTGCCTTGGACAGGTGCGTAGTGAACCTCCTTCAGCACATTCGAGCAGTTCGACTTCGTGCAGCCGCCGATCACGTAGACATATCGGTTGTATGCAGATGCCGCGAAGCTCCATTTGGCGGTGGGAAGCGCCGCGCCGGCATTCCAAGTGCCGACCGTCCCGTCCGCGTTCACCGGGGCAAACTTGACCTCATCCGTCATTGCGGAACAGGCGACGTTGGTGCAACCTCCAATAGCGTAGACGAATCCGTTGGAGTACGCGCCCGCATGGAAGTTCTGGGCAGTCGGGAGGCTGGCCGTCCCCTTCCACTCTCCCACAGTCCCGTTGGCGTTGATGGGGGCGGCGAATACGTCGGAGATCCGATTGGTACCATCCCATCCTCCCCCGACAATCACGTGGCCGTTGTAGATGCCTCCGGCGGCCCACCAGTTCGAAATGGGCGATGGAGTGGTTGAAGCCCATGATCCGACAGTCCCGTCGCTGTTGATCTTGGCAACCAGGACATCATTCAACGTCTTGGTTCCGTCATAGCCACCAATTGCGTAGAGGTATCCATTTACCACTGCACTTATCTGGCCGCGTCGAGGCGAAGGCATACTGGTTGTCGAAGACCAATTCCCCAACGTGCCATCAGCGTTTATCGGCGCAAAGCTGACCGCGTCGAGGTAGGTACCACTTGGATCACGAATACCTCCAATCACGTACATGTTCCCGTTGTGAACGACAACGGAGTGGTAC
>JACRCP010000129.1 GCA_016218965.1 Deltaproteobacteria bacterium | reverse complement strand
TGACGTCCGAATACGCAAAGACGACTTCTTCGACGCCTTTGTCCCGGATGAGCTTTTCGAGATCTTTTTCGTGGTGGATTGGAATCCCGTCGGGGTAGAGCTTCCCCGCGAGCTCGGCGGGATAGCGCCTTCCTTCGATGTTGGGGATCTGCGTGGCCGTAAAAGCGACGACCTCGAAGCCATCATTGTCGCGGTACACGCAGTTGAAGTTATGGAAGTCCCTGCCGGCCGCCCCCATGATGAGCACCTTGGACCGTCGCATAGACACCGCCTTTGGGCCAAAAACCAAATGATTTCGGAGGATTACCCCGAAGCGTGCTTTTCATACCACAATGGCCTTTTTTGTCAACCCCGCAGAAAAGTATGGAAAACTTCGCGAGTTCCTTTTATACATAGCCGGGCGCGGGCGGGAATGCGCCGAAAAAGGTCATTTTGGTGAAATTTTTCTGTTCAAGACGCATCGTGTTGTTGCCGTTCCTGGCGGGGGCGGTGATCCTCGCCGGGGCCGGAGGCGCCTCGTACATCGTCGGGTCGTCGCGTTGCCGCGAGTGCCACGAACCGCAATACGACGCCTGGAAGTCGTCGGCGCACTCAAAGGGCGCGTCGGCCCTGACCGAAAAACAGAAGAAGGATTTGAGGTGCCTCAAGTGCCACTCGACGGGCGAAGGAAAGTTTTCGGAGATCGGCTGCGAGGCGTGCCACGGCGGCGGCCGTTTCTACGCGTTCCCATACGTGATGAAGGACCGCGAGCTGTCGCGCCTCGTGGGACTCGAGGACCCGTCCGAGAAGACCTGTTCGAAGTGTCACACGCAGGACAGCCCCAAGATAAAGCAGTTTGTCGTCAAGGACGCGATGAACGCCATCAAACACTGGACAGACAAGAAGAAAGAAAAAGACCGGTGATCGCGCCGCAAACGCCTGACCGCCCACGGACCACATCCTATGCCCCAAAAGACCGATACACCGAACAACGACTTCGTTGACCTGGCATGGTCGTTCTTCGTGTCGCTCCGGTTGTCGGTGACCCTGTTCATCGTGATCGCCGCGGTACTGGTCGCCGGGACCTTCATCCCCCAGGGCGAAGAGGCCGGCAAGGCGCAGGCGGTCTATTCCCCCGGCCTGTACCGGTTTCTGGACTCGATTGGCGGGTTCGACGTCTACCACACGTGGTGGTTCACCGCCCTGCTGCTCCTTCTGTGCCTCAATCTTGTCGCCTGTACCGTCAACCGGTTCCCGATGGTATGGCGCAGGTTCGTCACCCGCCGGCCGCTCGTGGACGAACAGGTGTTGGGCAACGCGAGGTGGACTGCGGATCTCCCGTACAGGAACGGCGAATCCGACGAGGCGGCCCTGGCGCGCGTCCGCGCGGCGGCCAAAGCGCATCTCGGGACTGCACGGGTCGCAACGGCAGGCGCCGCAACAACGCTTTGGTTCGATTCGGGCCGGATCTCGCGCCTTGCCTTCCCTGCCGTCCATATGAGCCTTCTATTCATCCTTTTCGGCGCCATCATCTCGTCGGCGGCGGGCGAGGACGGGTTCGTGTACGTCCCCGAGGGATCGGAGGTCGACTACTACAACCTGCGCATGCCCGGCGGCGGCACGCTCAGGAAAGATCTGCCGTTCTCGGTCCGGTGCGACAAGTTCGTGTACGAGAGGTTCGCCGACGGCCGCCCCAAGGAGTACCGCTCGACGCTCACCATCCTCGAACGCGGGAAGAACGTGCTCACCCGCGACATCTGGGTGAATGCCCCGCTCGAATACGGCGGAATGAACTTCTACCAGTCGTCCTACCAGCCCGACGCTTCGAGGCAGGTCTTCACCATGGAGTTCGAGGAGAAGGCGACGGGCAAAAAGACCACCGGCGCCGCGCGCCGGGGCGAGGAGATCCGGGCGGCCGGCGGCGCGCCGGCGCTCGACGCGAAGTACACCATCATCGAGTACAATCCCGACCTCGGGAGCTTCGGCCCGGCAATCCGGGTGGCGCGCGAGCCGGCGTCGGGCGACAGAGGCGAGTTCTGGCTGTTCCAGCGTTTCCCCGGGTTCGACGCGAAGAACCGGGAGGCGCCGGTCACCCTCAAGTACACCGGCGGCAGGGAGGCGTACGCGACCGGGCTGCAGGTTTCCCGCGACCCCGGCACGCCTTTCGTGTTCCTGGGCTCGGCCATCATGCTCGTGGGGCTGTTCGCCGCGTTCTTCATGAGCCACCGCCAGGTCTGGGTCCGCGTCACCGGGGGCAGGGTGTTCGTCGCGGCGTCGGCGAGCCGCAATCCGCGCGGGTTCGAACCCAAGGTCCGGGGATTCATCGAAACGCTCAAGACGGGCGAGGGCGGGCGAGCATGACCCATTTCAGCGAAAAACTCTTCCTGGTGGCGTTCTTCCACTACCTCGCGGCGGTCGTCCTGTACATGATCATGGTCGCGACCGCGAAGCACGGCGTCCGCAAACTGGCGGTGGGCCTCTCGATTGGCGGGACCGTGGTCCACACGCTGGGTCTTTTGGTCCGCTACATCGAGGCCGGGCTGGTCGAGCTTCAGGCCTTCGAGCAGGCCGAAGGCCACGCCCTTGCCGGCTGGGAACGATGGAAGGTCCTGCTATCGCACCCCCCGTTCACAAACCTCTACGAGTCGCTTGTGTTCTTCGCGTGGGGCGTGATGGTCATCTACCTCGTCCTCGAGTTCCGCTACAAGTTGAGCCTCGTGGGCCTCTTCGCCAACGCCCTTGTCCTTCTGGCGCTGGGACTCTCGAGCCTGCTAACGGACCGCGAGATCACCCCGCTGGTCCCGGCGCTCCAGTCGTGGTGGCTCCACATGCACGTGGCGATGGCGGCGACCGGGTACGGCGCCTTCCTGGTGGCCGCGGTTTTCTCGTTCATGTTTCTCTTGAAGGACGGCGTCGGTCACCGGCGAATAGGGCTGGCCCTGTCGCTCGTGTCGGTGTTGATGCTTCTGGGCGTGGCGCGCGGAACGCCGATTCTCTCGGGCGACTATTCGATGACGCTGGTTTCGAAAAACGCGCACGGGAAGACGTCGCTCGCCTTTGCCGAGTTCGAGGTCCCGGCACGCGACGGCCGGAGACTCACCGCCGACGTAGAGCTGAAAAGGCGGGTCCCGCACACCGGCGCTCTGATGAGCCTTTCGGCCTTCGCGTTCCTCCTGGCCGCCGCGGCGTATGCGGTACAGGGCCGAAAAGGAAAAGAACACGGCCGGGCGGGGGACTGGCTCTTCACGGCTGGGACGGTCATGCTCGCCGGCGCGCTTGCCAGTTTCGTGGCCAACGCCACGGGCGGCGGGATCAGGATTTCGTCCGAAGAAGAGATCTCGTCGCTCGTCAAGTCGTTTGCGGCCGACCGCTTCGGCATGGCCGGAGGAGAATCGCTCAACTTCAGGGTTTCGGGCGCCGTGCCGTATGTCGTGGGCATGCGCTCGAACCCGTACGACTTCGCGATTCTGGTGTTCCTCCTGGCCGTCGCGGCGTTCCAGGTGTTCCTGGCTTTCAGGCACGAGTCGTTCGTCACCGCGCTCCCCGAGAAACGGGTCCTGGACAACACCGCGTATCGGGTGACGCTCTTCGCCTTTCCCATGATGACGCTCATCATCGTCACCGGCGCGGTCTGGGCGCACTACGCGTGGGGCAGGTACTGGGGATGGGACCCCAAAGAGACCTGGTCGCTCATCACGTGGTTCGTATACGCGTTCTACCTTCACGCCCGGATCACCCACGGCTGGACCGGCCGGCCGGCCGCGGTGATCTCCGTGATCGGTTTCGCGGTCGTGATCTTCACCTACCTCGGCGTGAACCTCGGCCTGACCGGCGGCGGCCTGCACGTGTACGGGAAGGGCTAGAGCCTCCGCCCGCGGACCATTCGGACCGCGCCCTGCGCCCAGCCCCTCGCGGATGTACTTTCCCCGCGGTAACGGGCAACTCCATTTCATCCCCGAGTAATCGTCCGGTCAGCATCCCGAACCTAGTCTTTTTGCCCCAGGACAGGGCGAAACAGATCCGTGGCCGGCTTTTCCGTGGAGTGTGAAATGCGTTCAACACGCGAAACAGCGAACTTCTTCGTCGCGGCCACGGTGGCCTGCGCCACTTTCGGTTGCTCCTCGGACCTCGCCGTCCCCTCGGAAGCGAAGATCGGCTGCCGGAGCGAGGCCGACTGTCCGTCCGGTTGGACGTGCAATGAGAAGGTCGGGCGGTGCGTGAAGACCGAGAACATCGACTCGACGGTTCCGGCGCTCGCGGGCGAAGTGTCCGTTTCGTCGCCGACGCTCAAGAGAGGCGCAACGGCGAGGGTGACATTCGAAGTTTCCGAGGACCTTTCGAAGACGCCCGTCGTTTCGGTCAGTGCAGGAACCGATCGCCTGCTCTCACTCGACGACAAGGCATCGTCCGGGACGAGGTACGTCTTCGCGTACCAGGCGGTGGGCGACGAACCGCAGGGCGTCGAGTCGCCGATCTCGATCGTGCTAACCGACAAATCCGGCAACGAATCGGGGAAGCTGTCGGGAAAGAGCCTCAGGTTCGACTTCCTGGCGCCCGACCTCGTGGACGCGACAATCGCAGGGTCGCCGGTGAACAAGAAGGGCGCGGTCACGGTGACGTTTTCGGTGAATGAGACGCCGGCCGAGGCGCCGGTGGTGAAGCTGGCGACCGGACAGGTGCTCGCGGCGTCGGGGGAACCGAAAAACAACAAGTACACGTACTCGTACGCGCCGACGGGGGACGAGAGCGAGGACCCCGCGGGTGTGAGCGTAACGGTCGATCTTGTCGATGGGGCAAGGAATGAGAAGAGCGGAATAGGGATTGGGACGATCGTCTTTGACTTCGCCGCACCTGCAATCAACGGATCGCCCGCAGTGACGCCCGCGGTCGCAAAGGCCGGGACGACGGTGACGGTGGCGTTCGAGACGACCGAGCCCCTGTCGGCGATGCCGGTGGTGAAGGCCGGAGGGAAGGACCTTGCGGGCACAGAATTTCCGGGAAACAGCTACCAATTCGGATACAAAGTCGCGGAGGGCGAAGCCGACGGCGAGCGCGCAATCACGATCTCGCTCTCGGACCGCGCCGGGAACCCGCTTGACGACGCGGCCGGCGGGAGTTTCGTCGTGGATTCGACGACCCCGCAGTTGGGCGAACTTGTGACGTCGTCCAAGAAGTACAGCGCGAGACCCGGGTTCAATACCGTGACGCTCACATTCGACTGCAGCGAGGACGTGGAGGGGGGCCTCGTGGCGACGGTCGGAGAGGCGTTCATGAAGTGCGAGCCGTGGCGGGCGGCAAGCCCGAACTACACGTGTACGTACCCTGTGACTGGTGAAGAGGTCGCAGGTACGACGGAGGCGGCGGTCGCGGCCATAGACAAGGCGGGAAACATAGGATTCAGGACGACGTCGATAGACCTCGATTTTTCGGGACCCGGGCTCACGCTTTCGGTGCAACCGAACAACCGTCCGGCGCGTCTGGGGGAGATCGTGACAATCGGCGTGGCGTCGAGCGAGGCCCTCAACCCCGTGGGGGTCGCGCTCGATTCAGGCGGACTCGCCCTCGGCGCGCCGTCCGGCTCCGGAACGAGCTTCACCTGGACGTATTCGGTGAAGGCGACGGACGAGGGGAGCTTCAACCTCTCGGCGGCGGCGACGGACACGGTGGGAAACCCCGCCGCCGCGCCGGCGACGGGGACCGTCGCGCTCGACGGCGTGAAGCCGTCCGTGAGCAACGTCGCCGCCGACAAGGCGAAGTACAGCCGGGCGGCCGGTCACGACCGCGTCACGGTGAGTTTCCACGCGACCGAGAACGTCGGTACCGGGTTGGCAGTCGCGGTCGGCGGACAGTCGATGACGTGCGGGGCGCCGACCGGGACCCCTCCCGACCTCGTGTACGCGTGCGCTTGCGACGTTCAGGCCGGAGACACCGATGGGATCAAAGAAATCGCCATCCAGGCGCCGGACGCCGCAGGCAACACGGCATTCGGGAGCGGAAGCGTCGAATACGACTTCACGCCGCCCGTCGTAACCAGCTCCGGCGGCAGCCCGGATCCGGCCGGGCTTGGGAGGGTCCTCGTATACACGCTCAATGCAAGCGAGCCGCTCTTGTCCGACCCCATCCTGCACACCGTGCCTGACCTTGCGTTTACGGGCCCGTCCAGGTCCGGCACGGCGTACACGTGGACGCGGACGGTGGACGGCAGCGAGGGCCAGGGCGTCTACACCGCGACGTTGGACATGGCCGACGCCGCGGGCAACACCAGTACCGGGCTCGCCGTCGCCGGGTTCAAGATCGACAATGCGGTGCCTTCGATCACAGCGGGGCCGGAGATGAACAAAAGTCCGGCGTACTACAGGGCCGGAGATGTTGTCTCGGTGACGTTCACGACGAGCGAAGACCTCGGGGCGGCGCTCCCGGCCGTGAAGCTCAACACCAATCCTCCCGTCTCGATGCCGTGCACGTCGGGGGGCGCGAACGCCTACACCTGTGCAATCGCGTCGCCGCTTTTGGGGACGGAGTCGCCCCAGGGCGGGACCGGGATCTCGATCGCTCTATCGGATGCGGCCGGGAATTCGTCGTTCGCATCGCCGAGCGTCACGCTCGACTTCACCAGGCCGCAGCTGCTCACGAGCACCCCCTCGAAGACCACGTTCAAGCTCGGCGACAAGGTGTTTTACACCGTGAACGTGACCGAGGCCCTTATGGGGACTCCCGGCCGTCCCGTCCCGCACGTCTCCAGAAACGGTGTCGAGCAGGCAGGATTCTTCGGCCCTCCGACCGCCGAGACCGACACGAGCTTTACGTACAGCACCGATGTCATGTCCAACGTAAACGAGACGTACACGGTGACCATCGATCTGACCGACCTCGCCGGAAACGTAGAGAGCGGTGTTCCGGCGACGGGCTGGCTCGTCGACCCCGTCTCGCCGATTGTCACCCCCGTCGACGTCACGACGAACAACCCCAACGACAACCGCCTCGCCAAGGTCGGAGACGTGGTCACTGCGGTCTTCACGGTGGACGAGCCGCTCCCGGCCGATCCGAGCGTCGTGCTCGGGAGCCTCGCGATGCGGCCTCTCTCTAAGACCGGAACCGGCCCGTACACGTACACGTTCTACTCGCGGCCGGTGGAGACTTGGGACGGCGAGGGTCTGGAATCGGTGATGGTGACCGCGACGGATGCCGCTGGAAACGTGGCGGCGAAAAACATTGGCGGCGTGACGTATGACTTCACCGCGCCCGCGGTGACCGCCGGTTCCGAGACCGTCCAGCTCATCCCGTTTGCCGGATGCCTGCTCCCGGCCGTGACGAAGGTCGCCATGAACACGACCGCGCGCGTTTCGTTCAACGTCAACGAGGCGCTCTTGAACGACCCCGGCGTCACGATCGACCCGCTGGCCGGAACGTGGACCATCGCGAAGCTCGCCGCCGTGGGGCTTTCGTACTCCTATGACATCAAGCCGACCGGCGGAAGCCCGACACAGGGCGCGACGAGCGTCCGTGTCGTGTTGACCGACCGGGTTGGAAACGTGAGCGCCCCGATCACGCTCAACCTCCCCTCGCCCGGCATCGAGGTCGACACGGACGCCCCGATGCCGATCGGAGCCGCGCAGAACGACCTGATCGCATACAAGCGCATCCCGTGGGGCAGCGACGCGACCGCGGGCATTAAGAAGTTCTCGATCAAAACCGAGCCCGCCTGCGGCCCCGGCACCGGCGCCGTCGAGCCGGACTCGACGGTGATCTTCTGGGACGCCGCCGACACCGCGACCGGAAGCGACATCGGCCGCGCGACCCCCGACGCCAACGGCTGTTTCGCCGAAAAAGAACTAAACCGCGCCGACCGAGCGCACGTCTTTCTTTCGCAGGTGGACAAAGCCGGAAACATCGACAGCGCCACGGCAACCGAGATCAAGAACCACGAATGGACCGCGACGATGGGGTACAAGGTCCCGGGGAGCACGTTGGAGAACCCGCACAGATACGAAACGCTGCGATGGTTCACCGCCAACCTGAAACAGGAGGGATCTGCGGAAGCGGGTGAAAGCGACGGGCTCGGAGCGATCGGGATTCAGGCGCTTGATCTCAAAGGCGCGGGTGCGTGGCGGCGGCGAACCTTCGATGACCCATCGGCTCGACAAAGTTCCGCCCTGGCCTATGACGCCGCGAGGGGAAAGGTTGTCCTGTTTGGAGGGTACACGGGCAACCCGAGCGGCGAGACGTGGGAATGGGATGGCACAAACTGGGTGAGGAAGATACCGGCGGATCCCGAGGGCGACGGGAACCCTTCGGCAAGATATGGTCACGCGATGGCCTATGACAGCGCACGCGGAAAGACCGTCCTGTTCGGAGGTGGAACGGGCGAACCCGCTTACGAGACATGGGAATGGGACGGCACGAGCTGGGAAAAAAAGACACCGGCCGATCCCGAAGGCGACGGGAACCCTTCGCCGCGAGGCAATCACGCGATGGTCTATGACAGCGCACGCGGGAAGACGGTCCTGTTCGGAGGTTACATGAGCGGCTTTCTCGACGACACGTGGGAATGGGACGGCACGAGCTGGGCGATGAAATCTCCTGCGGATCCCGAGGGCGATGGGAACCCTTCGGCAAGATATGGTCACGCGATGGCCTACGACATCGCGCGTGGGAAGACCATCCTTTTCGGAGGCCTGACGGACACCTTGAACGGCGAGACGTGGGAATGGGACGGCGCAAGCTGGGTGAAAAAGACACCGGCCGACCCCGAGGGGGACGGGAACCCTTCGGCAAGAAAATACCATACCCTGGCCTATGACACCGCGCGCGGGAGGACCATCCTTTTCGGAGGTGATACGGGCGCCTTGAACGGCGAGACATGGGAATGGAACGGCATTAGCTGGGCAAAGAAGAGCCCCGCCGACCCCGAGGGTGACGGAAACCCGTCGGCGCGGTACGCGCACGCTCTTGCATATGACGGCGGGCGTGGGAAGACCGTTGTGTTCGGAGGCAACACGGGCAGCCAAAACGGCGAGACCTGGGAATGGGAGGGCACAAGCTGGACGAGGAGAACGCCGGCGGACCCGGGGGGTGACGGGAACCCCTCGCCGCGCAACACTCACGCGATGGCCTATGACAGCGCGCGCGGGAGGACGGTCCTCTTCGGAGGCGGGGGGTTCACACCTAACGACGAAACGTGGGAATTGGACGGCACAAGCTGGGTGAAAAAGACGCCTGCCGACCCCGAGGGAGATGGGAATCCGTCGGGACGAAGCGACCACGCGATGGCATATGACAGCGTACGCGGGAAGACGGTCCTCTTCGGAGGTTTCCTGCCCGGCTCCAACGACGAGACGTGGGAGTGGGACGGCACAAGCTGGGCGAAAAAGACACCCGCGGACCCCGAGGGCGACGGGAACCCGTCGGCGCGATTCGGTCATGCCCTGGCCTACGACAGCACGCGCGGGAGGACGGTTCTCTTCGGAGGTTTCGCCGGTGGCTACAACGGTGAAACGTGGGAATGGGATGGTGCAAGCTGGGCGAAAAAGACACCGGCCGATCCGGAGGGCGACGGGAACCCGTCGGCGCGATACAATCACGCCATGGCCTATGACGGCGCGCGCGGGAGAACGATCCTTTTCGGAGGTTGGACGGGACCCATGGCAAGCGGGGAGACGTGGGAATGGGATGGCACAAGCTGGGCGCAGAAGGCCTACGTGGACCCTGAGGGTGACGGAACCCCGTGGGGGAGGGATGGGCATTCTCTGGCCTATGACGGCGCACGCGGGAGGACGGTCCTCTTCGGAGGTTATGCCGACGGTTACATCAGCGAGACATGGGAATGGGACGGCACAAGCTGGGCGCAGAAGATGCCCACCGGCGATCCTGAGGGCGACGGGAACCCGTCGGCAAGACGTGATCAGGCGATGGCCTATGACGGCGCGCGCGGAAAGACGGTCCTTTTCGGGGGAGAAGACCCGTCCTGGAATGGCGAGACTTGGGAATGGGACGTCGGGGCGAATGCACGGCCGGGACAGTTGATGGAAACGCCGTTCGTTGTGTCAGGGGTCTCTGCGGCGCCAACTTGGAAGTCGGTTGCTGCAACCTTCTATTCCGGTGCCGTCGGTTTTCCAGGCGGCGTGGCGACGAACGGCGTCGATCTCAAGGTCTGGGACGAAGGAATGTGGAAGGCCGTCGCGACGAACAACGCTCCGCCCGGTACGCCGCAACTCGTCACATGGACGACGACGGATCCGCTGGTGATCTCGCGCCTCTTTTTTGGAAACCAACAGGCGCTCAACTTCGCGGTGACGCCGGTGGCGCCGAACGGGACGGGTGTCGGCGAAGTGTCCGTGGACTACGCGGAGGTCGTCGTTCGATACAAGCTCCCGTGAGTGCTGATAATGGCTTCGCTTGAACCCGGCGAACCCGGGTCGCTCAAGGTTCGGCCGGACGGCACGATTGTCGACGGGCACCACCGCATCGAGATACTCCGCGAGCGCGGCGTGAACGTGGATGCGCTCGCGCGCGAGGTCATGCCGAAGGACGAACCGGAGGAGGACCATTGATGATGGCGGAAGCACATCCCGTCTTCGCCCGAGCCGATCGACGAAAAAGAAATAGACGACCTCTCCCACCTTCCCGTTTCTCACTGGCCACAGCCTCGGTCTTCCTCGTTCTTCCCTTTCGCTTGACCGGGGCGGGAGTTTGGCCTACTATCGCTTCTGGAAACGAGGATTCCGCGGTGAAGAGCGCCGTTGAAGTCAAGATTCTGGGCCAGAAGTTCAAGATATCGAGCGACAGCGACGAGGTCCACGTCCGGAAGCTTGCCGACTACGTCAACGGGAAGCTCGAGGAACTGAAGGGCGTGGCCAAGAATGCCCCGCCGCAGAACCTTTTGATCCTGGGGGCGCTCAACATCGCCGACGAGTACTTCAGGTTCCGGGACGAAAAGAACTCGCAGATCGACAAGGTGACGCAGAAGGTCAAGCGGCTCATCGAGATCATTGACGACGGCCGCTAGCAAGGTTCCCCTGTGGTGCACGTGATGAATGGCGATTTTTGGAACCAACAGTGTCAAAGCGGGGCCTTTCCCTCCGCGCGGTGTGCACGCCCTGCCCAGGCAGGGAAGCCTGAAGCGCGGACATGGGCCCCACCTGCTTACGCAGGGTTTCGAAAAGACCCGTTCACACGGCACCAACGGGGGCGATTTGCAAGGCAGTCCGCGAATGGGTCGCGGGCTTTTACATATCCTTTGCGGAGTGACGCCAGCCCGCGACGGGACCGGATTTCACGCGGGCATGTACCATGTGGTGGCTGGGGCAGTTTCGTTGTCGAAACCGGTGTGCTCGCCGCGCGGGTTTGCGCCCGCGCCCGCGGTGTGACCCGGCGCCGTCCCTGAAACCGCGGCGGCCGCCAGAGCGGCCGCGTCCCGGCGTCAAGAAACCTCCGCAAAGACCGTGCCTTGACCCCTCCCTGCCGGGAGGGGGACCCTCGCTACCCGCCCCGCGGCGGTTGAAAAGGAGGACCCCTTTGGAACACCTCATCACCATCATTGTGGCGGCCGTGGTCGGGCTGGGCGCGTTCGCGGCCGGATTGGCCATCCAGAACCGCCGGTCCAAGGCGCGGATCGCAAACGCCGAGGCCACGGCCTCGACAATCATCGAAAACGCCAAACGCGAGGCCGAAAACACCGTCAAGACGGCGCACATAGACGCCAAGGAGATCGTGCTCCGCGCCAGGGCCGAGTTCGAAAAGGAATCACGCGAAAGGAAGGACGAGCTCCAGCAGGCCGAACGCCGGCTGGTCCACAAAGAGGAGAACATCGAGAAGAAGGCCGATTTCCTCGAGAACAAGGACAACGAGTTGAAAAAGCGCGAAAAGGCATGCGCCAAACGCGAGCAGACCGTCGAGGAGGCCGAGAAGCAGCAGCAGGAGCTGCTCGCTCAGACCAAGCTGAAGCTGGAGAAGATCGCGGGCCTCACAAGCGAGGAGGCCAAGCAGCAGCTCATGACCGCCATGACCGACGAGGCGCGGCACGAGGCCGCGAAGATGATCAAGCAGATCGAGGCCGAGGCCAGGGAAGAGGCCGACAACAAGGCCAAAAACATCATCGGGATCGCGATCCAGCGATATGCCGGCGACTACGTCACGCAGAAGACCGTCTCGGTCATCGACCTTCCGGACGAGGAGATGAAGGGCCGCATAATCGGCCGCGAAGGGCGCAACATCCGCGCGCTCGAGGCGGCGACCGGCGTCGACGTCATCATTGACGATACGCCGATGGCCGTGATCCTCTCGTCCTTCAATCCGGTGCGCCGCGAGGTCGCCCGCCAGTCGCTCGAGAAGTTGATCGCCGACGGGCGCATCCACCCGGCGCGGATCGAGGAGATAGTCGAAAAAACCAAGGCCGAGGTCGACGCCGCCATCAAACAGGCGGGCGAGCAGGCCGCGTTCGACCTCGGGATACACGGGCTGCACCCGGAAGTGACCAGGCTCATCGGCCGGCTCAAGTACCGCACTTCGTACTCCCAGAACCAGTGGCAGCACTCGGTCGAGGTCGGTTTCCTCTGCGGAATCATGGCCGCGGAGCTGGGCCTAAACGTCAAGCAGGCCCGCCGCGCCGGGCTTCTTCACGACATCGGCAAGGCCATCGACCACGAGGTCGAGGGATCGCACGCCGTGATCGGCGCGGACCTTGCCAAGAGATACGGCGAGTCGCCCAAGATCATCCACGCCATTAAGGCGCACCACGAGGACGAGAAGCCCGAGTCGCTCCTCGCGGTGCTCGTCCAGGCTTCCGACGCCCTTTCCGGGGCGCGCCCCGGCGCCCGCCACGAAATGCTTGAGTCTTACATCAAACGGCTCGACGACCTCGAAAAGATCTGCGCCGGATTCCCCGGCGTCGAGAAATCGTTCGCGATGCAGGCCGGCCGCGAGGTCCGGGTCATCGTCGAAAACAGCAGGGTGAACGACGACGAGGTCGGCGTGCTCTCAAAAGAGATCGCGAAAAAAATCGAGAGCGAGCTCACGTACCCCGGGCAGATCAAGGTCACCGTGATACGCGAGCTCCGGGCGGTGGAGTTCGCAAAATGAGGATACTGTTCATAGGTGACGTGGTGGGGAGGCCGGGCCGGACGGCGGTCAAGGCGCTCATTCCCGCCATCAAAACGGAGACCGGCGCGGAAGTCGTCATCGCAAACGGCGAAAACCTTGCGGCCGGTATCGGAGTCACGCCCGAGAAGGCCCGCGAGATGCTCGAAGGGGGGGTGGACATCCTTACGGGCGGCAACCACGTCTGGAAGAAGAAGGAGATCGGCGACTTCCTCAACAACACCGACCGGATGATCCGCCCGGCCAACTACCCGCCGGGGGCGCCCGGGCTGGGCGCAACGGTCATGGACCTCGGGGGCCGGCGCAGACTCGGAGTGCTCAACCTCCAGGGCCGCATTTTCATGAACGACCCGCTCGACTGCCCGTTCCGCTGCGCCGACCGTGAGGTCGCCGCGCTTCGCGAGCATACCCCTGTCATTATCGTGGACTTCCACGCCGAGACCACCAGCGAGAAGCGGGCGCTGGCGATCCATCTGGACGGCAAGGTGACGGCGCTCGTGGGGACGCACACGCATGTGCAGACGGCTGATGAGATGATTCTCCCGGACGGCACCGGCTTCATCAGCGACGTGGGAATGGCGGGGCCGATAGACTCGGTCATAGGGATGAAGAAAGAGCAGGTGCTCCACCGCTTCAAGACCCAGCTCCCGGTCATGTTCCAGGTCGCGGGCGGCGAAGTCTGCGTCGACGCGGTGTTGATAGAAGCAGACGAGCGCACTGGTCGTTGCCTGTCCATTTGGAGAATGCGGCGGAGATTCAACTGACCAAATCCATTGGTCACCCTCTCCGCGTCGGAGAGGGTTGAGGTGAGGTCCGGGACGACTCGGGGCTCAGCAATCAGCACTGGAGGTTCACGGGTGGAAGTCTGCAAGGACGTGGAGCGGCAGGTCGAGGTGCTCAGGCGCGGCGCCGTGGATCTCATAAGCGAGGCCGAGCTCAAAAAAAAACTCGAGCGCGCCGCCGAAACGGGCAAGCCTCTCGTCGTAAAGGCCGGCTTCGACCCGACCGCCCCCGATCTGCACCTGGGCCACACCATCGTCATGAACAAGATGAAGCAGTTCCAGGACTTCGGCCACGACGTCGTCTTCGTGGTAGGGGATTTCACGGCCCTCATCGGCGACCCCACCGGCAAGAACGCCACGCGCCCTCCCCTCACGTCCGAACAGATCAAAAGCGGCGCCGAGACGTACGCCGAACAGGCGTTCAAGATCCTCGACCGGGACCGCGCGCGCATCGAGTTCAACTCGTCGTGGCTCCGCCCGCTGGGCGCCGAGGGCATCATTCGCCTCGCGGCGAAGCACACCGTGGCACGGATGCTCGAGCGCGAGGACTTCAAGACAAGATTCAAAGGTGAAATGCCCATTAGCGTCCATGAGTTCCTATACCCCCTGCTCCAGGCGTACGACTCGGTCGCGCTCAACTGCGACGTCGAACTGGGCGGCGGCGACCAGCTTTTCAATCTGGTGATCGGCCGGTCGATCCAGAAGGAATTCGGCCAGGAGCCGCAGGTCGTCCTGACCACGCCCCTCCTAGAGGGCACCGACGCGAAGATGGTCGACGCGAAGCTCGCCGGCAACAAGATGAGCAAGTCGCTCGGAAACTACGTGGGGATCACCGAGCCCCCCGGCGAGATTTTCGGCAAGCTGATGTCGATCACCGACGATCTGATGTGGCGGTACTACGAACTCCTCTCGGAGATCCCGTTGTCCGAGATTGGAGCGATGAAGACCGGTTGCGCCGCCGGGACATCAAACCCCCGCGACGCCAAGGCGCGACTGGGCGCCGAGATCGTCACCCGCTTCCACGGCGCCGATGCGGGGAGAACCGCCCGCGAAGAATTCGACCGGGTGTTCAAGAAGAAGGAAATGCCCGCCGAGATCCGGGAGTTCTCCGTAAACGCGACGGACCCCAAAGACCTCTGGCTCCCAAGAGTAATGACCGCGGCGGCGCTCACCGCCTCGAACTCCGAGGCCATCCGCGCCATCAACGACGGCGGCGTGAAAGTCGACGGCCAGATCGTCAAAGACAAAAACACCACCCTCACCCCCGGCGAACACCTGATTCAAAAAGGGAAGATCCACTTCGTAAAGGTGATCATCGGCGGGTGAGGCTCTCCGCCCCGGCACGGGGCGATACAGGGGTAGCCACGTGCGTAAGCGCGTGGATCGCGGAACGTCCCGGAGGGGCGACACAGTGCCGCGCCCTCGCGGGGGCTTGATTCAATCTTGCGCCTCGGTTCCACGCGCTCACGCACGTGGCAACCTCTGTCACGCCCGTCCCGGGCGGGCTGGCCGCAGACGACGGAGATCCCGGACACGTCATCCAACCCCGATCGGCCGCGGCAACCGATCCGTGGTCGCGCGGCTCAGAAATCGTACCCCACCGAGATCGTCATCGCCTTCAGAAAGACCCCCCGGCCACCAATCGTCGTCGACCCACCGTTGAAGCGCCAATCGAGAAACACCGATTTGACGTGCTTGCCGGCGCCCGCCTCCGCTGTCATGACCATGATGTCAAATCCCCAGACCCAGCCAACATAGACCACATCGGTGTTCTCTATCTCGGAAAAGAGTCGGAACGACACCTGCCCGCCGCCGTAAACCTCGGGCAAGATACGGGGGGCGTGAAGCCCAACCGGAACGACGACTTTGAACAGTACGGGCACATCGAGATAGTGCAACTTCACCGGTCTCTCGTTCGCCTGAACGCTCTTCACACAATAAACAACATCACTTTCAAGGAAACTGAGCCACAGCCAGAGTTTTGCCGCCACCCCACCGCTGAACCCCGGCCTGGTTGACCCGTATCCGTCCGCGGAGCTCTGGCTTAGGGTGAGTCCGGCCCGGGGCGAGAGCAGAAACATCTTCCAGCGAACCCTTCTTTCCCTGTCTTCTTCTTCGCGCTGTGTCTCCGACGCCACGCACCCCTCGATCGTTTCAAACCACGGGGAATCCCGTTCTCCTTTCGTCAAGAGCAGCGAAACTCTCGAGAGCCAGTATCGACCAATGCAGGATACAGCGTAAGGACCTGCCGGCGTGCTCGTGACCCGCTCCCGGCTCGCGCCCGTAGCCACATCCCATGTGCGCAACGTGGACCTGACCGTCCCTCCTTTCTCATCCACGGCAATCGCGGCCGCGAACGCACAGCCTTCAACCTTGGCGTCCTCCAAGAGTTCCTTCGCCGGATCCGTTCCTTGACCAGCCCGCGTAGGCCTTACTGGAACGACAAACAACCCGGAGAAGAGAACCTCCCGCAGCGCGTCGCAATCTTTTTTCGACACGGTCTCCCCGCACTCGGGCGGCAGGATGCACGTCTTCTTTGGCATGGCCCGCGGCGTACCTTTCGAAAACGGCCGAGCCTCGACCTTGCGGCCTTTTCTCTGCTCCCACAACTCATCGACCGCCTCCGCGCGCAAAAGAGCCGGCGAAACTACGACGACCGCGCAAACCGCCGCGGACAGGACCGCCTTCGCCCACGCCGTCGCTGTCAGCCTCGATGTCAGCACGCCCGAAGCGTAACACGATCAAGGGCTAAAGGGAAACCCGGGGTAGGGAGCGCGAAGAAAGGCACAAGGGAAACCTGGGGTAGGAGCCGCGGGCGGAAAAAATCCGGGTGTGAAGAGCGTGGTCAGGTCGGCGGGTTTGCCAAGGTGAACAAGTCGCGCAGGTGCGCGAGGACCCGGCCGAGACGTTCGCCCGAGATGGTGCCGATCATCCCGGGCATCACCTCGCCGTTGACGACGGCCAACCTGCCCGTCCGGAGCAGACTTGGCACCTTGAGACCGGTCTGCGCGAAATCGGGATCTTCTGCCTTGATGATCTCGTCAAACCCGGCAACCTCGTGATCGAGTCGCGTCGAGATCATCGCTACAACCCAGTCGTCGAATCTGCCGGGCAGGCGCGCCAGCAGGACGGCCGGGCGTTTCTTCCCGGCGTCCAGGCCGGTGTGCGGGATCGAGAGAAGAGTGATCGCCCCGGGCGTTTTCACCGCCACCGTTCCTTCAAATCATCCACCGTGTACTCCACCGACTGGATCTCATCTCCGTGAACGGCAGCGTCGATGGAATAGGCGCTCCACGCAGGGTCGTCATCCCTGGGTATCGCGACGGCCGGGTCGCAGCCCCGCCGATCAAGGAAGTCGGCAAAATCATATACCTCCTCGAACTTTTCTTTCGGCAGTTTCCGGACCTTTTCCATCAATGCGTCAATGTCGATGCCGTTTCTCATCGGCAGGTCTCCTTCCAAGTTCCTACTCCGGCGCGCCGCCTTCGAATTTTTCCTCTTTTTCGGGGGCCTTCGGGGGCTCCCGCGGCGTCTTGGCCTTCACCTCGCCCACCATCACGAGGTAGAACTTGTTGCACGAGCGGTCGACTATGCGGGCCTCGGCCTGGTAGTCGGACGGCATCGCGTTCCGCATTCCGTTGTAGCGGTGCGTTTCGACCAGGAGCCACTTGCGCCCCTGCGACGAGGTCAAAAACGAGTTGAGCTCGCCCTGGCTCTTGAGCTGGCGCACGGTGTTTTTGGAGTAGTACGTCTCGCCGCGCCAGTTCATGAGGTACGCGCCTACCGGCTCGCCCGGCCTTTTCTGGGAGTAGTACGTGTCGAACATGTACTTCTGCGACCAGTGGGGCGACATCTGGTTGAAGTACACGTGGACGCCAAAGACCGCAAACGCGAGCGCGAGCGCGCTCATAGTGTACATGATCTTTTTGGCGTTGCCGAAGAAGTAGAAATAGACCATCACCGCGCCGGCGCCGGTGAACAGCACCGCGTAGACCCACTTGGGGTCGGCCATGGTCGGATAGGTCCGTTCGTAGTTGTAGATGAACAGGTCGACCAGCACCTTGCTGTTGATCGCGATGTCGCGCGCCAGAATGACGAACGCGGCAAAGACCGCAAAGTACGTCAGCACGCCAAGCTCTACGGCGCCCTCGAACACCCGGTCAATGTAGTAAGCTATTACGACGGCGAGCGCCGGCACGGCCGGGAAGATGTAGTGATGGAACTTGGTGACCGATATCTGGAACAGCGAATACGCCACGACCGCCCAAATGATGTAGACCAGCATGGCGCGCTTCGCCCGGTCGAGCTCGGCGACTTTCATGCGCACGGCGTCCACCAGCGCGAACGGTACTAAGGCGCTCCACGGGAACATCCCGAACCCGAGCTGCTCTATGAAGAACGCGAAGTTCCCGCGGCTCCCGTGGACCCCGGCGCCGAGCCGGTTCATGTGATCGTGCACCCAGAACCGCTGGAAGAACGTCTTGCCCTCGGTGTCACGCCCCGTGAACAGGCTCATGTAGATGTACCATGGCGCGGCGATCGCCACGAACAGCACCAGCCCCGAAAGCAGCCGCGCACGCTTGAGCAACCCCCAGTCGCCGGCGACGACTATGTAGACGAAGAAGATCGCCCCCGGGAGCATGAACCCCAGGAGACCCTTGGCGAGCGTCGCCGCCCCGATAAACGCGTATCCGCCGTACAGCCAACCGGGTTTCACCTTTTCGCGGTCCTCGAAGAACGCTATCAGCAGGCACGAAACCCCAGAGGTCATCAGGGCGACGAACGGCATGTCGGTCATCGCCTGCTTGGCGAGGAAGAAGTAGTGCGGGCTGGTCGCCGTAATGAACGAGGCGAGCAGACCGACCCGTCGGCTGACCAACCGGGAAACGGCCAGGTATGAGAACGCAAGGGCGAGTATCGCGAGCAGCGCGGCCGGCAGGCGGATGCCCCACTCGTTGACCCCCACGATGCGCATCGCCGCGGCCTCGAGCCAGAATATCAGGACGGGTTTCGAGAAGAAGTACCCTGACTCCCAATGGGGCCTGATGTAGTCGCCGCGGACCATCATCTCGCGGGCGACCTCCCCGTAGTGGGTCTCCCACGGGTCCCACAGGCCCACGGACCCGAGGAACGGCAGGTACAGGATGACGCCCAGCGCAATGACAAGCCAAAGATTGTAGTCGCCGTTTGCGAGCCGGCCGCGGAAACCGCCGGACGGCCCTCCGCCCTCAGTGGCTGCGGTCAACACCAGATTTTACCTCCGGTCGTCGCAAGGTCGGGGAAGACTACAAGGTCAGGGCGGGGGGTGTCAAGGGGTGTGATTCAAGGGCTCAGGGTCACGGACAAAGTCACTGGCGGAGGGAGACGGGGATGACCCGTCGCAAGCCCGGCACGGCTGTGCTGCATGACAGACAGCGTGAGCTGGGATTCGCGGAGGGGAATTGGGAGAAAGGACTGCGGGCATCTGTC